>NZ_JBLWIT010000050.1:0-233528 GCF_048381435.1 Rhodococcus mengyinensis | reverse complement strand
CATCGGCCGCGCGTGAAACCTAGTGCGCCTCGGCGAGTTCCGCGCCGATACCGGTCTCGGCGCGCACCAGCATCTCGGCGAACTTCTCGTCTCGATCTGCCGAACGTCCGTGAAGGCGTTCGCCGGCGAGGGAGCCGATCACGGCGGCGGCGAGCCCGAGCGGCATCGTGATGATCACCGGCAACTGAATGGTCAGCGGCGCCGGTCCACTACCCACCCAGAGCGCCTCCGTGAACATCAGGCTGACCACGGTGGATGCTAATCCGACCGAGATGCCCCACACGGCGCCTGTGCTGTTGAACCGCCGCCAGTTGAGACTGAGCAGCAGGCTGGGCAGGTGCGCACTGCCTGCGACCATGAAGGCCATACCCATGAAGTAGGTGATATTTGTAGTGTCGCCGATTGCCATCGTCAGTCCGATCGCGGCGACGCTGAACGCGACCGCCGCGTACCGGGCGACCTTCGCCTCGCGGGCATCCGCCGTCTCCGTGTCGGCGTCCGCAGCCTTCCTGCGGGTGAGGGTGGGCCACACGTCGTGGGCGAACGTTCCCGCCGCGGAGATCACGACGCCCGCGACGACGGCGACGATGCTCGCGAACGCGACGGCTGCCACCATGGCCAGCGCGATCGATCCGCCGATGGTGCCGACGCCTCCGCCGAGTTCCGTGACCAGCGTGGGTGCCGCGAGATTGCCGCCTGCGCCGACACGATCCGCCCCGTCCGGGCCGAGGAGCGCCGCGGTGCCGAAGCCCATGACGATGACGATCAGGTAGAAGATGCTGCACAGTGCGACGGTCCAGCCGAGCGACTTCCGTGCCGTCGCGGCCTCGGGGACGGTGAAGAAGCGAATCAGGATGTGCGCCATACCGGCCGTGCCGAGCGCGAACGCGAGGGAGTACGAGATCAGGTTGATCGCGCCGGTCTGCCCGAAGATCAGGCCCGGGGAGAGGATCGCATCTCCGGCTGCCGCGTTCGACGTCGCCGCCCCGAGCATGCCGGGGAGGCTGAAGCCGAATTTCGCCAGGATCCCGAGGCACACCACGATTGCCAGGATCGACAGGATGGACGACTTGATCACCTGAACCCACGTGGTCGCCAGCATTCCGCCGACGAAGACGTAGATACCCATGAGTGATCCGGCCACCACGACGGACAGGCCGAACGGGATCCCCGAGACGGACTCGAGCAGGACGCCCGCTGCCACGAGCTGGGCGAGCAGCACGAATGTTCCGGTGACGATGGTGCTGAGAGCGACCACCACCCGCACGCGACGTGCACCGGTCCGGAACACCAGAACATCGGCGAGTGTGAACTTTCCGACGTTCCGCATCTTCTCGGCGAGGAGGAAGAGGACGGGGAGGAAGGAGACCACCGACGTGCACAGAATGACGGCGCCGTCGACGCCCTTGTAGAAGATCAATCCCGTGGTGCCCAGGAAGCTGCCCGCCGAAATGAACTCGCCGGCGATCGCGAAACCGTTCTGCCAGCCCTTGATCGAGCGGCCCGCGGCGAAGAAACCGGTGGCGCTACGGCTTCGGCGCGATGCGGCGAACGTCACCCACAGGGTGAGCGAGATGACGGCGGCGCAGATGCCGATGGCGAGGAAGTCGGCGTCGCCGGTCATGAGACATGCTCCTGATCACGTTGCGCGATGGCCCGGACGGCGTCATCGGCGGCGGGTTGGATGTAGGCACGGGACAGTCGGAAATACGCGTACACGAGTACCCAGGTGCCGGCGAATTGGGAGAACACCACCCACAGCGACAGCGGAACACCGAATGCTGTGTTATCGCCGAGGAATTCGGGGAAGTAGGCGAATCCGACCAGAAACCCCGAGAACAGTGCGATCGCGATCAGGCCGAGTCCGGTGGTGACGGCGCGTCGGCGGCGTCGCAGTTCCACGAACTCCGGCAACGCGAGAATCGGTGACCAGACGGCTGCGCTCGCCGCGGTGGCAGGGGACTTGGTGGTCACGCGTTCACCGCCGCGCGTCGCGCCGACTCGAGGGCGAAGCGGTTCTCGTCCCAGCCCTCCGAGAGCGGCCCGAAGTAGTGGAAGCGCACCTGCTTGACGCGGTACAACCAGCGGCCGTCGACTTTGACGGCCTCGTCCGTGTATCGGCCGGCGGCGATGGAGGCGTTGCCGTCGGATACACAGGGCTGCCACAGGAACGAGCGGACGGTGGCGCGATCGCCGTCGAGGTCGATCTCCAGGTTGGTGATGAAATGCCAGAACGCGGTGAGCCCGCCAGGGGCGAGGCCGGCGAAGAACGCCCGCATCTCGCTCTTGCCCTTAGGGTTGGACAGCCCGTCGAATTCGCCGTCGTCGGTGAACAGATCCATCAGGGCGTCCCAATTGCCGTCGTCGAGATGGCGGCAGTACCGCGCGTCGAGGTACCGGATGGCCTCCAGGTCTTCGAGGCGGCGGATTCGTTCTTCGAGGGTGCTCAAGGTGGCATACCTCCACGGTGTGAGGAGCGGAATGCGCGAACTGGTTATTAACGTTTGTTCACGTGATGTGGACCATAACGGACGCCCTACCGTCGGTCAACACCGTGCGCCGTTCACCCCGACCGATGTGCGTGAAGGCTGGTGAGCTGCATTTTCTGCAGGTTGTGTTGCCCGCGCCTCGCGCGGCACCTACCCTCCGAGGGATGAACACTCGGTCAAGCGGTGCGGTGATTCCCTCCGTCCGGCAGCGGATCCTGGACGCGGCGCTGGAGGAGTTCTATACCGCCGGCTTTCATGCGGCGACCATGCGCACCATCGCCAAACGTGCGGGCTGCAGTGCCGCCAACGTGTACAACCATTTCGAGAACAAGGACGAGCTCCTGGTCGAGATTCTGCGGTCGGCCAGTGACGAGCAGTTCACCGCCACCCGGACCGCTCTGCGGAAGGCGGGGTCCGCGCCGGCGGAGCAGTGGACGGCCGCGGTGGTCGCGCATTCGCTGTACACCGCCCGTAACCAGCAAGCCTGCCTGGTGGCGAACACCGAGCTGCGGTACCTCGACGAGGTGGACCGCAAACGGGTCGTGGGCTCGCGCGATGCGCAGGAGCACCTGTTCGTCACCATCGCGGAGGCGGGTGTGGCCGGCGGTGACTTCGACGTCCCCCATGTTCACCAGGCGGTGACTGCGGTGCTCACCATGTGCGCGGGAATCGCGCTCTGGTACCGCCCGGACGGACCGTTGTCCGCGCAGGCGGTCGCGGACTCGTACGGCGTCTACGCGCTCAACCTGGTCGGATACCGTCCCGCCTGACTCGGGGAGATTCGGCATTGACGGTGCGTTCCCGTCCGTGCTCTACTGGGTGAACAAGCGTTAATGTGATCCGAGTGTGGAACCGCGAGTTCCCCCGAGTCACGCGCCCCGTAGTTCGAGTGGATGAGGAGTGTCCATGACTCACCGGCCGTCACAGCCGCGTACCGACTCGCCGCGGTATCTGACCGAGGACCGGGTGGCGATCCGCGACCTGGCTCGCGAGTTCGCGATGAAGCAGGTGCTCCCGGTCGCGAACGAACTCGACCCGGTCCGCGGCACCATCCCGGACACGGTGAAGAAGGCGATGGCCGAGGTCGGGTTCTTCGGGATCATGATCCCCGAGGAGCACGGCGGTCTCGGTCTCGGGGTGTTCGAGTACTGCCTGGTCGCGGAGGAGTTGTCCCGGGCGTGGATGAGCGTGTCGGGGCTGCTGGCCCGCGGCAACGGGATGGGCGGCGGGTTCACCGCGGAGCAGGAGGCGGTTTTGCTGCCGAAGGTCGCGCGCGGTGAGTACCTGGGCGCGTATGCGCTGTCGGAGGCCGAGGCCGGTTCGGATGTGGCGAACATTTCGTGCCGCGCGACCCGCGACGGCGACGAGTGGGTGATCAGCGGCACCAAGATGTGGTGCACGTACGCCGACGAGGCCGACTACCTGGTGCTGTTCGCGCGGACCGATCCGCACAAGGATCCGGCGAAACCGCACCGGGGGATCAGCGCGTTCCTGATCGACAAGCAGCGCGGCGGGTTCCCGGCCGGGATCAGCGGGACGAAGATCCGCAAGATCGGGTACTTCGGGTGGAGCACGTGGGAGCTCTCGTTCGACAATTTCCGGGTGCCCGCCACGGCCATGCTCGGTGAGGAGGGTAAGGGCTTCTACCTGGCGGTGTCCGGTCTGGAGGTGGGGCGGGCGCATACCGCGGCCCGGGCGATCGGTCTGGCGCGGGGTGCGTTGGAGGATTCGATCGCGTATCTGCACACCCGCCGGCAGTTCGGGCACGAGTTGGCCGATTTTCAGCACCTGCGGTTCAAGATTGCGACGATGGCCGCCGACATCGAGGCCGCCAGGCAGTTGATGTATTCGGTGGCCACCGATATCGACACCGGCCGGCGGTGTTCGCTGGAAGCGTCGATGTGCAAGCTGGTGGCGACGGAGATGGCCGAACGGGTGACGAGCGAGGCGGTGCAGATTCACGGCGGCGCCGGGTACACCACCGACTTCCAGGTCGAGCGGCATTGGCGGGATGCGCGGTTGACGAAGATCTTCGAGGGCACCAGCGAGATCCAGATGCGGATCATCTCCGACGAACTCCTGGGGAGGGCGGGCGAATGAGCACACTCACCACAAGTATCGCCGTCGGCGATCGCACTGTGAGCGACGCCCGGCGCGTCTCCGAACTCGGACTGTCGCTGCCGGAGGCGTCGTTGACGGGAATCGTCGTAGCGGGAGTACTCGCTCCGGCGACGACGTCCGGTGCCACACGCAGCGGATTGCAATGGAATTCGCAGTACGCGGTGGCGGGCGACGACATCGTCCACGTCGAGTCCGTAGTCACGCGCGTCGAACAGTCCGAGACCGGAGCAGTGTTCGATCGCCACGTGCGGCTCGTCGACGAGGCCGGGTCGATTCGCGAGGAGGGAATCGAGACGTGGCGTTCGCCCGAACCGTCCGACGTCCGTTTCAATCCCGCTGTCGACTTCTGCACGCCCGCCTGGGGAGATTGTCTCCGCGAATCCCTCTCCGCCGATACGGCCTTCGCGTCCTCGTTGTCGACGTGGGACGGTACCGTGGGTCTGCGGTGCACGGACTCCTCGGGCCGGGCCCGCGAACTGCAGCTGCGGATCTACCGCGGAACGATCATCGACGTCGCCCGCCGCGTCCCGGGTGGGGCAACGTTCACGCTCATCGCCCCGGCCGTCACCTGGGTCGACCTGGTGTTCGCCGAACGGAACGATTTCATGCGCCGCGCCATCAGCGGTGAATTCTCGTCCAGCGGTGAGGGGTACGAGTACCTGCGCCTCACCAAACCGCTCGACATCATCATCGCCCATGCCCGCAGCGCCGCACGTGAGTGGCAAAGCGTGTCGGGGCACACTTTGCCACTCACGTGCGGAAGGGAGGCCCGGCCATGATCGAGGCCCGATACCTGGAGATCGACGGAGCGCTCGGCTTCGTCGAGATCATCACCCCCGACATTCAGCCGGCCACCGAGGCGCCCACCGTTCTGTGCCTGCACACCGCAGGCCAGAGCGGAGTCCAGTGGCGGCACGTCGCGTCCGAACTGGCAGGCCGGGGCTACCGGGTGATCGTCCCCGACCTTCCGGGGCACGGACGTTCCGAGCCCGCGGTCGACGGTCCCGTCACCAGCATCGTCGCCTTCGGAGACTGGCTCGGGAAGGTCCTCGATGCGCTCGCCGTCGAACGCCCCTTCGTCGTCGGGTGTTCCATCGGTGGCAAACTGACACTCGAACTCGCCACGCGGTCGTCGAGGCCGCTGGCCGGAGCGATTGCGATGGCAGCGGAGGCCGGTCCCGGCCGCGTCAACGTGGGAGGGTTGCGCCGCGAACTCGAGGATGTCGCCGGGCCCAGCCGCGCCGACCGCACCTACCTGGGCACGCTCGCCTCCGTCGGACATTCCGTGCCCGAGGCGAAGGCGCACCTGATCGCCATGATGCACAAGCGTGAGGACCCGGAGATCTCGTCGTCCGACCTGATCGGCTGGGGGACGCACGACGTGCGCGACCGGATCGCCGAGATCACCTGTCCTCTCAGGCTCGTCGCCGGCGCGCAGGACCCGTGGATCGACGCCGGACGTGTCGAGCAGACCGTGTCGGCGCTCGACGCCGCCCGTCCCGGACTTGCGTCCTTCACCCTGCTCGAGGGCATCGGCCACTACCCCATGGAGGAGATCGACGACTTCGCCTCGGTGGCGGACGAGTGGTTGACCGAACTGCGTGCGGCGGTGGTGCTCTCGTGACGGCGCACGACACGGCGACGCGTCGTGACACACTCGCCTCGCTGCTCGACGAACTCGTGACCGCCGACCCGGGTGCCGCCGCAACCCTCGACGTCGTCGACGGCGAGCCGGTCGTCACCAGCCGCACCGAACTGCGAGCCCGCGTCGACGCCCTGAAGTCGGAACTCCTGCGCGTCGGCGTCCGGCGCGGCCAGTGTGTGGCCGTCCTGCTGCCGAACTGGTCGGACGCGATCGTGTGGCAACTCGCCGCGTCCGCTGTGGGTGCACACGTCATCGGCGTCAACACCCGCTACAACACGCACGAGATCGCACACATCCTCACCTCGGCGCGACCTGCGGTGGTGGCCGTGGCCGACCACTTCCACGGTCTCGACCTGTTCGGCCGACTCGAAGAGGCACAGCACTCCCTCGACCTCCCGGCACCGGCTGTTGCCGTCGTGTGCGGACCTCGAACGGAAAGCGCCGCTCCCGACCCGGCGCGATTCGACCTCAGCGGCGGTGCCTGGACAGCGGGCAGCGCGGACACCGGAACCGTCCAGGTGCCGGAGACACCCGACAGGGCAACCGTCACGGCTGCCGGCGAGCGGGCTGACCCGGACGACGTGCTCGCAGTCGCGTTCACGACGTCCGGATCCACCGGTGTCCCCAAACTCGCGGCGCACCGCGAATCGGCGGTGGTACGGCACGCGCGAGCCGACGCCGTCGTCCTCGCCGTCGAACCGGGCGACGTCACCCTGTGCGTCCTGCCGGTGTCCGGGGTATTCGGATACTCCACTGCTCTGGCCACTCTCGCGGGTGGCGGCACGCTGCTGATGGAACCCGTCTTCGACGCCGCGGCCACGCTGGCCCGCATGGAATCGGCGAAGGTGACGCACGTCGTCGGCGGTGACGATCTCTTCACCCGGCTCCACGACACGTGGCACGCGGGTAACCGCGCCGACCTGTCGTCGTTGAAACGCCTCGGGATCGCCGACTTCCTCGGCCGGTCGCACGAGGTCGCCGCGTGGGTGCGCGACGAATTCGACGCCGTCACCACGGGCGTCTTCGGGTCGTCCGAGGTGTTCGCCCTGATGCTCCTGTGGGATGCCGCAGACCCGGAATCCTTGCGCTGGAACGGCGGTGGGCGTCCGGTCGAACCCGGCATCGAGGTTCGCATCGTCGACCCGCTGGACGACTCCGTCCTTCCGGACGGTGAGCAGGGCGAGCTCCAGGTGCGCGGACCGAACGTCGTCGACGCCTACCTCGGCAATCCGGATGCGGCGGGTAGGGCGTTCACGAGGGACGGGTGGTTCCGCAGCGGCGACCTGGCCGTCGCGACCGGCGACGGCGGCTATACGTACGTGTGCCGGATGGGGGACGTCCTCCGGCTGCGCGGGTTCCTGGTGGATCCCGCCGAGATCGAGCACCGGCTGGCCGAACACGAGGCCGTGCACCTGACGAAGGTCGTGGGGATCACCGGCTCCGGCGGATACACCGAGGCGGTGGCGTTCGTCGTCCCCACCGACGGTGCGTCGGCCGGCGCCGCCGAGCTCAAGGCATGGTGCGCAGAGTCGCTGGCGGCGTTCAAGGTTCCCGCCGCGGTGCACGTGATCGAGGAAATGCCGACCACCGTGGGCGGCAACGGAGCCAAGATCCGAGCGGTCGAACTGCGTGAATGGGCGCAGCGCTGGACCGATCACGAAAGGGATTTCCGCAGTGCCTGAAAATACGAATGCCCAGGCGGACGATGTCGTCGTCTGCGAGCCCCTGCGCACCCCCGTCGGCCGATACGGCGGTCAGTTCAAGGACGTACCCGCCGCCGACCTCGGCGCTCGGGTGGTGTCCGAACTGCTCGCCCGGACGAAGGTCGATCCGGGCAGCGTCGACGACGTGATCTTCGGTCAGTGCTACCCGAACGGTGAGGCGCCTGCCATCGGCCGCGTTGTGGCCCTGGACGCGGGAATGCCGGTGACGGTTCCCGGTCAGCAACTCGACCGTCGTTGCGGATCCGGTCTGCAGGCGGTGCTCGACGCGGCGATGCGGGTGCAGACGGGGATCGCCGCACTGGTGATCGCCGGCGGCGTGGAATCGATGAGCCGCGCCGAGTACTACACCGAGTCGATGCGCTGGGGAGCCAACGGTGCGCCGGCAGCGCTCCACGACCGGCTCGCCCGCGGTCGTGTCACCGCAGGCGGACGCAATTATCCGGTGCCGGGCGGCATGCTCGAGACGGCGGAGAACCTGCGCCGCAAGTACGACATCAGCCGCCTCGAGCAGGACGAGCTCGCGGTGAGTTCCCACCGGCGGGCGGTCGCCGCGATCGACTCGGGAAAGTTCGCCGAGGAGATCGTGCCGGTGGAAGTTCCCGTCCGCAAGGGCGATCCGCAGGTCGTCGACCGGGACGAGCACCCCCGTGCCGACACGACAATCGAGTCGCTCGCTCGGTTGCGGCCCATCATGGGCGGCACCGACCCCGACTCGACCGTCACCGCCGGCAACGCCAGTGGGCAGAACGACGGTGCGGCAGCATGCCTCGTCACCACCCGGGCGGAGGCGGAGCGTTTGGGGCTCCGGCCCCTCGCACGCCTGGTCACCTGGGCGGTCGCCGGGGTGGAGCCGTCCGAGATGGGTATCGGACCGGTGCCGTCCACCGAACGGGCCCTGAAACGCGCCGGGCTGACCCTCGCCGACATCGACCTCATCGAACTGAACGAGGCCTTTGCGGCGCAGGCGCTGGCTGTCACGCGCGAATGGAATTTCGGTGCACAGGATTTCGACCGCACCAATGTCAACGGCTCGGGAATCTCGCTCGGGCATCCCGTCGGTGCGACCGGGGTGCGGATCCTGACTACACTGCTGCGCGAGATGGACCGTCGCGGAGCCCGTTACGGCCTCGAGACGATGTGCATCGGCGGTGGCCAGGGACTGACCGCGATCTTCGAGAGGGTCTGACCACTCAGCTGTCGAGAGCCCGAATCCAGTCGGTGAGCGCCCGCACAACCTGTGCGGGCGCTTCCGGCATGAGCGCATGGCTCGCATTCGGGACGACGGTCACGGTGACCAACTCGCCGAACCGATCAAGCAATTCGTTCTCCGTCTCGCGCGGACGGAACGGATCGAGAGCGGATTGCAGGTCCAGGATCGGCTGGTGCGCGACCTCCCACCACTCGTCCTTGGGTGTGGCGGCCGAGGCAGCGAGTTGCCGCTTCGACACCTCCGGATACCAGCCGGTCAGCCACTCGGCCGGATCGTTGCCGGGTGCGAAGAATCCGGCCTGCAGGTAGCCGATCCGCTCTGCCTCGGGCAGTGAGGAATCGGAGCATTTGACCGCCAGCGCCGTCAGCGCGGCTGGGTAGTTGCGGGCACCCGCCGCAGCCACGACGACCCCGCGCACCAGGTCGGGCCGGTCGGCGGCGAGCATCCGTGCGACGTAGTGCCCGAAGGCATGTCCGAGAACGACGGCCGCACCGTTGTCCTGTTCCTCGATCACTGCTCCGACGTCGGCGGCCAGGTCGTGCAACGTGATGTCCTCCAGGGGTCCCGTGCTCCGGCCGATGCCGCGCGGCTGGGGACGGCACACCCGGAAACCGTTCCGCGCGAGTCCACTCGCGACGTCGTCGTAGTCGTACGACTCGCGGCCGAGGGAAGGCAGCAGGATCACCGACGGACCGCTGCCCTCGACGACCACCTCGATCACGGCCGTCGCGGTGTGCACGAACTCTGTCGTCCGCGCCGGTGATGTGCTCGGCATGATGTTTCCTCCACAAACGTCGATCCCCCGGGCGACACGATCTTTCGCGTCGCCCGGGGGAGGGTGGGTGTCTCAGTCCGCGGCGGGATCGAGCGCGAAGTCGTAGCTGACAACCTTACGCCCGGCGTCGTCGAGCTGCGGGTCGAGAAGGAGTTCGGGTTTGGTTGCGGTGGCGACGTCGTCGTCGATCCAGTCGCCGCCGGCGAAGTACAGCTGGGTGATGATCGGCTGCTTGCCCGGGGACGTCACCCGCAGGTGCAGGTGCGCCGGACGCCACGGGTGCCAGCCGGCCCCCTCGATGAACTGTCCGGTCGGGCCGTCGGTCGGGATCTGGTACGGGGCAGGCTCGATGGTGGTGATTTCGTACCGGCCCTCCGGGTCGGTGACGATGGTCCCGCGCAGGTTCCATTCCGGCAGGTGCGGGGCGAACTGCGAGTAGTAACCCTCGTCGTCGGCGTGCCACAACTCGATGATCGCCCCGCCGAGGCCTGCCCCGTCGAGGTCGGTGACCCGGCCGCGGAGGACGAGGGCGGGGTGGGCCCGGTCCTCCTCGCGCATCGGCAGGGTGCACCGCGCGGGCAGTTCCGGTGCGCCGGGCACGTAGTACGGTCCCTCGATGCTGCCCTTGGTGCCCCGGAACCGGGTGGAGTTGACCTCCTCGATGTCGTGCTCGACGAACACGTCGAGCAGCAGCGGCCACTCGCCACCCTCACCGACATCGATGAGCCACTGCTTGAGGACCCGGTACTCCGGGTAGGTGACGGCGTGCTTGTGGATCAGGGCGCTCAGCCCGGCGAGCGCCTCGGTGGCGATCGCGGACAGGCGTTCCGTGGACGTGTCGGCGGTGAACCTTGCGCCCTTGAACTTGTCGGTGGCGGCGTTGCCGGAGCCGACCGCGGTGGGGCTGTCGATGGTGGTCATGGTTTCTCCTGGTCTGCGCGGTTAGCTGCGGCCGAAGTAGGACACGTCGTCGTTGCCGATCAGGTCGGGCACCGTCCACCCGTCCAGGTCGTACTCGGCCAGGCACTGCTCGGCCAGACCCTTCATCGAGCTGACCGTGCCCCGGTTCTCGGCGAACATCAGCAGTTCCGCCTTCACGCCCTCGTGGTTGCCGGCGTAGTTGCGCTCGTAGAGTTCGTGGCGGCCACCGAACTCGCTGCCGATCGAATCCCACAGCGCCTTCATGATCTTGACGCGCTCGACCGCGGTCATGCCCTCCGAGCCGCGGACGTACTTGTCGAGGTACGGGCGGACGTCGGGGCTCTTGAAGTCGGCGGACGAGGACGGCAGGTAGATCAGCCCGGACGCGACGTCCTGTTCGATGATCTCCTTGATCCGCGGGTAGCCCTGCTGCATGAACATCCGGTACGTCAGTCCGTACTCGAGCTTCGGGATGACGGTGTCACCCACCCACGGTTCCGGGTCGCGGACCATCGATTCGGTCAACGACCAGAACAGGTTCCGCCAGCCGATGACCTCACCGACGCGGGTCTGCACTCCGCGGAAGCCGCCCGCTCCGGTGGCGTCGAGGGCCTTCATCAACAGCCCGGCGATGAAATCCAGTTTCACCGCCAAGCGGGTGCAGCCCTGAAGGGTGAAGCGGGGCAGGAACCCGGACTGCGGGAAGAACGCGTTGATCTTGTCCACGTCGCCGTACATGAACACGTTCTCCCACGGCACCAATACCTTGTCGAAGACGAAGATGGTGTCGTTCTCGTCCATCCGGCTCGACAGGGGGTAGTCGAACGGGGAGCCCATCACCGCGGCCTGCTGGGTGTAGGAGGTGCGGCAGATCAGCTTCACCCCCGGTGCGTCCATCGGCACGGTGCAGATCAGCGCGAATTGCTTCTTCTTGATCGGCAGGCCGTAGTGGGCGATGAAGTTGTAATTGGTGATCGCCGACCCGGTCGCCACGACCTTCGCACCGGAGACGATGAGGCCGGCGTCGGTTTCCTTCTCCACCTTCATGAACACGTCACCCACCTCGTCGGGCGGGAGCTGGCGGTCGACCGGCGGGTTGATGATCGCGTGATTCCAGTACAGAACCTTCTCCTGCGATTCCTTGTACCAGCGTTCGGCGTTGTCCTGGAACGGTGAATACAGTTCCTTGTTCGCGTGCAGGGTGCCGAGGAACGACGCCTTGTAATCGGGGCTGCGGCCCATCCACCCATACGTCATCCGCGCCCAGGTGGCGATCGCGTCACGATCCTTCAGCAGATCGTCGGAGTTCTTCGGCGCCCGAAAGAACGGCATCGTCACACCCCCGCTGCCGGTGTCCGTCGGGGTGGTCAGGGCGTCGACGTGCTCGCCGGTGTGCATCGCGTCGTAGAGGCGGGCGGTCATCCGGATCGGGTTACGGAACGCCGGATGCGTCGTGACATCCTTGACACGCTCGCCGTGCAGGTAGATCTCGCGGTCGTCACGCAGCGACTCGATGTACTCGTCACCGGTCATCGGGCGGGTGGCGAAGTTCGCGGTCCGGTTCGCTTCACAGTCCGCGGCGACATTGACCTTCGTGCGGTCGACGTCGGTATCGGCGGCAGCTTCGGTGGTGGTCATGGTGTTCCCTTTCGGTCAGGATTACGAGGCAGCCTGGGCGAGCTGCAGGTGGAGTGGTGTGAACGACGCGGCGGCGTCGAACCATCCGCTGTGGGGGTCGTCGAGGCAGCCGTTCCACGCCGTGGTGCCCGACGCGGCACCGAGATCGTGGAAGGTGCTGCGGTAGAACAGCAGTGGGTCCTTGGTCTGGTCGACGGATGCATCGACGATCTCGCCGATGAAGATGATGTGGTCACCACCGTCGTAGGACGCCCAGGGCGAGCACGTGAGCGTCGCCGCGTTGCCGGACAGTGCGGGAGCGATGCCTGAGGAGTCCCACACCGGTTCCGTCCGTTGCGGTTTGCCGGCGAAATGCATGGCCGTGTCGAGCTGATCGGCGGCCAGAATGTTCACCGCGAACGGTGCATCACCGAGGTAGCTGCATGCCTTCGATTTCCGGGTCAACGTCACCTGGCACAGCCGCGGCTCGATCGAGACGGCGGTGAAGGCGGTGACGGTCGCGCCGTGCGGCTCGCCGGCGGCATTGGCGCACGTGATCACGGTGACGCCACTGGCGAACTGGCCGAAAATGTTACGCAGAGTGCGCTGGTCCATTTCTCCTGACCGCCTTTCTGCACGATTCGTGCGATAGCCCCCGCGATGGGGGACCTGCACAACGTATGACGGGCGTCACAGTCCGTCGATCCGCATTGCGAAGGCGCGATCCGGAACGCGAAACGGGTTTGCCGGACGGGGGTCGCCGGTACTTGCAGTGACGTGAGTCACAGGCGATGCTAGGGTCGGGAGTTGCCCATGCGCGGTCGTGGCGCGAGGTGAGAGGTCTGGACGTACGCATGCGAGGAGAGCTGGAAGGTCCCGGTTTCACCGACTGGGACGAGGTTCACGAGGTGGTCGCGGACGCGTACTTCCCTCACGAGCTGCGTCCGCTGTCGCGGGACACCGCGGCGCGATCGTCGCTGGAGTCCTCCCAGATGGGCGCGTCCAGGCTCGCCCGGATCGGTTTCGGGGCGCCCGTGTCGATCGAGTCCGACCATCCCGGTGCCTACGGCATCAACATCCCGCTGGCCGGCCGCATCGTCTCCGTCACCGGCGGCACGGAAGTGACCTCGACGCCGGGGCTGGCCACCATCTGCCCGCCCGACACCCGGACCGTCATCACCAACTGGAGCAGTTCCTGCGAGATCATCGGGTTCAAGGTGGACAGGGACTACCTGCAGCGCGAAATGGACCGCGTGCTCGCACGGCCCGGGCAGGAGTTGCCGCGGCAACTCGACCTACGCACCGGCGCCGGCGCCGACTGGCTGAGGTTCGTCCGCTCCGTCGCCGACCAGGCGTTGCGCGATAGCGTTCTCCTGCACAGCGATCAGGTGTCGCAACAACTGTGTGGAGCATTGACCACGGCGCTCGTGCTCACCGCGATGCCGGACGACGACACGGGTGCCGCGGGAATCCGGCCGCGCATCGTCAAGCGGGTCATCGACGCGATCCAGCAGGACCCGGCCCGCCCGTGGAGCGCGGGGGAGATGGCCGAACTCGTTGGCGTGAGCGTCCGGCGCATGCAGCAGGGGTTCCGAGAATACGTGGGCATGACGCCGATGGAGTACCTCGTCGACGTGCGCCTCGAGCGTGTCCACGCAGACCTCACCGGAAGCGATTCCTGCGCAACTGTTTCCGAAGTCGCGACACGCTGGGGGATCATGCACACCGGCAGATTCGCCGCCGCCTACCGCCGCAAGTACGGCGTGACGCCGTCCGAGTCACTGCGCGATCGCGGGCTCTGATGGGTTCGGTGGCGAGGCTCGGTCGGAAGCGTGTCCAAAGGATCGCTGGCGACAGGTACGTTGCATCGTGGGCTTGGCTTCCAGTGTCAGGTATCTCTTTATGAGTCTTGCTTGCAACGGTTCTGGCGTACTGAATTTTGTTTGTCCTCCGGCGGGGGTGCATGTCCACGCGCCTGCCGGCTCTGAGCGGCTCGTGTATGTCGCGGTGTCGAAGCGGTAAGGCCGTCGGAGTTCGCGTCCGAAACTTGTCGGACCCCCGCGATAGTATTCGCACATGAGTTCGACTGGGGGGTCGGTGGGTAGCCGGGTGGCGGAGCATCTGTCGATGCTCGCTGCCGCGGTCGACGGGCTGCTCGATGCCGACCTGGCCGAGTTGTCGGACACTGAGCTCGTCGAGGTGATGCGCGGAATGGAACAGTCCCTTCGCCGTGCGGAGTCGGCCTCACACCGATTGGTCGTGGAGAGCGTGGAACGCTCGGTCCCGGCGAATCTGGGGTATACGTCGCCGAAGAAACTCCTGATCGACGTGCTGCGGATCTCGGGCGCGGACGCGTCCGCTCGGGTCACCGCAGCTCGTGAGCTCGGGGTGTGGCACACGCTGGCCGGCGAACCGATGCCTCCCGTCTTACCGGAAACCGCTGCGGCACAGGCCGACGGCGGCATCGGCACGGATCATGTGCGGGCGATCGCGAAGGTGATGCGCAAGATTCCCCACGCCGTCGACAACGACGCGGTGGCCGACGCCGAGGCCGTACTGGCCACGTTGGCGAGGAGCGGAACCCCGGAGGATGTGGAGCAGGCGGGGCATCGGCTGCTGGCATACCTGAATCCGGACGGGAACCTCGGCGACGACCGCGACCGGAAACGCCGACGGGGCATCTCGATCAGCCGGCAGGACACCGAACTGATGTCGAGAATCTCCGGTGAACTCGACCCTGTCGCGCGGGCGATGCTCGATCCGATCCTCGCAAAATGGGCGCGGCCCGGAATGAACAATCCGGACGATCCCGACTCACCGGCCGGTGACGGCGAAGACCCGTCGATCGATCGTGACCTGTTGGCGGCGGCGGCCGCCCGCGATACCCGCACCGCAGCGCAGCGCAATCACGACGCCTTCAGCGCAGTGTTCCGGGCGCTGCTCGAGTCGGGGGTGCTCGGCCGGCACCGGGGTCTACCGGCCACAGTGATCGTCACGATGACACTCGAGCAGTTGGAGCAGGCGGTCGGGGGCCTGGCCACGACAGCCACAGGTGGGGTGCTCCCCATCGCGGACGCATTGGCGCTGGCCGAGGAGGCGCATCCGGTGCTCGCGCTGTTCGACCATGCGGGTCGTCCACTGCACCTGGGGCGGCGGCGTCGACTGGCCAACGCCGACCAACGGCTCGCACTGATCGCCGCGGACGGGGGTTGCACCCGCCCGGGGTGCTCGGCACCGGCGAGTCTGTGTGCGGTGCACCATGTCACGGACTGGCACAAGGGTGGGCACACCGACATCGAGGGTCTCGCCCTGGTCTGCGACGCCTGCCACGCTCAGGTCAACGACGGTCCGGCCGGGTGGGCGACGAGGTCCGCGCCCCATCACTCCGCATACGCGGGCCGAACCGAATGGATCCCGCCACCACACATCGACCCCACCCGAAGACCGCGAATCAACCACCGACATCACCCCGGTGAGTTGATCGAGCATGCGCGAGGAGAGGCTCGGGCGCCGTGATAACACGCTGTCGGCTATCCCGCCCCCAATGCGACGGTGTCGGCCCGGCTTTTCCTCGACGGTCCGAGGCATCAATTCGGAATGCCTCGGATCCTCGAGGAAACCCGTCAGCTCACCGCCGCCCAGCCATCGATGACCGGTAGTCGCGTTACAGCACGTGTTCGGAACTGTGCTCGGCGCGAGCATCCTTATCGACGGAATTCTCGCGTAGTTCTCGGTAAGCCCCGTCACCCACAGTCCACCAGCAGGTGCCGGGGACCTCGCAGCACCGGGTTGGGCCGGTAGGGCGGCGGGTCCTCGACGAGGCGCGGATTGGGGAGGCGGCGGATGAGTTCGGCGAGCGCCATTTGCCCCTCCAGGCGGGCGAGGGGTGCGCCGAAGCAACTGTGGATGCCGCTGCCCAGACCCAGGTGCTGGTTGTCGGCGCGGTCGGGGACGAACTTGTCGGCGTCGACGAAGCGTTCGGGGTCGCGGTTCGCCGATGCCAACGCGAGGACGAGGGGCGAACCCTTCGGGACCGTGACACCGTCGATTTCGATGTCCACGATCGGCGTTCGCTGGCCCAGGAGATGCACGGGCGGTTCGAAGCGGAGCAGTTCCTCCACAGCCTGCGGCATCAACTTCGGTTCGGCGCGAAGACGTTCGAGAACGTCGGGATTGCGCAGCAAGGTCAGCATGCCGTTGGTGATGAGGTTGACGGTGGTCTCGTGCCCGGCGATGAACAGCAGGATGGAGTTGGTGACCAACTCGACGGTGTTCAACTGACCGTCGGGCCCCGAATCGTTGGCCAGCCCCGACAGCATGTCGTCACCGGGATCGCGGCGACGGTCCTCGATGAGACCTGCCATGAACATGGCCATCTCCATCTGAGCCTTCTGCGCCACCTTCACCTGCTCGTTGTCGGCGCTGGCACGCCGCGGGTCGATGGCTGCCACCAACGCGTCGGCCCAGGCGTGGAACCGGGTTTCCTCCTCGTGGGGCACCCCGAGCAGTCGGCAGATCACGGTGACGGGGAAGGGGTACGCGAAATCGTCGACGATGTCGATGCGCTCCTTACCGTCCAGCCCGTCGACCAGCTTCGTGACGAGTGCGGCGAGTTCGCCACGCATGGAGTCGATTCGGTCGGGGCTGTGCGGCGGACCGAACTGCCGCGTCGTCAGTCTGCGCAACCGATCGTGCTCGGGTGGATCGAGTTTGAGGAAGGACTCCGGTCCGTCGCCGGCACGATCCGCTCCGGGGAGTCCCGGCCCACGGTTGTGCAGGTCGGAGCTGATCCTCGGGTCGTGCAGGAGTGCCTTCACGTCGTAGTACCGTCCGACGAGGTAGGAACCGTTGTCCTGCGGCGCCACCCGAGTCTCACGAAGTTCCTCGTACAGCGGATACGGATTCGGCCTGCTCGCCTGGTCGGTGATCCGCTGGAACAGCTGCGCACGCGACATGGACACTCTCCCTGTTACTTCGGTAGCGAGACGAACTCGACGCGACGTTCGGTGGGCAGATGGCCGGTCACCGCGACGGTGGGGCCGTGGCTGAGAACGGCCGGGTCCGGCAACTCTGACGCACGCACCTCGAACGGCTCCGCCCGGTCCATGACATCGAAGTCGGGGGGAAACGCCGCGGCAGACTCGATCAGTCCCCGGTAGAAGTCGAGCCACTTACCCTGATTGAACGCCACAGCGGCCGTGACGCGTCCGCGGAAGCCGTATGCCGCCACGAAACGCCGGTCGGCGACGGACCCCTGCGTGATCACCACCTGATCGGAGTAGGTGGGGATGCCCACGGACTTGATGTTGACGCCGAACTGGCTGGACCAGAACGCCGGAATCTCGAGGTGCGGCCGCCGGCGGAGACCGTCGTGGATCATGTTGTGCGCCGCCACCTCGGCCTGACCGATCGCGTTACCCCAGTGCTCCAATGCCAGCAGCTGGTAGTCGTAGAGCGGATGCGGTTGCCGCGCAACGTCGCCGGCGACGAACACGTTGTCGGTGACGATGCTGTTGATGTCGAACGCCCGGCAACCGGCGTCGCACGTGACTCCGCGGGGCCCGGCGGCGAGGCCGGAGCCGAACAGCCAGTCGGTGTTGCGGATACTGCCCTGCGCGACGATCGCCACGTCGACGTCGAGTGTGGTCCCGTCCGACAGATGCGCACGGCACAGCTGCCCGTTGCCGTCCCCGTCGAGCCCGGTCACGGTGACCCCGGTGCGCAGGTCGACGCCGTGGTCGCGTTGCATGTCGGCCGCGACCGCCGCCACCACTCCGCCGAGCGCGCCGACCAGCGGTGCCGGGCCGCGTTCGGTGACCGTCACAGACAGCCCGCGCTCCCGGCACACCGACGCGATCTCCGAGCCGGTGAACCCGGCCCCGATCACCAGGACATGACGTGGTCCGGCGGACAGTCGCTCGTTCAGCCGGCGTGAGTCGTCGCAGGTTCGGATGGTGAAGACGCCGTCGAGTGCGGCCTCGGACGAATTCGACCACGGCCTGGCGCGGACGCCGGTCGCGATCAGCACCTTGTCGAACTCGACGGTGTCGCCGTCGCTGAGAACCACCCGGTTGTGCTCCAGATCGAGACTGGTGGCCCGCACGCCGAGCCGCCACTGCGCGTCGAGGTCCGGGCGGAAGGGCAGCGCCGCGTGGTCGGGCGGCATGATTCCGAGGAGCACGGCCTTCGACAGCGGGGGCCTGTCGTACGGCTCGTAGGGTTCGTCGCCGATCAGGGTGAGGGAACCGTCGAAGCCCTGCCCCCGCAGTGCCTCCGCGGCGCGCAGGCCCGCGAGCGACGCTCCGACGATGACGATCCGCACGTCACTGCCCATCGTGTCGGTCGGGGATGTCCGTGGTGATGGCATGCACCGGGCACGCGGCGGCGGCTTGCGCCACGTGGTCGCGTTCGTCGTCGGTGGGGCCCGCGTCGTAGAGAAGAGCCTCCTCTCCGTGCAGGGTGAAGACGCCGGGTGCGAGGAACACGCACTGCGCGTAGCCCTGGCACCGATTGAGGTCGACGACGAGTTTCACGTCAATCATCCCGATTCTGAACAGTTCTGGTCACACGGGTCCACAGGACTGCGCGGCGCACGGCCGTCCGATCGCGTCGGGCGGAGGGCCTCCACCCGGAAACCAGTATTGCGGAACGGCCAGTCTGTTCGGTTTCGATCCGCTGTTCTGGAGCCATTCAGAAATGTCGTGCCGCCCGCCCCCTACCGACGGGTAGAACCCTGGAGTAGTAACGCGAGTTACAAGTATCTTGCCGGAGTTCGTATCCTGCTGGCGAGAAACAACTTTCGGACACGGTCTCGATTCGGCAACACGGACGTCCGGATCGTGATGTGATGTGATGACAAGAGACCGGCAACGCCCAGTGGCGACACCTCAGAGGCGGAAGATTGACGATCGAAGCTCACCGCGACACCCGCGCGACACGGCACCTGTCCGCTTTGGACGCTGCAGTACAGATCCTGACCACCGCGCGCGGTAGCTCGTACAGCGCGGACCAGGCCTTCGACGAACTACTCGATTCCTCCATGCGGCATCAGGTCGATGTCGGGGATCTGGCGGAAGCTCTCGCCGACCTCGCCGACGGCGTGCACCCCGACGCCGACGACCATCGACGGGCACGGGACGTGGCCACCCGGGAATGGGGAGCCCTCCTGCCCGGCGACACCGGCTAACCGGCGCAGTCGATACAGGTCTGCGCGGCAGGCAGCGCGTCGAGTCGCACATCGGCGATCGGCAGGCCGCACCGAGCGCAGAGACCGTACGTCCCACTGTCGAGTCGCTGCTCCGCCGCTGCCAGATCCTCGACCTCGCGCCGCGCGTCGGCCAGCAGCGCCGACACCTGGGCCCGTTCGAACGCGATGGTCGAGCCCTCGGGGTCGTGTTCGTCGTCGTCCGTGGTGAATTCCGACCCCTCCACAATTGCGGTGAAACGGCCGGTCAGCGAGGCGATGCGGCGTTCGGCGTCGGCGCGTTCCTCGGCGATTCGGGTGCGGTGTTCCGGCACGGTCATGCCTGCATCAACATCGGCGAGGGCCCGGTGCTTCCCCGGTAATCCGCTCGATCGATCCGGGACTTTCTGTCAGGCTTCCCGGCATGGCACGCACATTCGAGGAGTTGGTGGCCGAGGCGGAATCCGTGTCGGTGGACGGCTGGGATTTCTCCTGGCTGGACGGCCGGGCCACCGAACAGCGGCCGTCGTGGGGGTATCAGCGCCTGATGGGTGAACGCCTCGCGCGTGCGGACGCCGCTCTGGACATCCAGACCGGGGGAGGGGAGGTCCTCGCCGGTACAACGACGATGCCTCCCGTGATGGTGGCGACGGAATCGTGGCCGCCGAACGTCGCGAAGGCGACGGCGCTGCTGCATCCGCTCGGCGCGGTCGTGGTGGCCGACGCGGACGAACCGCCGCTGCCCTTCGCCGACGGCGCCTTCGACCTGGTGACGAGCAGGCACCCCGCGACGGTGTGGTGGGACGAAATCGCCCGCGTCCTGCGACCCGGAGGCACGTACTTCTCGCAGCACGTCGGGGCTGCGAGTGTCTTCGAACTCGTCGAGTACTTCCTGGGGCCGCAACCGGAGAAGGTGCGGCGTGGCCGCCACTACGAGGACGAGAGTGCGGACGCGCAGGCCGCCGGTCTCGACGTCGTCGATCTCCGCTTCGAATCTCTGCGGATCGAGTTCTTCGACATCGGCGCCGTCATCTACTTCCTGCGCAAAGTGATCTGGATGGTGCCCGGCTTCACCGTCGCGGAGTACCGCGAACGTCTGCGGGAACTGCACGACCTGATCGAGGCGGAGGGGCCGTTCGTGGCCCACTCGACCCGCTTCCTCATCGAGGCCCGCAAACGCGGCTGACTCAGCCCATCGACTTCGACCCGTCGAGAGCCTCCCTGATGATGTCGGCGTGCCCGGCGTGCTGGGCGGTCTCCCCGATGATGTGGAGCAGGACCCGGCGCGCGGACCAGCGTGATCCCGGTTCGAACCACGGCGCCTTCGGCAGCGGATGCGAGATGTCGAGGTCGGGCAGCGAGGCCACGATCTCGTCGGTCCGGTGCGCCACCTTCGCGTAGCGGTCGAGGACGTCGGCCAGCGTCTCGTCGTCGCGGAGGGTGAACTCCTTCTCGCGATTGTCGGCGCCGGTGCCGTCCGCGGGACCGCCACGCACAGCGTCGGTGCCGCGCACGATGAAGTCGGCCCACACCCATTCGACGTCCGACACGTGTTTGACGAGTCCGCCCAGGCACAGTTCGCTCGCCGTCGTGCGCTGGGCCGCCTGTTCGTCGGTGAGGTCCCGGACGGTGTAGCGGAGGAAGTAGCGGTGTTTCGCCAGCGACTCCAGCAAGTCGGCGCGCTCGCCGGTAGTCGACGATTTCGCGGTAGAGGTCACGGTGATCACCTGCTCCAGCCGGTCCGATGATGCGCATTCGACCGTAGCGGTCAGTTGCCGTGCACGGTGACATAACCGGTCGCGCGGCCGTGGGTGTCGAGTTCCCACCCCATCCGCTTCCGGGACCGGAGCGTCACCGACGAGTCGATGATCTCGAGGCTGGGGGCCCGGCTCTCCAGCCACTCCTGCACCCGCAACAGGTCGGGCAGCGAAGGCACCCACATGCTGACGAGGAAGTTCGCGGGCCCGGTGAGCGACATGCACAACCTCAGTTCGGGCCGGGCGTTGACGATCTCGACGACTTCCCGGTGTGCACGCACAGGCAGGCGGCACCACCACGTGACAGTGATGGGCCACCGCGTCGCGTCCTGGGCCACGTCGCAGCGCAGCACCACGGCCCGGGAGCGCAGCAACCCCGCGAGCTGCCTGCGAACCGACGACGCGGGCCGGTCGATGACCGAGGCGATCTCGCGCGCGGATGCCCGGCCGTTCCGGGTGAGTTCGCGGACGAGCGCGCGGGCGACCTCGTCGGTCAGGCTTTCCGGCCGAGCCGATCCGGACTGCGGAGGGGTGTTCTCCAGTGCGGCGATCGCGG
Organism: Rhodococcus mengyinensis; assembly: GCF_048381435.1. Lineage (NCBI taxonomy): Bacteria > Bacillati > Actinomycetota > Actinomycetes > Mycobacteriales > Nocardiaceae > Rhodococcus > Rhodococcus mengyinensis. The sequence goes on along the minus strand of NZ_JBLWIT010000050.1, from coordinate 211,530 downwards.
CGGACTGTGCCGTGTCCAGGGAATCGAGGCGCCAGCGGCTGCCCTCCGCGTGGAGTGCGGTGCACGTGTGGGTCCGGGTCGAATTGACGCTCGGGTGGCGGGGCAATTCCTCGAGCACCAGGTCCGACAATTCGTGCAGGGATCCCGTCTGCACCGTCAGGATGAGGTCCCGCCCGCGCGCCGCATGTTCGATCGACGCCACCCGCGGGTCCCGGGTGAGCGCCTCGACCAGTGCCTTCGTGCCGCTGAGATCGCACGTCACCTCGATCATGGCGGTGAACGCACCGGCACCCGTCATCGGCGCGGGGTACGCGGTGATCCAGGCCAGTCCGCGTTCGGTGATCGACTCCCACCGCCTCGCCAGCGTCGCGGACGTCGTCCGCAGGATCGGGGCGAGCTCGGACCACGTCGCGCGCGGACGAATCTGCAGTGCATGAATGAGCGAAAGCTCGGATTCTGTCAGCGTTTCGCTCATAAAACCTTCCCTCAATCGGCACAGATGATCGTTTTCGACGATCTCGGCGGTCCGTCGCTGCGCGGATCACAGCATATGACCACCGACGCATTCGGTCGAGAAAGTGACCACCGACATAAGGGAGAGCAATGAATCTCGTGGACGACGCCCGCGCCCTCCAGGGCGACCTCGTGCAGTTGCGTCGCGTACTGCACCGCGAACCGGAGGTCGGACTGGACCTGCCGCGCACGCAGGAACGTGTCCTCGAGGCGTTGGCCGGCCTGCCGCTCGAGATCTCGACGGGAACGAACACGACGTCGGTGACCGCGGTGCTACGCGGCGGCAGGCGCTCGATCGACGCCGCGCAGACGGTGCTGCTGCGCGCCGACATGGACGGACTCCCGGTCACCGAACAGACCGGACTCGACTTCGCGGCACAGAACGGCGCCATGCACGGATGCGGGCACGACCTGCACACCGCCGCGCTGGTCGGCGCCGCCCAACTGCTCAGCCGTCATCGCGACCAGTTGGCGGGCGACGTCGTCCTGATGTTCCAGCCCGGCGAGGAGGGGTGGGACGGCGCCAAGGTGATGGTGGACGAGGGTGTCCTCGACGCCGCCGGCCGCCGCGCCGACACCGCCTACGGCATGCACGTCTTCTCCTGCCAGAAGCCGCAGGGGCGATTCTTCTCCAAGGCGGGCACCTTGCTCGCGGCGTCGTACAAACTGACCGTCACGGTGCGCGGGGCGGGTGGACACGGATCGTCCCCGTCGACCGCCCGGGATCCGATCACCGCGATGGCCGAAATGATCACGTCGCTGCAGACCATGATCACCCGGACGTTCGACGTGTTCGATCCCGTCGTCGTGACGGTCGCGAACGTGCAGGCTGGGTCGCGGCACAACATCATTCCCGACGATGCGCGGTTCGAGGCGACGGTCCGGTGCTACTCGCCCGCCACGTACGAGAAGGTGCCGGCGGCGCTGCGCCGGGTGCTCGAGGGGGTGGCGTCCGCTCAGCGGGTCGAGGTCGACGTCACCGTGGCCCCGGAGTTCCCGATGACGATCAACGACGTCGACGAGGTCGCGTTCGGTGCCGAAGTGGTCAGCGACCTCATGGGCGAAGACCGATACGAGACGGTCACGCATCCGATGGCCGGGTCCGAGGACTTCTCCTACGTCCTGCAGGAAGTGCCCGGCGCGTTCATCGGACTGGGCGCGTGCATGCCCGGCGCGGATCCCGCTGCCGCTCCCATGAACCATTCGCCCCGAGCGCAATTCGACGACGCGGTACTCGCCGACGCCGCCACCATCTACGCCGGACTGGCCGTTCGACGGCTGGACAAGGCGCGGTCCGACAATGCTGCTGTGGCGGCGGGGAGTGACGCACGATGACCGAGATCGCCACCGAGAGAGGGACCGTGAACGCCGGCCCGCACACCGGCCGGCAGAGGTCCGAGCGCTGGGAGAAGGCCCGCGCGATCGTCGGCGTGGGCACGGGCAACGGGATCGAGTACTTCGATTGGACCGTCTACGCGACGTTCGCCGCGTTCTTCGCCCCGCAGTTCTTCCACACCGGCTCCGCGGTCTCCGACCTGCTCGCGTCGTTCGGCGTCTTCGCCGTCGGATTCGTCGCCAGGCCGTTCGGCGGTCTGCTGTTCGGCTGGCTGTCGGATCGGCGGGGACGCAAGCTGTCGATGACGCTAGCCGTCGGACTGGCCGCGGTCGGCAGCCTGATCATCGGTCTGACCCCGACCCATCAGACGATCGGTGTCGCGGCGGCGGTGGTCCTCGTCGTGGCGCGCCTCGCGCAGGGCGTCGCGCATGGTGGTGAATTGCCCTCCGCGCAGACCTACATCGTCGAATTCGCGCCGACGGCCCGGCGTGGACTGTGGTCGAGTCTCATCTACATCTCCAACACCACCGGAGTCGTCGTCGGCACGCTTCTCGGCGCACTGCTCACGACGACGCTGAGTTCGGAGCAGATGGCCGACTGGGGGTGGCGGGTGCCGTTCCTGCTGGGCGGCGTGCTCGGGCTGTTCGTGCTGTGGATGCGGTCCCGGATGAAGGAAACCGAAGTCTACGAGGAGTCGGGTGACGAGACGGCGAAGCAGTCGATGTGGCAGCTGTTCCTGGCGCACCGGCGGCAGGTGTTCCAGATCCTGTTCTTCACGGTCGGCGGCACCGTCGTCTACTACGTGTGGGCCGTGTCGGCGCCGGCGTACGCGATCACCGTCCGGGGCATCGATCCGTCCGGCGCTTTGTGGGCGGGGGTCGGCGCGAACCTCGTACTGATTGCGTCGCTGCCGTTCTGGGGTGCGTTGTCGGATCGGATCGGACGCAAACCGGTACTGTACATCGGCAACGTCGGTATCGCTGTCCTGCTGTTCCCGCTCAACGCCATGATCGGGCACAGTGCGGTCACGCTGTTCGTCGCGATGGCGATCGCCCTGTTCGTGATGGGCGCGATCCTGTCCGTGATGCCCGCGATGATGGCCGAACTGTTCCCGACCGGATTACGTGCCGCCGGTGTCGGAGTGCCGTACTCGATCGGTGTGGCAGCGTTCGGCGGGACGGCCGCATACGTCCAGACGTTTTTCGCCGACCGCGGTACGCCGGAACTGTTCGAGTGGTACGCGCTCGCCCTGGTTGCGGTCTCGATCGCCGCACTGTTCACGATCCCGGAGACCCGGGGACGGGATCTCGCGTCCCAGACGTAGCGCACGTGAGTGGCAAAGTGTGCTCCCGCACACTGTGCCACTCACGTGCGGGTGACGCTCTATCTTGAAGCGGTGAAGACACACTCGGTAGGTATGGCGCGAGCCGCGGCAAGTGTCGCGATCGCATCCCTGACGGTGGGCGGCACCTGCCTCGCCTCCCCGGCCGCGTTCGCCGACGAGGCCGAACGCGCACCGGGGAGCGTCGTGGAGGTCGAGCCGCTACCGGCCGACCTCTGGATCCCCGGCGCTGCCGACGCGCAGCGAATCACCTACTGGTCGATCGGGTCCGACGGGAGCCCCGCACTCAGCAGCGGCGCCGTGTACGTGCCACCGGGGGAGGCGCCCGACGGGGGATGGCCGGTGGTCGCGTGGGCGCACGGCACGTCCGGGCTCGCGGACGACTGTGCTCCCTCGCTCGTCGGGCCCGCGCTTCCCGAGCGTGACTACCCGTACCTCGGACGCTGGCTCGAGCAGGGATATGCCGTCGTCTCCACCGACTACGTCGGTCTCGGCACACCCGGTGTGATGCCGTACCTCGACGGAAAGGTCGAGGCGCACAGCGTCGTCGACTCGGTGAATGCCGCCCGCGCCGTCGACGAGTCCCTGTCGAACAAGTGGGTGGTGGTCGGCCAGTCGCAGGGTGGCGGTGCCGCGATCACCACCGCCCGCTACGCCACCGAGTACGGCGGCGAGACGCTCGACTACCGCGGGGCCGTGGGAACGGGTGTGCCCGCGAACATCGAGTTGACACTGCTGCCGCTGGGCCCGGGGGTGCCGCCCACGGCGATCCCCGCCGGCCTCACGTCGTACCTGTTCTACATCCTCGCGGGACTGCGGTCGGCGCACCCCGAGATCGACCTCGACTCGTATCTCACCCCGCTCGGCGCCCGGTACGTGGACGCCGCGGAGCAGCTGTGCGTCAACGACCTCCACGACGCCGCGGAGGGTGTGGTGGTCGGCGACCTGTTCAGCAAGCCGCTGAACCAGATCCCGAACTTCCATGGGCTGCTCGTGGACTACATGGGCGTCCCGACGAGTGGGTACGACCGTCCCCTGTTCATCGGGCAGGGGCTCACCGACATCGACGTGCCCGCGCCCTCGGCGTTCTCGCTGGTCGCGGCACTGACCGCCAACGGTGAGCCGGTCACGTTCAAGACGTATCCGACCGACCACAGCGGCACTCTCGTCGATTCGCAGGCCGACACCATCCCGTTCGTGCGGGGGCTGTTCGACGAGTGAACGCGGCACTGTCCAGATTCCGGACAGTTGCTCGCCGCGCCCACAGGCACTATGGCGTGGGTCACACTGGGTGGGTACGTTCGGGTGTGAGTCGTGCACCGGTGCACGACCCGACCCGCGCGCGGCAAGGAGTCGAGGTTGGAGTTTGGCGGCATGACCGGGCACGCGGCGATGCGGCCGGAGATCGCGTTGTCCTGGAAGCGTTCGGCGCTCAGCGGCCTGGAACCGAGTTCGACGCCGACCGGTGACCCCTGCTCCGACCTGGACAAGTCCAGCCGGCTGCTGCAGGCGGCCCGGCCCGTCCTCGACGAGATGGAACAGCAGATCCAGGGCACCGGATTCTGTGTCCTGCTCGCCGACCGCGACTGCCGAATCGTCGCCCGGCTCTTCGACGGCCCCCGACTCGAGCGCCTGATCGACGGTGCCGGGGCGGTGCTGGGTTCGCGGTTCGGCGAGGACTGCGTCGGGACCACCGCGCTGGGGACGCCGATGGAGGTCCGGCGTGGAGTCGTGATCCACGGCGAGGAGCACTACCTCGAGCGGTTCAAGGACCTCAGCTGTTACGGACACCCGATCGTCCATCCGGTGACGCGCCGCGTCGAGGGCATCCTCGACATGACGGGCGTCGCGTCGCGCGCCAACCCGCTGTTCGCCCCGTTCCTGGCCCGCGCGGCCGGGGACATCGAACGACGGCTGCTCGAAGGGTCCCGGGTGTCTCAGCAGCGGCTCGTGGACGCGTTCCAGCGGGTGTCGCCGCAGAATCAGATGGCGGTCACCGCGATCGGCGAGGACATCCTGCTCAGCAATCGGGTGGCGCTCGACCTGCTCCAGGTGTCCGATCACGCGACGCTGCGAGGACTTGCCGCGGACCTGCGTCCGGAGCAGTCGAAGACGGTGCGCATCCAACTGTCCTCGGGCGAACCGGCGTTGGTCCGCGCCGACCGCGTGGCGGGCACGGACGGCGGGGCCGTGTTCGTCGTCCGACCGGACCGCCGGACCAGCACCCCCATCCGACGCGGCAAGTCCCCGTCGAGTTCCGTCGTCCAACGCAGCAGGTCGGAGTTGTCGCGGCTGCGGGAGACCCGGGATCCGGTGGTGATCAGCGGAGAACCGGGAACCGGCAGGACGACGGCGGTTCGTGATCTGGCCGGCGACCGGTCGCTCGTATGTATGGACGCCGCCGCCATCGCCCTCGACGGCGCCGACGCGTGGATCGACCGACTTCTCACGCTGGCGGCCGGACCCTCCGCGGTCCTGGTGATCGAGGAAGTGCAACTGCTGCCCGAGTCGATGCTGCCGCTGGTCGTGAAGATGCTGGCGGCCGACGCGGGGCCACGCATCGTGATGACGAGTTCCCCTCTGGGTGACCTGCCGCCGGGCGTGGCGGGTCTCGTCGGCCGCTGCCCCGGACAAGTGGTGCTTCCGCCGTTGCGACAACGCAGCCGCGAATTCGCCGACATCGCGCAGGGGATCCTCGATTCCGTCGATCCCGGTCTCCGGCTCACCGCGAGCGCGCTCGACGCTCTGATCGCCCGCGACTGGCCGGGCAACATCGCGGAACTGTCCGTCGTGCTGCAGGCCGCCGCGGGCAGACGCAGCAGCGCGAACATCGCCGTCGCGGATCTGCCTGACCAGTATCGGACGCCGACGCGGGTGTCCCGGCTGGCCGGCCGCGAGCGCGCCGAACGGCAGGCCATTGTCGACGCACTGCAGGAATGCGGCGGCAACAAGGTGCATGCCGCGGCCGCGCTGGGCATCAGCCGCAGCACGCTCTACGTCCGGATCCGAGCCCTCGATATCACCGTCTAGCTGCAGTTTCATCCACCGATCCGCGACCGTCCGGAGGTGTCCGAAGTCAGGACAGTTAGTGATATGGCAACCAGTGCACTATGAGCCACGTCACATTCACAACTTCGGAGGTTTTGATGACAGCGACGATCGAACCCAGCCAAGCGGAACTCTTGCCGTCGGTACGGAACTTTCTGTCCGGCACCAAGCGATTCCTCGTCGGAGGGCAGTGGGTGGAATCGGCGAGCGGTGAGACGTTCGAGACGATCGACCCGGCCACCGGGCAGGTGCTGACCACCGTCGCGCGCGGCGGCGCCGAAGACGTAGACCGCGCGGTCCGGGCCGCTCGCACGGCGTTCGAGGAAGGCCCGTGGGCCACCATGAAGCCCAACGAGCGGGAACGGCTGATCTGGCGGGTCGGCGACATCCTCTCCGAGCGCGCCGAGGAATTCGGCCAGCTGGAGGCGCTGGACAACGGCAAGTCGGCGGGCATCGCCGCGGCAGTCGACGTCGCCTGGTCGGCCGACATCTTCCGCTACTTCGCGGGCTGGGCCACCAAGATCGAGGGCAGCACGGTCAACGTGAGCATGCCGTTCGTCCCCGGTGGCCAGTTCCATGCGTACACGCTGCGTGAACCCGTCGGCGTCTGCGGTCTGATCGTTCCCTGGAACTTCCCGTTGCTGATGGCCGCATTCAAGCTGGCCCCCGCGCTCGCCGCCGGCAACACGGTGATCCTCAAGCCCGCGGAGCAGACCCCGCTCACCGCGATCCTGCTCGGTGAGGTGTTCGAGGAGGCCGGCTTCCCGCCCGGCGTCGTCAACATCGTCACCGGCTACGGCGATGCCGGCGCGGCACTGTCGGCCCACGACGACGTCGACAAGATCGCGTTCACCGGCTCCACCGAGGTCGGGAAGAAGATCGTCGACGCCGCTAGGGGCAACCTCAAGAAGGTGTCGCTCGAACTCGGCGGCAAGAGCGCCAACGTCGTGTTCGCGGACGCCGACTTCGACGCCGCCGTCACCGGATCGCTCAACGCCTGGCTGTTCAACCACGGCCAGTGCTGCGTCGCAGGCACCCGGATGTTCGTCGAGGACAGCATCTTCGACGACTTCACCGCAGCGGTCGCCGAGGCCGCGAGCCAGGTCAAGATCGGCCCCGGACTCGACCCCACCACCCAGCTCGGACCGCTGGTGTCGCAGGAGCAGTTCGACAAGGTCACCGGCTACCTGGCCGCCGGACTCGCCGACGGCGCCCGCGCCCTCACCGGCGGAAAGCGCTGGGGCGACACCGGCTTCTACGTCGAGCCGACGGTGTTCGTGGACGTGAAACCCGAGTTCAGCATCGTGGAGGAGGAGATCTTCGGCCCCGTCGTCGCAGCGCTCCCGTTCAACGCAGAGGAGGGAGTCGCGAAGGCGGCGAACAGCAGCATCTACGGCCTCGCCGCCGGAATCTGGACCAAGGACCTGTCCAAGGCGCACCTCACGGCCCGTCAGCTCAAGGCCGGTTCGGTGTGGATCAACCAGTACAACGGGTTCGACACCGCCATGCCGTTCGGCGGATACAAGCAGTCCGGTTGGGGACGTGAGCTCGGGGCGACCGCCATCGATCTCTACACCCAGACCAAAGCCGTCAACATCGCACTCTGACCGTCACTCAACGAGGAGAAGACATGAAGACCAAAGCAGCGGTTCTGTTCGAAACGCACAAGCCGTTCGAAATCGTGGAACTCGAGCTCGACGGTCCGGGCCCCGGCGAAGTGCTCATCAAGTATGTGGCGGCAGGCCTGTGCCACTCGGACCTGCACCTCACCGACGGCGATCTGCCACCGCGTTTCCCCATCGTCGGCGGGCACGAGGGTTCCGGCATCATCGAGGAAGTCGGCCCCGGCGTCACCAAGGTGAAGCCCGGCGACCACGTGGTCTGCAGCTTCATCCCGAACTGCGGCACGTGTCGGTACTGTGCCACCGGCCGCCAGAACCTGTGTGACATGGGCGCCACCATCCTCGAGGGTTCGATGCCCGACGGCTCGTTCCGGTTCCACTCGGGCAAGCAGGATTTCGGTGCCATGTGCATGCTCGGCACGTTCGCGGAGCGCGCCACCATCTCGCAGCACTCGGTGGTGAAGGTGGACGACTGGCTTCCGCTGGAGACCGCCGTCCTCGTCGGCTGCGGTGTGCCGTCCGGTTGGGGCACCGCGGTGTACGCCGGCGGAGTTCGCGCCGGTGACACCGTCGTCATCTACGGCATCGGCGGTCTCGGCATCAACGCCGTGCAGGGCGCGGTCAGCGCCGGCGCCAAGTACGTCGTGGTGGTGGATCCGGTGGCCATGAAGCGGGAGGCCGCGCTGAAGTTCGGTGCCACCCACGCGTTCGCGGACGCCGCGACCGCGGCGGAGAAGGTCAACGAACTGACCTGGGGACAGGGCGCCGATCAGGCCCTCATCCTGGTGGGCACCGTCGACGAAGAGGTGGTGCAGAACGCGACCGCCGTCATCGGCAAGGGCGGCACCGTCGTCATCACCGGCCTCGCCGACCCCGCGAAGCTCACGGTGCACATCTCGGGAACCGACCTGACCCTGAACCAGAAGACGATCAAGGGTTCGCTGTTCGGCTCGGCCAACCCGCAGTACGACATCGTCCGCCTGCTGCGCCTGTACGACGCGGGTCAGCTCAAGCTCGACGAGCTGATCACCACCAAGTACACGCTCGAGCAGGTGAACGAGGGCTACCAGGATCTGCGGGACGGAAAGAACCTGCGTGGCGTGATCGTCCACGAGCAGTAGGCGGCTTCGCCGCCCGTGCGCCTTTCTGGTTGTGCTAGCTACCAGAAAGGCGCACGGGCGCGGAGCGCCACACGTCGGCGAGCAGGTCGTACGTCTTCAGCCAGGACTCGGTGTTCTCGGCATGGGAGGCGACGATCAGCTCGTCGGCCTGCGCGTGCTCGGCGAACTCGTCGAGGTACGTCTTGACCTCGGTCGGCGTTCCGACGGCGGAGTAGCGCACCATCTGCGCGACCTGCTGACCCGCCGGGGACGTCATGATGAGGTCGACCTCCTCGGGGGTGAATTTCTGCCCCCGACCGACCATCTGCACCACCCGCCGCCGCAGGGACGCTTCGAACTGCCGGTGCGCGTCCTCGGTGGTGTCCGCGGCGATGGCGTTGACGCCGGCGATCACGTACGGCTCGGACAGATCCTCGGACGGCTCGAACCGCTCCCGGTACAGCGTGACGGCATCGACGAGCGAGTCGGGGGAGAAGTGCGACGCGTTGGCGTAGGGGAGTCCGAGCTTCGCGGCGAGCTGTGCGCCGAACGTCGAGGACCCGAGAATGTAGAGGGGAACGTTGGTGCCCTTGCCGGGGATCGCGTCGACGCCGGGAACCCGTGACACACCGCGGAGGTATGCCTGGAGTTCCAGCACGTCCTGCGGGAAGCGGTCCGCGGACGCCGGGTCGCGGCGCAGCGCATACATCGTCTTCTGATCACTGCCCGGGGCGCGTCCGAGTCCGAGGTCGATGCGACCGGGGTGCAGTGTCTCGAGGGTGCCGAACTGCTCCGCAATCGTCAGCGGCGCGTGGTTCGGCAGCATGATGCCGCCGGCGCCGAGCCGGATGCTCTCGGTGTGCGCGGCGACGTGCGCGATGAGGACGCTCGTCGCGGATGAGCCGATCGACGGCATGTTGTGGTGCTCCGCGTACCAGATGCGGCGGTACCCGCGGGTCTCCGCGAGTTGTGCGAGCTTCACGCTCGCATCGAAACTGTCCCGCGCCGTGTCGCCCTCGCGGATGTAGGCCAGATCGAGAATCGACAGAACAGCGCTCACGGGATTCGTCACCTTTCGTCACCAAGAACAGGCGCGAGAGGCTAGCCTCGCGCACTACCTCTGGGTCCAACCGCAGAGGTAGTGCGCGTATTCCTGGCTGCCGGAACGGTCAGGCGTCGACCAGGGGGCGCAACGTGCGCCCGGTGAGTTCGACGATGCCGGGTTCGTGCCCGTTGGCGACGAGGTTGAGGACGATGCCGTCGATTCCCGCGTCGAGGACACGGGTCTTCAGCTGTTCGGCCACCTCGTCGGGGGCGCCGCAGAACTGCCGGTCGGTGGCGGCGGCGCGTTCCTCGTCCGACGCCGTCGACAGGTCGACGCCCTGCGTGAGCAGGAAGTCGTGCTGAAGCTGCCGGGCGCGGTCGCCGTCCTCGTCGATGATGACGAAGGCCAGGTAGCTGGTCTCCAGCGTGGACCGGTCGCGACCGATCTCCGAGCACCGGGTATCGAGAGCCTCGAGCTTGCGCGGCAGTTCGCGGGCGTTGCAGATGATGTTCAGGTGGTCCGCGAACCGTGCGGCGAGACCGAACGTCTTCTTCTCTCCGCCACCTCCCAGCATGATCGGCAGGTCGTCGCGGATCCGCGGCTCGTTGATCGCGTTCTCGACGTGATACCACTTGCCGTCGAACGTCGGACGTTCGCCGTGCAGCATCGGCGCGATGATCTGCAGTGCCTCGTCGAGCCGTTCGAATCGGTCGGTGAACGTGCCGAACTCGTAGCCGTACTGCGTGTGCTCGAGTTCGAACCAGCCGGCGCCGATTCCGAGGACGGCCCGACCGCCGCTGGCGACGTCCAGGGTGGTCACCGCCTTGGCAAGCATGGGCGGGTTGCGGTAGGTGTTGCCGGTGACCAGCGCGGACAGCTGGATGTTGTCGGTGGCCGTGGCGAGGGCGCCGAGGGCGGTGTACGCCTCGAGCATCGGTTCGTCGGGCGCACCGATGCCCGGCAGCTGATAGAAGTGGTCCATCACGAATGCGGTGTCGAAGCCCGCGGATTCGGCCTCGCGGGCCTGCGCGATGACGGTCGGGAACAGGTCCGCGACGGGAGTGGAGTAACTGAAATTCGGCATCTGGTATCCAAGGCGAATAGTCACCCGTTCGACGCTACTCGGGTGGCGGCGCGGGCACCTCCCCGAATTCGGAGGGTAGGCGGGTACGCACCCTGGGGTGCCTGGTGAAGGCGGTGCGGGGCGAGGAGGCTGATGGTTGGTGCCATAGCAGTCGCCGATCCGACATCCGCGACGACTCTGCGCAGTGGGGTGATGGAGTGCAGAGCGCAGCCTGAGGGGGAAAGATGAATTTCGATTTCGATTCGCAGCAGCGATCCGGCGGCACGGCGTGCGCTTGCCCGGAAAGGCCCGCGCCCGTTCGGCCCGACGTCGCCATCGTGGAACGCCCGCTCGGGCGCCCGGCGCGAGCGGCAGTGGGCGCCTTCCCGCTGACCGCGGCGCAGCGATCCATCTGGTTCGCGCAACAGCTCACGCCGGAGATCCCGTACGTCATCGCCCACTATGTCGATCTGCGTGGTCCGGCCGACCTTGCCGTTCTGCGTGACGCCACCCGGCGCGCGAATCGCGAATTCGGCTGGGGGTCGGTGCGCCTGGTGGACATCGACGGGCAGCCGCATCAGGTCGTGGACCCGACCGTCGACGACCGGGTGCCCACCGCCGACCTTCGCGGCGAGGACGATCCCGTGGACGCTGCCCACCGCTGGATGCGGAACGACCGGAGCGCTCGCACCGGCATGTACGACGGACCGCTCCTCGTCTCGCACATTCTGCAGCTGGGCGACGATTACTACTACTGGTACTCCCGCGCTCACCACATCGTGTCGGACGGGTACGCCGCGATGATGCTGATGAGCCGCACGGCCGAACTGTATGTCGCCGCCATCGAGGGCAGGGAGCCGCCGGACAGCCGGATCGTGGGGCCCGAACGTCTCGTGCGGGAGGACGCGACCTACCGTGCCTCGACCCGGTTCGCCCGGGACCGCGACTACTGGCGCGACTCCGGCGGCGACCTGACTTCGGTCCTCAGCCTCAGCGGTCGCACGGCGCGACCGGACATCGACGCCCGGACGGCGACCGGACACCCGAGCCCGAGCGGGACCTCACGGAATTCGACGGCGGTGACGGTCGCCGCCTTCGCCTCCTACCTCGCCAGGATGACCGGCGTCGACGACGTGGTCCTGTCGCTTCCGGTGTCGGCGAGAACGACGGCCCGCCTCAGGTATTCGGGCGGTTCGGTGTCCAATGTGATTCCGCTGCGGCTGAAGGGAATCGGCTCTGCCACCGTCCGTCAGGCGGTCGGAACCGCCGAGACGGCGTTGACAGCGGCACTGCGGCATCAACGCTACCGCCGCGAGGACATCGGCCGGGACCTCGCCACGGGCGGTGTCGAACTGCTGCATTTCGGTCCGGTGGTCAACGTCATGATGTTCACGAAGGAGATCACGCTCGGCGCCGTGAACGGGACGGTCCGGGTACTCACCACCGGTCCCGTCGCGGACCTCGCCGTCAACATCTATCCGGGGGCCGAGGGCAGTGCCGCCCGGATCGACTTCGAGGGAAATCCGGCACTGTACGACCACGCCGAACTGACCGGACATCACGCGCGTTTCCTCGCCTACCTCGACAGGTTCACCGCGTCGATCGAGTCGGAACGACCGGTCGCCGACCTCGACGTCTTCCTCGCCGGCGAGCGCGGAGAATTCGCTCCCGCGCAGGGACTTCCGGATGCCGACCCGATCACACTCGACTGCCTCCTCGCGGGGACCGTCGCCGACCACCCGGAGGCGATCGCGATCCGCGACCGCGGACGCGAACTGTCCTACGGTGACCTGGACCGGCTCGCCGGCCGGCTCGCCCGGCTCCTGACCGGCCGGGGCATCGGACCAGAGAGCATCGTCGCGGTCTCCATCCCGCGGTCGCTCGAGTCGGTGCTGGCGTTGTGGGCCGTCGCGAAGGCCGGCGCCGCATACGTTCCGATCGATCCCTCGCACCCGAGCGCTCGCATCGCGTACGCCCTGGACGACTGCGGTGCGACAGTCGGGCTGACCGTCCGCTCGGAGCGCACCCGACTGCCCGGCACCGTCGCATGGCTGACCACGGATATCGACGAACTCGAAAACCTCTGTGAGGAAACCCTCCCCGGTGCGGAACGGACCCGTCCGCTGCTCGTGGACCATCCCGCGTATCTGATCTACACGTCCGGGTCGACGGGAGCGCCGAAGGGCGTCGTCGTCACCCATCGCGGCCTGGCCAACCTCGCCCAGGAGATTCGGGACAAGTACGCGGTGACCGCGCGTTCTCGTGTCCTGCATTTCGCCTCGCCGAGCTTCGACACCGCGCTCGTCGAAGTGCTCGCAGCCTGTGTCGGCGGCGCGACGCTCGTCGTGACCCCGCCCGGGGTGTTCGGCGGTGAGGAACTGTCACGACTGTTGCGGGACGAACACGTCACCCACCTCCTGACGACGCCGTCCGCCCTGGCCGCCGTCGACTCCTGCGTCATGGACGAACTGGAGTTGGTGCTGGTCGGAGGGGAAGCGTGTCCGCAGGAGCTGGCGCGGCGGTGGGCCGGTGGCCGGACCATGCGGAACGCGTACGGTCCGACGGAGACGACGTGCAGCGTCACTCTCACGGATCCTCTGTCACCGGACGAGCGGATGACGATCGGCTCGCTCATGCGCGGCGTGGACGCGGTGGTTCTGGATCACCGTCTACGTCCGCTTCCGCCGGGCGCTGTCGGTGAGCTCTACCTCGCCACCCCGGCACTCGCCCGGGGTTACCATCGGCGCCCCGGGCTGACCGCGTCCCGGTTCGTCGCCGACCCGTTCGGTCGCAGCGGCTCCCGGATGTTCCGCACCGGCGACGTGGTGCGCTGGACGGCGGCAGGAACGCTCGAGTTCCTGGACAGGGCGGACGACCAGATCAAGATCCGAGGTTTCCGTGTCGAGCTGGGCGAGATCAATGCCGCGCTGAACACGCATCCGGGCGTCGCGTTCGCCGCGACGGTGGTGCAACGGAATTCGGCCGGAGATCCGACCCTGGTGTCCTACATCATGGCCGACGGGGACGCGTTCATCGATCGCGAGGCGTTGAAGGCGCACCTGGCACGATTCCTGCCCGACTACATGGTTCCGAAATCGATCATGCTCGTGAACTCGATCCCGTTGACGCCGACGGGGAAGCTCGACCGGGCGGCGCTCCCGCTGCCGGAGTTCGGCTCGGATTCGGTGCCTCATCGTGACCCCGAGACCCCGGCCGAGCGCCGCGTCGCACGGGTGTTCGCCGCGGTACTCGGCGTGGATTCGGTCGGCGCCGACGATTCCTTCTTCGATCTCAGCGGCGATTCGCTGTCGGCCATCCGGGTGGTCGCGACGATCAACGCCGAGCTGGGCACCACGCTGGGCGTGCGCGAACTCTTCGATGCACCGACGGTCGCGGCACTCGCACGGACGATCGCGGAGACCGGCGCACACCCGCAGAGCGCGGGGCGCCCCCACGGGCCGAAGCTGGGCGCCGCACCACTGCCGGACCGGGTGCCGCTGTCCCCGTCGCAGTGCTACATCGACCGCAGCAAAGGGGAACGCGCTCTCCACAACATCCCGTTCACGGTACGAGTACGCGGTGCATTCGACGTCGAGGTGCTGCGCTCGGCGATGGCGGATGTGCTGGGCCGACACCGCTCGCTGCGGACGGTGTTTCCCGACTCGCCGTCGGGGCCGTACCAGCGTGCGCTCGACGTGGCCGATGCGTTGCCCGACCTGACTCCGGTGGAGACCGGCGCCGCGGACGTGGAAGCGCAGACGTCGGAGCTGCTGTCCGCGGGCTTCGACGTGCGGCGCGAGCCTCCGCTGCGCGCCCGGTTGTTCCGGCTCGGCGACGGCGACCACCTTCTGGCCTGCGTCGTCCACCACATCGCCGCCGACGGCTGGTCGCTCGCGCCGTTGGCACGAGATCTCGCCGACTCCTACCGTGCCCGGGCGAACGGCAGTGAGCCCGTGTGGGAGTCGCCGACCGTGCACTACGCCGACTACACGGTGTGGCGCCGGGCCCTGCTCGGTGACGAGGCCGACCCGGACAGTGTCGCGTCCCGGCAGATCGCCCACTGGACGAAGGAGCTGTCGGGACTTCGGGGGGAGCTCGCGCTGCCCACCGATCGCCCCAGGCCGCGCCGGTGGACCTATCGAGCGGGGCGACTTCCGTTCTCCCTCGACGAGCATGCGCACCGAGGCCTGCTGGCCACCGCGCACGAGCACCACGCCAGCCTGTTCACGGCGCTCAGGTCGGCGGTGGCGGTCCTGCTCGCCCGCGTCAGCGGCGACCCCGACATCGCGATCGGAACTCCGATCGCGGGCCGGGGAGACCCGGCGCTCGACGACGTGGTGGGGATGTTCGTGAACACGCTGGTTCTGCGCACCCGGGTGGACCCGACAATGACGCTGTGCGACATCGTCGATCGGTCACGCGGCGTGGAGCTTCGGGCTCTGGCAAATGCCGACGTGCAGTTCGAGCGACTCGTCCAGGTGCTCGACCCGCCGAGGTCGCCGTCCCTGCACCCGCTGTTCCAGGTTGCGCTGTCGCTGAACAACTTCGCTCCCGCGGCCCTGAACGTGTCCGGGCTCGACTTCGAGGTCACACCCCGTCCGCTCGACATCGCCAAGTGCGATCTGCACTTCCACTTCACCGAACGTCACGACGTCGACGGGAGGCCCGCCGGAATCGATGCCGAACTGGTGTATTCCGCCGACCTCTACGACGCGTCCACCGCACAGGGTTTCGTCGACACGCTGCACACCATCGTCGACCCGATCGGTAGGTGACCCCGCGGAATCGACGTGGTAGAGATAGCTCATGAGCGGCATCCGGAGATCTGGTCGGGCAGCGGCGCTCGTTGCGGTCTTCCTCGCACTGGCCGCCTGCTCCGACCAAGCCGGCACCGCAGTGAGCGAGCCGTCGACAACGACGACCGTGTCCGCCGCGGACACGTCCAGTGCCGAGGCGACCACGCCCGCGAGCCTGCCGTACACGGAGACCGAGCTCCAGGTCACGGGTTCCACCGGCCGTGTCGGCTACGACGTCCTCATCCCACAGATCGAGGGTGGAAATCCGGCGGTCACCGCCGAGTTCAACGAATCGATGCGCGCCGCACTCCAGGACCAGATCGACGGCTCGGGCACCGACGCCTTCACGCTGAGCAGCCAGGAGCACAGCGTCGCGCACATCGGCGAGCACGTGATCAGCGGGCTGCTGGTGACGTCGTGGAACGCCGACCCACCCGGTGCGCATCCGACACCGATCGTCGCGACGGTGGTGGTGAATGCCGACACCGCCGCGCCGATCACGCTCGGTGATCTCTTCCCCGACCTGCCGGCGGGACTGCAGACGCTGTCGGACGAATCCGCGCGCCTGCTCCCCGAGACGGTCGCCGGAGCGGACTTCGAGCGCAGCGGCATAGAGCCGACCGAGGCGAACTTCGCGAATTGGCTGGCCACCCCGGCAGGCATGGAGATCCATTTCAACGACTACCAGGTGGGGCCGCACGCCATCGGACTCGTCACCGTCACCGTGCCGTGGGACGCGCTGGCCGACGTGATCGACCCCGCTCTCGCTCCCGTCGTGTCGAGTTAGGCGCTGCCCGACCGCTCACCGGGAACGAACCTGTGGCTTCCCCGGTGCCGCGACCTACCGTCCCAGACAGGCCTTTGCTGCCGAATGTGTCTGTCGAATGGGAGAGGAGCGCGCCCGTGAGTGCACGCACCGAAGTTGATGCTCGTGCGAATCGGATCGGCGACGTGGACGCGGTTGTCGTCGGCGCGGGATTCGCGGGACTGTACGCCGTCCACAAGCTGCGGAGCCTGGGGCTGACCGTCCAGGGCGTGGAGGCGGCGGGAGGCGTCGGCGGAACGTGGTTCTGGAACCGCTATCCCGGCGCCCGGTGCGACGTGGAAAGCGTCGACTACTCGTACTCGTTCTCGCGGGAACTCGAGCAGGAGTGGGACTGGAGCGAGAAGTACGCCACCCAGCCCGAGATCCTGGCGTACATCAATCACGTCGCGGACCGGTTCGACCTGCGCGACCGTTTCCTGTTCGGCACCCGGGTCACCTCCGCGGAACTGGACGAGGAGTCGCTCCGGTGGGAGGTGCGCACCGACCGCGGCGACGTGCTGTCCGCCCGGTACTGCATCTTCGCGACCGGCGCGCTGTCCACCGCGAACATGCCGAACATCGCCGGCCGTGAATCGTTCACCGGGGACACACATCACACCGGACAGTGGCCGCACGAGGGTGTCGACTTCACCGGAAGACGGGTCGGGATCATCGGCACCGGTTCCTCGGGAATTCAGTCGATTCCCCTCATCGCCGAGCAGGCCGAGCACCTGTACGTGTTCCAGCGCAGCGCCAACTACAGCGTCCCGGCGGGCAACCAGACGTGGGACGACGAGATGCGGCGCGCGATCAAGGCGGGATACGACGAGCGCCGACGGCTGTCCCGGGAAAGCGGTGGCGGCTCGCCGTACAACGCACATCCGAAGTCGGCGCTGGAGGTCTCCGACGAGGAACGTCGCGAGGCCTACGAGACGCGATGGAAGCTCGGCGGGGTGCTGTTCGCGAAAACCTTTCCGGACCAGACGAAGACCGAGGCCGCGAACGCGACGGCACGCCAGTTCGCCGAGGAGAAGATCCGCCTGCTCGTCGACGACCCCGCCGTCGCGGACAAGCTGATCCCGAACGATCACCCCATCGGGACCAAGCGGATCGTCACCGACACCCACTATTTCGAAACGTACAACCGGCCGAACGTCACCCTGGTGGATCTGAAGGCGGCGCCGATCGAAGCGATCACCCCGTCGGGGATCACCACCGCCGACGCCGACTACGCCCTCGACACGCTGGTGTTCGCCACCGGATTCGATGCCATGACCGGCGCCCTCGACCGCATGCGGATCGTCGGGCGCGACGGTGTGTCGCTGTCCGAGTACTGGAGTGAGGGGCCGAAAACCTATCTCGGTCTGGGTGTTCCGGGGTTCCCGAACCTGTTCGTCGTGACGGGGCCGGGAAGTCCGTCGGTGCTGGCGAACATGGTGCTCGGCGCCGAACAGCACGTCGACTGGATCGCGGACTGCATCGAGCACCTGTGGGAGAAGGACCACGACGCGATCGAGGCGTCCGTCCCCGCCACCGAGCAGTGGGTGGAGCACTGCCGTGAGCTCGCCGCGCAGACCCTGTTCCCGTTGGCGAACTCCTGGTACATGGGTGCCAACATTCCGGGCAAGCCCCGCGTGTTCATGCCGTACCTCGGGGGCTTCGGCGCGTACGGGCGGATCTGCGCGGACGTCGCGGAGGAGGGGTTCCGCGGTTTCGAGTTCAGCCGTTCCCGGACGAGGCTGGCCGACCCGGTGGGATAGTTTCCCAGACATTGGTCAGCCGCGCAGACAATTGCCTGCGCGGCTGACCAATTCGTGGGAGAACGAGGTCGAGATCAGTCGGGGAGTGCGTACGTGGCCCACGCCTGCGCGAGCACGTCACCACCCTGCGTGCACGTGACGGTGACGTCCACCATGCGTGTGCCGTCCTGGACGTACGTCTGCTGCAGCGACGCGGAGAAGTCCGCTGCGGACGGCACGGCCCGCCGGATGCGGGTGCGGAACCTGCGGAGGGTACCGGGGAACTGCTCGGCGCAGTAGCGCTCCAGCAGGTCCACCGACCGGTCGTCGGACGTCGGGGTTCCGGTGAAGCTGTTCGTCCAGAACTCGAAGACCAGCTGCTCGTCGCGGTTGCGGAAGCGGACGAGCAGGTCGTGGTCGCCCACCCTCCGGACCTGCGGGGACAGGGCGTCGTGCGAGGACCGGTGCGGTCGCAGCAGGAGGAAATCGTGCTCGACGGCCGACCCCGGCTCGGGTGCGACGACCACCCCGCTCGGGACGGCGTCGGCGCAGAGCCGGCGAACCTCCGCTGTGTACCGCTGCGAAGAGATGAGTGCGGCCATCGTTCCTCCCAATTTCCGGGTATGTGATCCGCACGGTAGTCGCCGCGGCCCGTAAACGGGGGGTGTGGTCCCTGTGATCGGGACGCCGAACTTCCGCTCTGGGCGTGGAGACGAAAGCCTCTCGCTGAGTGGGAGAGTCGGGTACCGCTGCGGACCCGTCGCGTCGACTATGAGCTACACCACACCCCGAGGGTGTTCTTGACGTACAGCGAGGCGGAGGTAGACATGGCGCGCAACAGTGCCGTTGACGGCGACGAAGTCCGGATGATCGAAGTGGGTTCGGCACCAACGCGTTTCGCGCGGGGGTGGCATTGCCTGGGTCTGGCGAAGACCTTCAGGGACGGCGCCCCGCATCAGGTCGATGCGTTCGGCACGTCGCTGGTGGTGTTCGAGACGTCCGACGGGACTCTCAGCGTGCTCGACGCCTACTGCCGTCACATGGGTGGCAACCTGGCGCACGGCACCGTGAAGGGCGATTCCATCGCGTGCCCGTTCCACGACTGGCGCTGGGGCGGCAACGGCAAGTGCACGGGAATCCCGTATGCGCGACGCGTCCCGCCGCTGGCGCGGACCCGGGCCTGGACGACCATCGAGCGCAACGGGCAGCTCTACGTCTGGAACGACCCGCAGGGCAACCCGCCGCCCGCCGACGTGACGATTCCCGAGATCGAGGGATTCGGCTCCCCGGAATGGACCGACTGGACCTGGAATTCGCTGCTCGTCGAGGGCTCGCACTGCCGCGAGATCGTCGACAACGTGGTCGACATGGCGCACTTCTACTACGTCCACTTCTCGTTCCCGCGATACTTCAAGAACGTCTTCGAAGGGCACGTCGCCACTCAGTACATGCAGTCGACGCCCCGCCACGACATCTCGGTGGGCACCAGCTACGACGACCCCAATTCGACGCTGCGTTCGGACGCGTCGTACTTCGGCCCGTCCTACATGATCGACAAGCTGTGGAGCGAAGCGAACGGCATGATGATCGAGACTGTGCTGATCAACTGCCACTACCCGGTTACCGCGAATTCGTTCGTCCTGCAGTGGGGCGCCATGGTGAAGAAGCCCGAGGGGCTGTCCGACGAGGTGGCGAACGGCATGGCGGCGCAGTTCGCCGAGGGCGTGGAACTCGGGTTCAAGCAGGACGTCGACATCTGGCTCAACAAGTCGCGCATCGACAACCCGCTGCTGTCGGAGGAGGACGGGCCGGTGTACCAGCTGCGTCGCTGGTACCAGCAGTTCTACGTGGACGTCGAGGACATCACCGACGACATGACCAAGCGCTTCGAATTCGAGATCGACACCACCAGGGCGGTGCAGAGCTGGGAGGCGGAAGTCGCCGACAACCTCGCCAACGGCGTCGTGCCGCTCGACACCAACGCCTGAGCCCGGCTCCGAAAAGAAGGACACGACAGATGACCCACGAGGTTCTCGACAACATCATGGCGATCGCGGATCAGCTCCGCTATCAGGCGCCCGAGGCCGAGCGGATCGGCCGGCTGCCCGACGACACGGCGAAGAAGCTCCGTGAGGCCGGACCGATCAAGCTTCTGCAGCCCGGCACGTACGGCGGCTACGAGGCTCATCCGCGCGAGTTCGCGGAGACGGTCATGGCCGCCGCGTCCCTCGACCCGGCGACCGGTTGGGTGTGCGGCATCGTCGGCGTGCACCCCTGGCAGCTGGCGTTCGCCGACCCGAAGGTGCAGGACGAGGTGTGGGCGGCCGACAACGACACCTGGATGGCCTCGCCGTACGCGCCGACCGGGATCGCGACCCCGGTCGACGGCGGCTACCTCTTCAGCGGACGCTGGCAGTTCTCGTCGGGAACCGATCACTGCGACTGGATCTTCCTCGGCGCGATGCTCGGCGACAAGGACGGCGCGATGGCCCTGCCGCCGAAGATGCTGCACATGATCCTGCCGCGCAGCGACTACGAGATCGTCGAGGACTCGTGGAACGTCGTCGGCCTCAAGGGCACCGGTTCCAAGGACATCATCGTCCGGAACGCGTTCGTCCCCGACTACCGGGTGATGGACGCCGACGAGGTCATGAACGGCACCGCGGTGCAGAAGTTCGGGCGCACCGAGACGCTGTACAACATGCCGTGGTCGACGATGTTCCCGCTCGGAATCTCCTCCGCCGTGGTGGGGATCGCCGAGGGCGCCTTGGCCGCTCACCTCGACTACCAGCGCGACCGCGTCGGCGCGCAGGGCACCGCGATCAAGGACGACCCCTACGTGCTGTTCGCCGTGGGCGAGGCCGCGGCCGACATCAATGCCGCACGCCAGGAACTGCTCGCCAACGTCGACAGGATCTGGGACCTCGTCGAGTCGGGCAGAGAGGTCACGTTCGAGGACCGCGCGGCCGGGCGCCGGACGCAGGTGCGTGCCGCGTGGCGGGCGGTCACCGCCGTCGACCAGATCTTCGCCCGCTCCGGCGGCAACGCGCTGCGCATGGACAAGCCGCTGCAGCGGTACTGGCGGGACGCGCACGCCGGGCTGGCGCACGCCATCCACGTGCCGAGCACCGTCTACCACGCCTCCGCGCTCAGCTCGCTCGGCCTCGACCCGGCCGACAACCTCAAGTCGATGATCTGACCAGCCGTCGGACCTCGAAAACAGCAGAAGGACAACACATGACAGACATCAAGGGGCTTGGCTACGTCAAGATCCAGACCAACGACCTGGAGCGGTGGCGCACGTTCGGGTTCGACGTGCTCGGATTCGCCGAGGGATCGGGCCCGGACGAGGACGCCCTGTACCTCCGCATGGACGAGCGCGCGGCCCGCATCGTGATCGTGCCGGGCGAGACGGACGAAGTCGTCACCATCGGGTGGGAGGTCCGCGATCATGCAGGTCTGGTTCGCGTCCAGGAGGCGGTCGAGGGCGCCGGGATCGCCGTCAAACCGCTGTCGGTGGAAGAGGCCGACGCCCGCCGCGTCGAAGAGGTCGTCACGTTCCAGGATCCGACCGGTGCGACGATCGAGGTCTTCCACGGCGCCGTCCTCGACCACAGCCCGGTGGTGACCCCGTTCGGTGCGAAGTTCGTGACGGGGGCGCAGGGTCTCGGCCACGTGGTGCTGCCGGTGATGGATTTCAGCGGGGCGTTCGACTTCTACACCGAGGTGCTCGGCTTCCTGCCCCGCGGCGCCTTCCGCATCCCGGCGCCGCCGGAGTTCGGTCCGATGCGGGTGCGTTTCCTGGGTGTCAACGAGCGGCACCACAGCCTGGCGCTGTGCCCGGCACCGCACGGCGGGGCGCCAGGACTGGTGCACATCATGGTGGAGGTCGACACGCTCGACGCCGTCGGCCAGGCGCTCGACCGCGTCGTCAAGGACGGGTTCTCCGTCTCCTCGACCCTCGGCCGCCACACCAACGACAAGATGGTGTCGTTCTACGTGCGTGCCCCCGGCGGCTGGGACATCGAGTTCGGTACCGAGGGGATGAAGGTGGACGAGAAGTACTACTCCGCGGAGGAGATCACCGCCGACAGCTACTGGGGCCACGACTGGTCCGGAAGCGAGCCGCTGGCGGCGATGTAAACGGGTGTCCGGGCCCGGTGTGTGTATCCACTCGATGCGTGCGCCGGGCCTGTGGGCTGTTCGGGGCCGTTCGTCCAGCGCTATTGCAAATAGGTATATGCCTATTTATAGTAAGTGTCGCCAGTCACACACCGCGTCGCCGCACCGAGCAGCGCCGCTACGGAGGTCCCCATGACGACGACACTCAGCCCCACCCCCACCGCCGGCCTCGATCGCGCCGCCCTTCTCCTCGACGCCTTCGACGGCCCGGGCAGGCTCACGCTCGCGCAGATCGTGCGCCGCACGGGGCTTCCGCGCTCCTCCGCGCACCGGATGCTCGAACGTCTCGTCCAGCTGCGCTGGCTCCGCCGGGAAGGCCGGGACTACGAACTCGGCATGCGGCTGTTCGAACTCGGGTCGCTGGCCGTGCACCAGGACCGTCTGCACCGGGCCGCCCTGCCGTTCCTGCACGAACTCCACCGGCTCACCGGGCACGCCGTGCACCTCGCGGTGCTCGAGGGGATCGACGTCGTCTACCTGGAGAAGATCGCCGGACGGTTCGGCGTCGGGTTGCCGTCCCGCGTCGGCGGCCGCCAGCCCGCGCACTGTACGAGTGTCGGCAAGGTGCTGCTGGCCCATTCGCCCGAGTCCGTGGTCGACCGCGTCGTCGAAGCGGGTCTGCCCCGCAGCACACGTTTCAGCATCGACTCGCCCGCGGCGTTCCGCGCCGAGTTGCAGAAGACCCGCGAGCGCGGAGCGGCGTACGACCGGGAAGAGGATCTCGTGGGCGTCAGCTGCGTCGCCGTGCCGGTGGGCACCGACGACAACGTGGTCGCGGCCATCTCCGTGTGCGGTCCGAGCAGCCAGATCAAGCTCGATCACCGCCTGACCGCGCCGATCCGCATGTCCGCCAAGGGCACCTGGCGCAACTACATGGCGACCGCGACGCCGGCCGCCGGCCGCGCCGACCGATACTCCGCCTGAGGCGGGACGAAGGAGCACGAATGCCGCTCGACGAACAGGCCGAGACCATCCTCCGGGGACTGAACGAGAACTTCCCCCGGGTGGAGACCATGACGGGCGCCCAGGCGCGGGCGGCGACGAGGGCGGGACGCAAGGCCGTCGCCGACCCCGAGCCGGTCGGTAGTGTGCGCGACCGGGAGATCCCCGGCGGGGCCGGACCGATTGCCGTGCGGATCTATTCGCCGGCAGGGCATCCCGCGGAATCCCTGCCCGTCGTCGTCTTCTTTCACGGCGGCGGGTTCGTGATCTGCGACCTCGACAGCCACGACGGCTTCTGTCGCGCGATGTGCAACGGGATCGGCGCCGTCGTCGTCTCCGTCGACTATCGACTCGCCCCGGAATCGCAGTGGCCCGCCGCAGCGGACGACGCCTACGCCGCGACGTGCTGGGTCGCGCGGCACGCCCGCGAGTTCGGCGGCGATCCGGATCGTCTTCTCGTCGCCGGCGACAGCAGTGGGGGCAATCTCGCGGCGGTCGCGGCGCTGATGGCCCGGGACCGGGAGGCCCCCGCCGTCGCCGGCCAGCTGCTGCTCTACCCCGTCATCGAACCGGTCTTCGACACCGAGTCCTACGAGCTGTTCGCGGAGGGTCATTTCCTCACCCGCTCTGCGATGCAATGGTATTGGGATCAGTACCTGCCGACCCACCGCGAGACCGTACCCGCCTACGCCGCCCCGGTCCGGGCCGAGGACCTCGGCGGGCTCCCTCCCGCGATCGTGATCACCGCCGAACGCGATCCCCTCCGGTACGAGGGGGAGAAGTACGCCGCGGCGCTCGCCGACGCCGGTATTCCCGTGCAGTGCCGGCGGGTCGAGGGAATGTTCCACGGATTCTTGACGATCGACGCGATGGCCGCGGCGCAGACCGCGCGGCGGGAACTGTGGCCTCGGCTCCGGAATCTGGTGGCCGAACCGGTGCGGACTCCGTCCGACTAGTCTTCGCGCTCCGTCTCGTCGTCCGCGTCCCGTGCCGCCTTCATCGCGGCCTGGTACTCCTTCTGCGCCTCACGGGAACGCCGGATCGAATGCGATGCGGTCGGTTTCGGCACACCGGGATGTTCCGGCGTCCCTTCACCGTGCATCCGCTCGACGGCCTCGTCGATGTCGGCGAGCATCTGCTTCGCGAGCTCGCTCTCGGCGGCGTAGTACCGCTCGGACCACTTGTTGACCATGTGCGCGAACGCCCACGTCGGTTCGACGTCGGAATCGCGGGCGTCGAGCGCGGCCTGCCTGCTCATCCCCTCCACGTACGAGATGTGCTCCTTCAGGGCATCTTTGAGCTGCTCCGGCTCGGTGAGGTGACCGAGCCACATGCGCAGCATCACGCCGTGCTTGAGGACGGGCGGATCGATCGGCGCCTCCCGCGCCCAGCTGCGCATGACGGCCATGCCCGCGTCCGTGATCTTGTACAGGCGCTTGGGTTTCACCCGTGCCTCGTCGTCCACGACGGTCCGGGACGTCACGTATCCCAGGTCTTCCAGCTTCTTCAGCTCCGAATATACCTGGCTGAAGGACGGGCTCCAGTAGAAGAAACGCACACTGTACGACGCCCACTTCTTCAGGTCGTAGCCGGACAGTTCCTCGCCGAACGACAGGATGCCGAGTACCGGCCAGCTCGTCGATCGGAGGCCGGCGAACCCGGAGCTCTGTGTGGGGTCGGACGATGGCATTTCCCGAGCCTATCAACCGTGCGCCGACTGCCGGACACGCGAAACCCTGCCGCTGGGCGGGACGGGGCATTCCCCGCCTGCAGGCGCCGCGGCCAGGCTGAACGCAACCCGTCGATCCGAGGAGACACGATGACCCGAACCGAAGAACCCGTGCCGCCGACGGCACGACGCATCGACCCCGCCGAGCTCAAGTCGGTGCTCGGGCACTTCTGCACCGGCGTCACGGTGATCACCGCACACGACGGCGAGAGCCCGCACGGCTTCACGTGCCAGTCGTTCGTGTCGCTGTCGCTGGACCCGCCGTACGTGTCGTTCAGCCCCGCGCGGACGTCGACCAGCTGGCCGCGGCTGCGGGCGAGCGAACACATCTGCGTCAACGTCCTCGCCCACGACCAGCGCGACGTGTGCGGGACGTTCGCGACCAGCGGCGCCGACAAGTT
This sequence comes from Rhodococcus mengyinensis, assembly GCF_048381435.1. NCBI lineage: Bacteria > Bacillati > Actinomycetota > Actinomycetes > Mycobacteriales > Nocardiaceae > Rhodococcus > Rhodococcus mengyinensis. The sequence goes on along the minus strand of NZ_JBLWIT010000050.1, from coordinate 185,867 downwards.
CGCCGACGTCGGGTGGTCGCACGCCCGCAACGGTGCCCCGGCGCTCGACGGCGTGCTGGCCCAGGTGCAGGCCACTGTCGAATTCGAGCACGACGCCGGTGACCACACCATCGTCGTCGCGCGCGTCACCGGCCTGGACGTGCTCAGGGATGCGCCGCCGCTCCTGGTGTACCGCGGCGGGCTCGGCATCTTCACCGCGGCCACATAGCCGCGCTTTCTCCCGCTGCCGCTGTGTCCCGCTCCGCGGGAAGGGCTGTGGGAAACAGCAATTGACACCGGCAGAGTGTGATCGAGACCACTTCGGAAGGTGTGCACGATGAGCGTAGACGAGCAGAACTGGGACCGGGAGGTAGATCTCCTGGTGATCGGCAGCGGTGCCGGTGGCATGACCGCCGCCCTCGCCGGGGCCGAGCGAGGGCTCGACACCCTCGTCGTCGAAAAGTCCGGGGTGTACGGCGGTTCGACGGCACTGTCGGGTGGCGCCCTGTGGATTCCCAACTCGCCGATCCTCGTCCGTGAAGGCCGCGCCGACGACCCCGACGACGTCCGGAAGTACCTGGAGTCGATCGTCGGCAACAGCGTGCCGGCCGAGCGCCTCGACGCGTACATCGAGCAGGGGCCGGCCATGATGCGGTTCTTCGAACAGAACTGCCCGCATCTCCGGTTCTCCTGGTGCGAGGACTATTCCGACTACCACCCCGAGAACGTGGGCGGACGGCCGAAGGGGCGGACGGTCGAACCGTTGCCGTTCGACATGAACCAGCTCGGCGCCGACGGCGACCTGCAGCGGCCGAACTCCCTCGCGATGCCGGGTGGGCTGTACATGACGTCCACCGAGTTCCGTCACCTCAACATGGTCTTCCGCACCTGGGCCGGACGCAGGACCGCGCTGGGTGTCGGCTGGCGTTCGGTCGTGGCGTTGCTGCGGCGCAGGCGGATGGAGACTCTGGGGCAGGCCCTCGTCGGGCGTCTGCGGCTCACGCTCCAGGAGGCCGGGGTTCCGCTGTGGCTGAATTCCCCGTTGAAGGGTCTGGTCACCGACGAATCCGGAGCCGTCACGGGCGCGGTGGTCGAGTCCGGGGGACGGGAACTGCGCGTGCGCGCCCGCCGCGGCGTCATGATGGCCACCGGCGGGTTCGAGCAGAGCGAGGAGATGCGCAAGCGGTTCCTCCGGGAAGGCGGCAAGGACAACTACAGCGCCGGCTCACCCGACAACACCGGAGACGGAATCGTCGCCGGCGAGCAGGTCGGCGCGGCCGTCGATCTGATGGACGACGCCTGGTGGATGCCGTCGTTCCGGCGGCCGGACGGCATCATGCACGTCCTGGTGTCGGAGCGGTCGATTCCGCCGTCGCTGATCGTCGACCAGAACGGCAAGAGGTTCACCAACGAGGCGTCCCCGTACGTGTCGTTCGTCCACGACCAGATCGCCGGTGGTCACGACCCGGTGTGGTTCGTGTTCGATTCGAAGGCCAAGAGCCGCTACCAGTTCGGTGGGGTGATGCCCGGGCAGAAGTTCCCCGCGGAATGGTTCGAGACGGGGCTGATGCAACGCGCCGCTACCGTCGGCGAACTCGCGCAGAAGATGGGCGTTCCCGCGGAGTCGCTGTCCGCGGAGATCGCCCGGTTCAACGGTTTCGCGCGCGCGGGGGTCGACGCCGACTTCGGTCGCGGCGACAGCGCCTACGACCGGTACTACGGCGACCCGCGACTGCCCAACCCGACCATGGACGAGGTGGAGAAGGCCCCGTATTACGCGGTGCGGATGGAAGCAGGCGACCTCGGCACCAAGGGCGGGCTCGTGTGCAACGAGCACAGCCAGGTGTGCCGCAGCAGCGGCGACCCGATCCCCGGGCTCTACGCCACCGGCAACACGTCGGCGTCCGTGATGGGCAACGACTACGCCGGTGCGGGCGCGACGATCGGTCCCGCGATGGTGTTCGGCTGGGTCGGCGCCCGGCACGCAGCCGGGGCGGGGCCCCGCAGTGTCACCGGGGCGGTGAGCTGAGTGCTTCCGGTCGAATGCCGGCGCTGCGGTAACGCGGTGCTCGTGGAGAAATACAGCGAGGCGCACACGAGCGTGCAATGGCTGGGCGACGCCGAGCAGACCTGCCCGGAGTTCGCCCGGCGTGCGCAGGAGGGAGAGCACTCGATGTTCGTCCCCACCTGCGGCGCGCTGCGCGGATCGATCGACGACGCGGTGGAGGACGGGCGGGTGGGGCTCTCCCTGCGCAGCTACCCGACTCCCGGCCGCCTGGACTAGAGAGGACAACCGATGTCACGGATGGCAGGCAAGGTCGCCTTCATCACCGGTGCCGGGAACGGCATGGGACGCAGTCACGCGGTCCGGCTCGCGGAGGAGGGCGCCGACGTCGTCGTCGTCGATCTGCCGTCGGCCGAGGCGGATCTCGCCGAAACCGGAAGGCTGGTCGGCGAACTCGGCCGGCGCGCGGTCGTCGCCCACGCCGATGTGCGTGACGCGTCGGCGTTGCGGGCAGCCGTCGACGCCGGAGTCGCGGAACTGGGGCCCCTCGACGTCGTCGTCGCGAACGCGGGTGTCTGCGACAACCCCGGCCCGGCGTGGACGATCGACGACGCGGTCTGGCACCGATCGCTCGACGTCAACCTCACCGGCGTGTGGAACACGGCGAAGGCCGCGGTCCCGGCGATGCGGGACGGCGGCGGTTCCGTCGTGATCGTCAGTTCGACCGCCGGTATCAAGGCGGTGGCCGGGGCCGCCCACTATTCGGCGTCCAAGACCGCCGTGGTCGGGTTGGCCCGGACCCTCGCCAACGAACTCGGACCGCAGTTCATCCGGGTGAACGTGCTGCACCCCGGCGCCGTCGGTACCCGTATGACCCTGAACCCGGAGACGATGGCACGGCTGCGGCCGGACCTCGAGAATCCGACCCGGGACGACGTCGTCCCCGTCCTCGCGGCGAACCACATGCTGCCCGTCCCGTGGCTGGACTCGCGGGACGTCAGCAATGCGCTGCTGTTCCTGGCCTCGGACGAATCGCGATACATCACCGGCACACAACTCGTGGTCGACGCCGGACTGACCCAGAAGGTGTAGAGATGACAGGTCGAGTGAACGGAAGAGTCGTCCTGGTCACCGGTGCCGCACGCGGGATCGGCCGGGCGCAGGCGTTGCGGTTCGCACAGGAGGGCGCGGACGTCGTGGCCGTCGACCTGTGTGGCCCGGTCGGCACGGTGGTGACGCCACCGGCGAGTCCGGAGGATCTCGAGGAGACCACGAAACTGGTCCGGGACACCGGCCGCCGGATCGTGACTGCGCAGGTGGACGTGCGTGACGGCGCGGTGCTCGCCGAGGCGGTCACCGCGGCGGCCGGCGAGCTGGGCGGGCTGGACTTCGTGTGTGCCACGGCAGGCATCACGTCCTCGGGTGCCGCGCTGGACCTCGACGCCGAGACGTGGCAGACGATGCTCGACGTCAATCTGACGGGGGTGTGGCAGACGTGCAAGGCGGCGGCGCCGCACCTGATCGAGCGGGGCGGCGGGGCGATGATCCTGACGAGTTCCATCGCGGGGCTGCGCGGGCTCGTCGGCGTCGCCCACTACACCGCGGCCAAGCACGGGGTGGTGGGTCTGATGCGGTCGCTGGCCAAGGAGCTCGCGCCGCACCGGGTGCGGGTGAACAGCGTGCATCCCACGAACGTGGACACGGACATGATCCAGAACGACATGGTGCGGCGGGCGTTCCGGCCCGACCTCGAGCACCCCACCCGCGAAGAGTTCGCGGCGGCGGCCGTGACGATGAACATGCTGTCGATTCCGTGGATCGAGCCGGTCGACGTGGCCAACGCCGCGCTGTTCCTGGCCTCGGACGAGGCGCGCTACATCACGTCCGTCGCCCTGCCGGTCGACGCGGGCAGCGTCAGCCGATGACCGCCGCGGGCAGCGTCGGCCGGTAATCCCCGAGTCCGCCCCCACACCTGACGATCCGTGGTAGAACAGGTGTCAGTTTTGGGGGCGGACGAAGGGTGAATTCCGTGGATCTCGAGGCCGTCGCCGCGATCAGCAGGCTCAAATACGCGTATCTGCGGGCCCTGGACACGAAACGCTGGGACGAGTTCGCCGACACGCTCCTTCCCGACGCAACGGCGAACTACGGTGAGCATCTCGCGTTCGAGTCGCGCGACGCGCTCGTCGAGTTCATGAAGTCGAATCTGGGGCCGCAGACCATCACCGAACACCACTGCGGTCACCCGGAGATCGACGTCGACGGCGACACGGCGACCGGACGCTGGTATCTGTCGGACACCGTGCTGATCCCGGAACACGACATGGTGCTGCGCGGGGCGGCGTTCTACTCCGACCGCTACGTCCGCGGACCCGACGGCCGATGGCGGATCGCCCACACCGGATACGAGCGCACCTACGAGGCGGTGATGTCGCTCGCCGACATTCCCAGCTTCCGGCTGACGTCCAACCGGTGGGCAGCCGACACGGAACCCGGCAAAGGAAGCTCGTGATGGGGACACTGGACGGCAAGGTCGCACTGATCACCGGCGCCGGTCAGGGCGTCGGCGCCGGCATGGCGTTCGCGCTGGCCAAGGAGGGCGCCCGGATCGCGGTGGTCGGGCGAACGGAGTCGAAACTCGTCGACACGTGCGCCGCCATCGCCGACTTCGGCGGCATCGCCGAGCCGATCGTCTGCGACGTCAGCAAACGCGATCAGCTCGGCCCGATGGTCGACCGCGTCGTGGATGCGTTCGGTGGCATCGACATTCTCGTCAACAACGCCAACGCGAGCGCACTCGGACCGCTCCTCGACATCACTCCGAAACTTCTCGACCGCGCCATGGCCGTCGGCCCGGTGGCCACCCTGTTCCTCATGCAGCTGTGCTACCCGCACCTCAAGGCGCGTGGCGGCGGCTCGATCATCAACCTCGTCAGCTCCTCGGCGGTGCGGTGGGACACCAGCGGCTACGGGCTCTACGCGGCCACCAAGGAGGCGATGCGCTCGCTGACCCGGACCGCGGCCAGCGAATGGGGACCCGACGGAATCCGCGTCAACGCGATTGCGCCGCACGCACTGTCCCCGGGCCTGAAATGGTGGACGGAGAACAATCCCGAGGAGGCCGCCGAGTTCGTGAAGTCGATCCCGCTCGGCCGGATCGGTGATTGCGAGCAGGACATCGGACGTGCCGTCGTCTTCCTCGTCGGCCCCGACGCCGGGTACCTGTCCGGTGCCACCATCCCGCTCGACGGCGGCCAGGCGCGCTGGAGCTGATCGCCGACGATTGCCCCGAGCTTGCTCATTTCCCTCCCATCCGGTAGGAATTGCGTCGTGCATACGACTCACCTGGTGCGACGCCTCACCGTCGACCTGTGCCGTACGTGCGCCAACATCTGTTGTTGCTGATGGTCCGGCGCGCGTACCGCGTGCTGTCCACTCCTCGGTAGCCTCCGGCATCCGGTCATTCCTCACGCATTCTCCGCGTTCGCAGGTCCGGGCCGGTACGCCCGTCTCCAGGCACCATCACCCTCGCGGAAAGACATCATGAGCACTGCATTCGAAACCAGAACACCGTCGCTGACGCTCGACAAGTTCGGCCCCCACTTCGGTGCCGAGATCATCGGCCTGGACGTCGCGTCCGCCACCGACGACGAGGTGGCCGCGATCCGCTCGGCCTTGACCGAACACAAGGTGCTGGTCCTGCGCGGTCAGTCACTCGGCGACGCGAGCCACATCGAGTTCGGGCGCCGTCTCGGCCGGCTCACCGCGGGGCACCCCGTCCACGACAGCGGCGACGTCGCGCAGGAGGTGTACGCGCTCGACAGCCAGGACAACGGTTTCGCCGACGTGTGGCACACGGACGTGACGTTCATGAAGCGACCGCCACTGGGGTCGATCCTCCGTCCCGTCGTCCTCCCGCCGCACGGCGGCGACACCAACTGGGCCGACAGCCAACTCGCGTACGAGTCGCTGTCGCTGCCGGTCCGGCAGATGATCGATCAGCTGACCGCGGTGCACGACGGCAACCGCGAGTTCGGGTACTACCTCGCGCAGAAGCGTGGCGGCAAGGGAAACGTCTGGGACGGTGAGGAAGTCACCGCGCTCGTGCCCGTCGAGCATCCCGTCGTGCGGGTGCACCCGGAGACGGGACGCAAGGGCATCTTCGTGAACCCGGGCTTCACGTCCCACATCGCCGGAGTGTCCGAGGCGGAGAGCCGGGGAATCCTCGACTTCCTCTACGCGCACCTGACCAAACCCGAGCACATCGTGCGGCACCGCTGGCGCCTCGGCGACCTCGTCCTGTGGGACAACCGCAGCACCGCGCACTACGCCAACCGCGACTACGGCACCCAGCACCGTGTCATGCATCGCATCACACTGGAAGGTGACGTGCCCGTCGGCCCGCAGTAGAGCAACCTGCGCATTCGCCGGGCGGGCGGCGTCCGCAGCGACTACCGTCACGATCCGTGACCCCGGCATCGGACATCTCACGACGCAAGTTCCTCGCCTCCGCCGCTGCGGCCGGTGGCGCCGCCTTCCTCAGTTCGTGGGCGGGCCCGGTGATCGACCGCGCCTACGCGCAGGCCCCGGGCGGTAGCGGGTCGTTGAACGACATCGAGCACTTCGTCTACCTCATGCAGGAGAACCGCTCGTTCGACCACTACTACGGCACGCTGTCGGGGGTGCGCGGCTTCGACGACCCGTCCCCGGCGTGGCAGCAGTACGGCTGGACGCCGGGTGCCGGTCCGACCCCGACCGGGTTTCTCAACCCGTTCCGGCTCGACACCACGCAGGGCACGCACCTCGACGGCGAATGCATCAACGACCCCACCCATTCGTGGGGTCCGCAGCACGACGCGTGGAACGGCGGCGCGATGGACCGGTGGATGCCGGTGCACATCGCGCACGAGGGGCCGCTGAACGGTCCCGCGACGATGGGCTACTACACGCGCGCCGACATCCCGGTGCACTACGACCTCGCCGACGCCTTCACGATCTGCGACCACTACTTCTGCTCGGTGCTCGGACCGACGGACCCGAACCGGCTGTACTGGATGACGGGCACGATCGACCCGGACGGGCTGGCCGGCGGGCCGCTGGTCGAGACGCCGACGGTGATCCCCAGGTTCGCCTACTCCTGGCGCACCTATCCGGAGAACCTGCAGGAGGCCGGCGTCAGCTGGAAGGTGTACGCCAACAAGGACCTCGGCCCCGTGTCGAGTGTCGCGCTCGACGGGATGCTCGGCTGCTTCATGCAGTACAGCGACCCGAATTCGGAACTCGCTCGCCGCGGTCTCGATCCGACGTACCCGAACGACTTCCGGGCCGACGTCGCGAACGGCACGCTGCCCGCGGTGTCCTGGATCGTGCCCAACATCTTCACGTGCGAGCATCCGGCGCTGCCCCCGGCCGCGGGCGCGGTCGGGATCGTCGAGGTACTCGACATCCTCACGTCGAACCCGGCGATCTGGGAGAAGACCGCGCTGATCATCAGTTACGACGAGAACGGCGGCTTCTTCGACCACGTCACCCCGCCCACACCGCCGCCGGGCACCCCGGGTGAATATCTGACGGTTCCGCTGAACACGGTGTCGGAGAGCGAGAACAATCCGGGTCCGATCGGTCTCGGTTTCCGGGTGCCGTCGCTGATCGTCTCGCCGTACAGTCGCGGCGGCCTCGTCGCGTCCGACACGTTCGACCACACGTCGCAGCTCCGGTTGCTGGAGAAGCGGTTCGGTGTGCCCGTCCCCAATCTCACCGAGTGGCGCCGCGGCGCCGTCGGCGACATGACGTCGGCGTTCGACTTCTCGTCGGCACCGAACGCCGGCGTTCCCGCGATGACGGACCCCGGACCACGCCTGCAGGCGGCGATCGCGCAGTGCGGGCCGAACGTGGCCGCGGGGACGCTCAACGCCGGTGCACCCTACCCTGTGCCGCCGAATTCGATGCCCGTGCAGGAACAGTCGCCGCTGCGGCGTCGCCCCAGCGGGCTGATCATGTAGCGGCCTCTCCTCAGAGGCGCACCGTCCGGCCCTCGTCGATCGACTGCAGGACCGCCAGTGCCGCGGTCACCGAACGCAGTCCGTCGTGTCCGGTTGCCACGGGTTCACCGTCCCCGCGGACTGCGTCGACGAACGCCCGAATCCCTGGTGCGTACAGGTTGTCGACGGTCTCGAGCGGGACGGTCGTGTCCTGGCCGTCCGCGACGATCCGCAGCGTTCCGGTGGGATCGGGGCGCATGCAATCGCCTGCGACGAGAGTGCCCGTGGTTCCGTGGATCTCGAATCCGGTGACGGCGCCCGGGACCGTGTATGCGTCGTGGAGCGAGAACAGGGTGGAAGTGCCGAGGACGCCGCTCGTCATCACGGCGTCCGCCGGACCCTCGCTGAGTCCCTGGCACACGCCCACTGCCGTCACCGTGGTGGGTTCCATTCCGGTGACGAAGCGGAGCGTGTCGATGTCGTGCACCGCGAGGTCGAGGACGACCCCGCCGCCGACGCCGTCGAGGCGCCACCCACGCAGGGCCTGGCGCAGCAGAATGGCGTTGCTGACGCGCACCGACAGGAGGTCGCCGATCGCACCCTCCGCCAGCAACTTTCGCGCCGCGCGGTGAACGGGATGGGTGCGGAGATGATGGTTCGTCGCGAAGACCACCCCCGCGGCCGCGGCCGCGTCGACCATCTTCTGCGCCTGAGTGACGTCGAAGGAGAGCGGCTTCTCGCACAGCACGTGCAGACCGGCGTCGATCGCGGCCATGGCGTGGTCGAAGTGCTTGTCGTTGGTCGAGGAGATGTAGGCGGCCTGGACGTCCCCGCCCACCGCGTCGCGCAGGTCACCGGTGGCGGACTCGATGTCGTGGGTCCTCCGGTAGTCCTCGGCGCGTGCCGCGTCGCTGCTGAGCACGACTGCCGCGGTCTGCCCGCACTCCCGCAACGCGGGGAGCACGCGTGTGGCAGCGATGTTGCTCGCGCCGAGAATCGCCCACCTCATGAGCTTCGGTCCTTCCTCGGGCCGGTGGGTCCGGCCTTCCTCGGCGGGACTGTACGCCGAGTTCCGAGAGCGCACTATTGTTCGGTATACGAACAGCCCGGCCGATTCGAGCTCAGGGGCGGAGGGCGTCGACCGCTTCGCCGGAGGTCGAGGGATCCGGCGTCTCGTCGGTGGTCCCGCGCGTGCGCTGGCGGTAGATCCCGATTCCGACCACGACCACGGCGAGTCCCATCGAGACGTACATCTGGCTCCTGGTCTCCGGCAGCACGAGCATGCCGACGCAGAGCGCGATGATGGCGGCGATGGTGCACCACGTCAGGTACGGGAACAGCCACATCTTCAGCGACAGATCCTTGCCCTCTGCCTCGAGGCTGCGCCGCATGCGCAGCTGCGACACCGAGATCGCCAGCCATACGAACAGGGCGATCGCGCCCGAGGAGTTGACGAGGAACAGGAACACGGTGTCCGGGTACAGGTAGTTGAGGCCCACGGTCAGGAATCCCACGACCGTTGAGACGAGGACGGCCTGGCGGGGAACGCCCGACGATCCGATCTTCGACAACGAGGCCGGCGCGTCGCCGCGGCGGGAGAGCGAGAAGATCATGCGGCTCGCCGTGTACAGGCCGGAGTTCAGGCAGGACAGCACGGACGTGAGCACGACGACGTCCATGATGTTGCCCGCCGCCGGGATGCCGAACGAGTCCATCACGGCGACGTACGGGCTCAGCGCGACGGAGGCGTCGTCCCAGGGGAGCAGCGTCACGACGACGGCGATGGAGCCGATGTAGAAGATGAGGATGCGCCACACGACGGAACGCACTGCGTTGCGCACTGCCGCCACGGGGTTGGCGGATTCACCGGCGGCGATGGTGGCGATCTCGGCGCCGAAGAACGAGAACACGACCACGAGGACCGCCGCGAACACGGCACCTGCCCCGTTGGGGAAGAATCCGCCGTGGCCGGTGAGGTTGGTGAGCCCGGGCGCTTCGACGCCGGGCAGGGCTCCGCAGATCGCGAGGACGCCGAGCACCAGGAAGATGACGATGGCCGCGACCTTGATCGACGCGAACCAGAACTCGAACTCGCCGAACGACTTCACGGACGCGATGTTCGTCAGCGTCAGCAACACCATCAGGATCAGTGCCCAACTCCACTGCGGGACGTCGGGGATCCAGCGGTTCATGATGACGGCACCGGCCGTCGCCTCGATGCCGAGGACGATGATCCAGAACCACGCGTAGAGCCAGCCGATGCTGAAGCCGGCCCAGCGGCCGATCGCGCGGTCGGCGTACGCCGAGAACGATCCTGTCTCGGGGTTGGCGGTCGACATTTCGCCGAGCATGCGCATCACGAGGATGACGACGATTCCTGCGAGCGCGTAGGCGACGAGTACACCGGGGCCCGTCTCGCGGATCGCGACCCCGGAGCCCACGAAGAGGCCTGCGCCGATCACCCCCGCGATAGCGATCATCGAGAGGTGCCGCTTCTTCAGTGTGTGCTGAAGCTGCGGATCGGTGGTTCCTGACATGGAGAAATCCCTTCGGCGCTACTCCGGGTGTGATGTGCGTCGCTGATTCGGAAAAGTGTGTACGAGTCGTGGGGGCTCTGGAACCGCCGATTCGGTGAATTTCGGGCCGGCGAGATAGACGAAACGGCAGTACCACGCATCTGCGTCTTCTTGACAACGCGGAAACGCTATGGCTACCGTCACATTATTCGACTAGCGGACATGCGTTCGGTATACGAACGGGACTTGTCCGGCGCAAACGTAGACGGGACATCGGAATGAGCGATCACGCCTTCACCCCGGCAGCCGAGAAGCAGGCGCGAAGAGCAGCGCTGAGCAGTTTCGTCGGCGCGGTCATCGACTGGTACGACTTCCTGCTCTACGGGTTGGTCGCGGCTCTGGTCTTCAACTCGGAGTTCTTCCCGAACGTCAGCCCGGCGATCGGGACGCTCGCCGCGTTCGCGACGTTCGGCGTCGGATTCCTGTTCCGGCCGCTCGGCGGCGTCGTGTTCGGCCACTACGGCGACCGCATCGGACGCAAACGGATGCTGATCCTCACCGTCCTGATCATGGGCACGAGCACCGCCCTGATCGGGCTGCTGCCGTCGTTCGGGTCGATCGGCTGGTGGGCACCGGTCCTGCTCGTCACCCTGCGCGCCATCCAGGGCTTCGCCGTCGGCGGCGAGTGGGGCGGGGCCGCGCTGATGGCCGTCGAGAGCGCGCCGCCGAAGAAGAAGGCGTTCTACAGCAGCGGAGTGCAGGTCGGCTACTCGGTGGGGCTCATCCTCGCCACCGGATTCGTCATGCTCATGAGCAACCTGACCACCGAGGACGCGTTCAGCCAGTGGGGGTGGCGTGTTCCGTTCGTCGCCAGCGTCGTCTTGGTCGGTATCGGCCTGTGGATCCGCGCCGGAGTGCAGGAGAGCCCCGAATTCGTCGAGAAGGTGGAGAAGGTCGAGGAGGAGCAGACCGCGCAGGACAAGAAGCGGATTCCGCTCGTCGAGGCATTGCGCAACCACCCGAAGGCATTCCTCCAGATCATCGGTCTGCGTTTCGCCGAACTGTTCTCGATGTACATCGTGACCACGTTCGCGTTGAGCTACTCCACCCAGGAACTGGGGATGGAGCGCAACTTCATGCTCAACGTCGGCCTGCTCGTCGGTGCCGTGGGTATCGGCACCATCCCGCTGTTCGCGTGGCTGTCCGACAAGCACGGCCGGCGACGCGTCTACATCCTCGGCGCCCTGATCGGCGCGGTGTGCGCGTTCCCGTTCTTCATCTTCCTCGAGAACGGGTCGATGATCGGCACCGTCATCCTCGCCGTGCTCCTCGTCAACATCTCGCACGACATGGTCGTCAGCGTGCAGCAGCCGCTGTTCACCGAGATGTTCGGCGCCGAGTACCGCTACAGCGGCGCGGGCGTCGGCTACCAGGTGGCCAGCGCGATCGGTGGCGGCTTCACCCCGTTCATCGCGGCAGCCCTGGTCACCGCCAGCGGCGGGTCCTGGCACCTCGTGGCCGTGTACCTCGCCGGCGGCTGCATCGTCAGCGCCCTGATCGCATGGCGACTGCAGCCCGATGCCAGTGCCGACACCTCGGACGCCGCCACACCCGCGAAGCTCGAGAACGCACACTGAACATGGCGGTCAGCCGAGGGACAGGTCGGAACCGATCCGCTCCGCGGTCGCAACGAGTTTCGGCACCACCGACACCTCGACGTCGTCCCGCGTGTACTGCGTGCCCTGCAGCGAGGAGTTGAGGGCGGCGACCACGGCGCCCGTCCTATCCCGGATGGGAACGGCCGCGCCGCGGATGCCGATCTCGAGCTCGTTCTCCGACATCGACCAGCCGTCGGCGGCGACCTTCCGAACCTCGGCGCGCAGTTGCTCGACGTCGGAGATCGTGTGGGGTGTGAAGGACTGGAATTCGGTGGCCTTCAGGTAGTCGTCGAGCGCGTCGGCCGAAAGTCCGGCCAGCAGAACCCGTCCCGTGGACGTCGCGTACGCGGGGAACCGCATGCCCACCGTGATCGAGATGCGAATGATCCTGGGCGAGCGGACCCGCGCCACGTACACCACGTCGGGACCGTCGAGGATGGTGACGGAGATGGTCTCGCCCAGTTCCTTCGCGAGAGCCTCGATGTGCGGGTCGGCGACCTGCGGCAGTCGCAGCGCGGCGAGGTACGAGAAGCCGAACCGCAGCACCCGGGGTGTGAGCGAGAAGCTGCGTCCGTCGAGACGCAGAAAACCCTTGTCCACCAGGGTGAGCAGAATGCGGCGCGCCGTGGACCGGGTGATCCCGACAGCCTGCGCCACCTCACTCAGCGTGCGTTCCCGGTGCTGCTCGTCGAAGCATTCGAGAACGGTCAGGCCACGGTCCAGGGACTCGAGGAAATATCGTTCCCCCGACGCCGGCTGCTCGGCCACCTCAGCAGCCACCTGTTTCGCACACGCCGTCATGTTACCGGGCGGCTAGGCGTGCCGGAGCCGGCTGAACGCCGCGTCCAGTGTGGCCAGTCCGCTCGTGTCGATGAGGAAATCGGATTCGAGGCTGTCCCGCAGTTCGTCGACGGTCGCCAGGTCGCGCCGCTCGGACGTCCCGCCGAGGTGGTGCACCGTCAGTCGCGTACCGGCCAGGGCGTAGCGGCGGTCTTCCGTCGCTCGCGCCGCCATCAGTCCGGTCACGAAATGCGATCCGGGCCAGGTCGACAGGTACCAGTTGGGGGCCTCGTAGTCGACGGGGAACTGCCTGGTGAGGTCGAACCGGTAGATGGTCCGCCACTGGTCACCGACGAGTGCCTGCATCGCGTAGTCGCCCGCGACGTCGACCAGCCGGAACGGTTCCAGCGGCGTGTCCTGCACGGTGTCCAGTTCGAGGCGCAGCGTGGTGGTGAGCGTCATGCCGCCGAACCCGACGTCGATGAGCCGCCGCTCGCCGGCGACGTCGACGAGCAACAGCATGTGCGAGCGCGGAGTGACCGCATCGATCGGAGATCCCCACAGAACCCGCGCGGCGAGCGGCGTCACGTCGAATCCGAGCTCGACCAGGACGGCGCGCAGCAGGAGATTCTGCTCGAAGCAGTAACCGCCTCTTCGTGATTCGACCAATTTCTGTTGCAGTGACGGCAGGTCGAGCCGGTTGGGTGTGCCGAGGAACGGGTCGAGGTTCTCGAACGGGATCGACCGGGCGTGATGTGCGGCAAGCTGGTTCAGCGTCGCCGTCGTCGCGGATCGGTCGCCGTCGTACCCGATCCGTTCGAAGTACCGCTCCAGATTCAGATCGCCCGCAGTGGCCATGGAGCACAGTCTAAGCGCGGCGAATGACCGATCAGAGGTCGTCGGGTGTTGCCGCGAGGTCGTCGTCGCTGCGCAGCGCGATGCGGGGATCCTCGCCGACCCACTCGAGGCCGATGCGGTACACCGGCTGTCCAGGGGTGCCACGCAGCGCGGCCAGCGCCTCGGCGACGGAGGCGGCCCCGGCGCGGCGGGCGTCGTCCTCGGTGATTTCGTCCGGATCGACGGTTGTGATCCCCTGCGCGATCTTCTGCGGAAGGATCACCCGCCGTCACCTCCTCACGTGAGTGGCGATGCGTGGTCGAGGACACTTTGCCACTCACCTGGGGGAGGATGGACAGGGTGCGGTCGCGTGACGGGAGGACACCCATGGGACGGCGACTTTTCTCGGCCACGGCGTTGCTGGTGGCCGTTACGTGTGCGGCTTGCCAGTCCGAGGGGACTTCCGCGCAGCCGTCGACGAGTACCGCGGTCGCCGCGCCGGGAGGCAGCGAGCCCACGGTGATCGCCGCGGACCTCGTCGTGCCGTGGGGGATCGCGCTCCTGCCGGACGGGACGGCGCTGATCGCGGAACGGGACAGCGGCGCGATCCGGCACCTGCAGGCGAACGGCGACACGACTGTGATCGGCGAGGTGCCCGGCGTGGCGGCGCGGGGCGAATCGGGACTGCTGGGCCTGGCCGTCTCACCGGCCTACGCAACGGATCAAACGATTTACGCGTACCTGACCACCGACGACGACAATCGGGTGGTCGCCCTGCGGTTCGACGGCCGCAGCCTCGGCGAGCCGGCCCCGATCCTGACGGGCATCCCCGCCGGATCGATCCACGACGGCGGCCGGATCGCATTCGGCCCGGACGGCAAGCTGTACGTCGCCACCGGTGAAGCCGGCGACCGGCCACGCGCCCAGGACCCGTCCTCACTCGGCGGCAAGATTCTGCGGATCAACCCCGACGGGTCGATCCCGGCCGACAACCCCACCCCCGGTTCACCGGTCTGGTCGTTCGGGCACCGCAACGTGCAGGGCCTCGCGTGGGACGACGCCGACCGGTTGTGGGCCACCGAATTCGGGGCGAACACCTGGGACGAGGTGAACCTCATCGAACCCGGCGGCAACTACGGATGGCCGGAGGTCGAGGGGCGGTCGGACGAGGCGGGCTTCGTCGATCCGGTGGTCCAATGGTCCACCGGCGAGGCGTCCCCGTCCGGGCTCGCGTTCCAGGACGGCGCGCTGTGGGTCGCGGCGCTGCGCGGCGAACGACTGTGGCGGATCCCCGTGGCCGGTGACGGCGCGCTCGGCGAACCGCAGTCGCTGTTCGACGGAGAGTACGGGCGACTGCGTACCGTCGTCGCGACACCGGACGGTGCCGTCTGGTTCAGCACCAGTAACCGTGACGGGCGCGGCGATCCGGGGGAGGGCGACGACCGCATCCTCATGCTCCGCCCGTGAGTACTTGTTAACCGCGGGCGGTTGATAAGTACTCACGGGTCAGGAGGTCCAGGGGACGATCGGCGGCTTCACCCACATGATCTTCTCGTCGCGGTGCGCCGGGGTGGCGGCGGGATGGTCGGGGTGGCGCTCCGCCCACGCCGTTTTCTGGTCGAGCAACTCGACCACGGTCAGCCATGTCTCCATGGTGCTCGGCGGGTTCGACCCGGCCGCCCGGGCGAGTTTCCGCAGCGTGCCATCGGTGAGGTCGAGGAGTTCCTGACCGCTGATTCCGCGATCCCACACGTACCGCGCGAGTCCCATCGCCTTCTCGCGACGTCGCTTCGCAGCGCCTTCGGTGTGCGCGAAGTCGACTTCCTGAGGTTCCATCGTCTTCCCTTCTCGTGCGCGTCACCACGGTAGGTCACCCGTGTCTCGTCCCGGTATCGTGGGAGGACGATTCTCGCAGCAGACGCGAGCGGACGACGCGAGCAGTAGGGAAGACGGACGATGGGCAGGCAGCGCGGCGGTCGAGCTGCCCGGACAGCCGACGGGGGTCCCGTCGCCGGTGTGTACCCGATCGACACGGGCACCTGCGAGCTCACCGAAGACCACCTCAATCCGCACGGCTGGGTGTTGAAGGTGAACGGGGTCGAGAGTTCCCACATCGACCTGTCGGACCCGACGCACCTCGATTTCGAGTACATGCGGTGGATCGCCGAACTGGTCGCTTCGCACTGGGGGACGGATCAGCGGGTGCGGGCCCTGCACCTCGGCGGGGGCGCCTGCTCACTTGCCCGGCATCTCGCCGCCCGGTATCCGGACGCCCGGCAGGTGGTGGTCGAACTCGACGGCAAACTCGCCGAGTTGGTCCGCGAATGGTTCGACCTCCCGCGGGCACCATTGCTGCGACTGCGGGTGGGTGAGGCGCGGGCGGTCACGGAGACGCTGACGGAGTCCAGCCGCGACCTGATCGTGCGCGACGTGTTCGCCGGGAACACGACTCCGGCGCCGCTGACGACGACGGAGTTCACCGGGCACGTGCGACGGGTGCTGGCGCCCGGCGGGATCTATGCGGTCAATTGCGGCGACACCCGCGACCTCGTCCTGGCGCGCCGGGAGGCGGCGACCATCGGCAGCGTGTTCCCGCACACCACGATCATCGCCGATCCCGCCATGCTCAAGGGCCGCCGCTACGGCAACATCGTGATCGCGGGCAGCGACGTGCCGATCGGCGACGACCCCGCACTCGTCCGCACACTGCTGGGTGGCGGTGTGCCTGCCCATGTCTGGGACGACCGGCAGGTGCGGACGTTCGCCGGTGCGGCGCGGGCGCTGCGCGACGCGGATTCCGGGAGCTAGACCAGCACCCAGATCAGCGAGGCCATCGCGAAGCCCACTATCGACAGGATGGTTTCGAGCACCGTCCACGTCTTCAGGGTGTCTTTCACCGACATGTTGAAATACCGTGACACGATCCAGAATCCGCCGTCGTTGACGTGGCTGGCGATGATGGATCCGGCCGACACGGCGATCACGATCAGGGCGATCTGCGGGGACGAATAGTTTCCGGCTGCGATCGACGGTTCGATGACGCCTGCGGTGGTGACGATGGCGACGGTCGCCGAGCCCTGGGCGATGCGGAGTGCGCAGCTGATCAGGTACGCGGACAGGATGACCGGGAGGCCGAGTGCGTCCATCGAGTCGGCCAGGGCCTGCCCGACTCCGGTGGCCCGCAGCACCGCGCCGAAGAACGCACCTGCGCCGACGACCAGCAGGATCATGCCGACCGGTTTCAACGCCGCCGCGGACATCGCACCGATCTCCTGCGCCGTGATTCCGCGCCGGGTCCCGAGCAGGTACAGCGCCAGCAGGACGGCGATGGTCAGCGCGATCGTGGGTGTGCCGAGGAAGATGAGGACCGACAGCAGCGTCGAGCCTTCTTCGAGGACCACGTTGCCGACCGTCGCACCGAGGATCAGCACCATCGGGACGAGGATGATGAACGAGATCAGGCAGAGCGGCGGCGGGTTCTTGTCGGCTTCCTTCTCCTCCGGGATGAACTCGTCCGGGACCTCGATGATCACCCGCTTGCCGATCCAGCTACCCCAGACGACGCCACTGACGAACCAGGCGGGGATACCGCACGCGAGACCCATGATGATGATCCAGCCCATGTCGACGTGCAGCAGACCGGCCGCGGCGACGGGGCCCGGGTGCGGTGGCAGGAACGCGTGCGTCATGGACAGGCCGGCGAGCATCGGCATCGCGTACATCACCAGCGACTTGCCGCCGCGCTTCGCCGCCACGTACACGAGCGGGGCGAGGATGAAGATGCCGATGTCGAAGAAGACCGGGATGCCGAGCACGAGTCCGGTGACACCCATCGCCAGCGGAGCGCCCTTGGGCCCGAACAACTTCAGGAGCCGTTCGGTCAGGACGTCGGCACCGCCGGAGCGTTCCATCATCGCGCCGAGGACGGTGCCCAGACCGATGATCGGGGTGATGTGCCCCAGGATGCCGCCGAACCCCTTCTCCAGGATCGAGTCGGCCGCCGACGTCGGTGTGCCGACCAGTTCGACCACCGACACTCCCGCGATGAGCGCGACGCCGACGCCGACGACGATCAGCGCGATGAACGGCTCGAGCTTCAGCTTGATGATGAGGATCAACAGCACGGCGATGGATACCGCTGCGAGAGTGAGTAGTCCGGCTGTGTCGTGCTGCAGCCAGTCGACGAACGACGTCATTGCGTCTCCAGGGGAGGTGGGTGGGGTCGGGCGAGAGTGGGACTAGTTCGAGAGCGCGGCGACGAACGATCGTGCGCGGTCGGTGATGTCGGTCCAGTTGCCTGCCTCGACGCTGGACGGTGGGACGACGCTGGTGCCCGCGCACACGGCCAGCGCACCGGCGTCGAGGAACTGGCGGGCGTTGGAATCGTTGATCCCACCCGACGGCAGGAGTTCGACGCCGGGATACGGGCCGTGCAGGTCCGACAGGTAGTCGGGGCCGAGCCGCTTGGCGGGGAAGATCTTCACCGCGGCCGAGCCGAGGTCGACGGCCATGGCCACCTCGGTGGGGGTGAACGCGCCGAGGAAGACGGGAACCGACCGTCCCGTCGCGACTTTCGCGACGTCCGGTCGAATGCCGGGGGTGACGAGGAACCGGGCGCCGGCGTCGATCGCTGCGGCGGCCTGATCGCTGGTCATCACGGTTCCGACGCCGAGGATGCTGCCTGCCGCGGCTGCGGCGTCGGCGGCGCGACCGAGATGATGGAGCACATCGGGCGTGGTGAACGTCAACTCGACCGTCCGGATTCCGCCCTCGGCGAGGGCGTGGCACAGGTCCGCGGGGTCGGGGATGGTCTCCGCTCGCACCACCGTCAGTACCCGGTCGGCACGCAAAATGTCGATCTCGGTCATCGAACTGCTCCTCCTTCTTCGCGGCGCAACGATCTTCCGGCGGTCGCGCCGGTCAGGCGGCCGTCCTCGAGGGCGAGGCGGCCACGAACGAATACGTGGGTGATACCGGCCGCGGCCTGGCGCGGCTGCGCGTAGGTCGCGGTGTCGCTGACCGTCTCCGGATCGAAGAGCACGAGGTCGGCGGCGTAGCCGCGGCGGACGAAGCCGCGATCGACCAGCCGCAACCGCGTCGCGGCTCGGCCGCTGAGGTGACCGACGCACTCCTCGAGGGACATCAGACCGAGGTCGCGGCTGTAGTGCCCGAGGTAGCGTGCGAACGTTCCCCACCCGCGCGGGTGCGGTTTCGCGCCGACCAGCAGTCCGTCGCTGCCGCCGGTGTGCCGGGGGTGCTGCATGATCGCGCGCACGTTCTCCTCGTGGCCGACGTGTTGCAGGATGCCGCTGCCGAGTTGGTCGCGGATCAGGATGTCGATGCACACGTCGAAGGGGTCGCGGTTCTCGGCGGCGGCGATGTCCGCGACGGTCTTCCCCACGTAGTCGTCGAGTTCCGCGTTCTGCACGCCGCTGATCTCGAGCGTGTGCCACTCGGCGATCACCCCGTGGCAGCCGTCGGAGCCGGTGACCTCGAGATGTTCCCGGATGCGTTCGAGCGCAACCGGATCCCGGAGTCGATCGAGCGTCTGTTCCATGCTGCCCGCCGACGCCCAGCTGGGCAGGATCGCCGACAGCGTGGTGGCGCCGGGAAGATAGGGGTAGGTGTCGAGGCTGATGTCCGCGCCCGCGGATTCGGCCGTGTCGAGCAGGGCCAGCAGTTCCGGGGCGCGGCCCTTGTTGGGTCCGAAGTTCAGCGTGGCGTGGGCGAGATGCAGAGCGCACCCGGCCCGCGACGTCAGGTCGACCATCTCGGCGTAGGCCTCCATGGCGCCGGCGCCGTAGGACCGGTGGTGCGGGGAGAAGTAGCCGCCGTACTCGGCGACGGTCCGGCACAGTGCCAGCAACTCCTCGTTGTCCGCGTACATCCCCGGCGTGTAGGTCAGCCCCGCGGACAACCCGACGGCACCCTCTGCCATGGACTGCGCCACGATCCGTTGCATCTCCACGATCTCCGACGGTGTCGCCGGCCGGTCGTCCCAGCCGACCGCCAGCGCCCGGACGACCCCGTGCGGGACGAGATATGCGACGTTGGTGGCGATACCGCGGTCGAGTCGGTCGAGGTACTCGCCGACGCTCCGCCAGGAGAAGTCGAAATCCTCGGGATCGGTGTTCCACCCCGCGATCTTGCGCCGGACCACCGCGAGCACGTCGTCGGTGACGGGCGCGTAGGACAGCCCGTCCTGACCGAGTACCTCGGTGGTGACGCCCTGGGTGATCCGCGACGGGTGCTCGGGGTTCAGCAGGATCTGCAGATCCGAGTGGGCGTGCATGTCGATGAAACCGGGCGCGAGCACCCGGCCGTCGGCGTCGATCACCCGATCCGCGCGGGGGCGTCCGGTCTCGGAGTGATCTGCCTCGGGCCGGATTTCGGCGATCCGGTCTCCGTCGACGAGCACGTCGGCGCGGTACCGCGGCGCCTCCGAACCGTCGACGACGGTGGCGGAACGGATCAGAGTGGTCATGATGTGAGTCCTCGGCCGGGGGATCAGAAGAAGGTGCGGATCAGGTCGACGACGACGGGATCGTCGGAGTCGTCACCGACGACGGGAATCCAGCGCCACTTGTCGAACGCGGTGCACGGGTGGGAGAGACCGAGCCGGACGACGTCCCCGACACGCAGATCGTGTTCGGGCCGTGCGGGATCGAGCCGGAGGAACGCGTGCTGGTCGTTGACGGCGGTCACTTCGGTGCCGTCGAGGGGCCGCGGCGTCGCCCCGAGTTGGCCGGCGACGACCTGCGCGGTGGGGAGTCCTTCGTCGAACGGGACGTCGCGCTTGCCGGCGTCGAGCAGGGCGAGGCCCGGCTCGGGGCGGGACACCACCCGGGCCCACGTGTGCATCGCCGACGTGAGACGACGCGCCTGCCTGTCTTCGCTGCGGCCGAACGGTGAGATCCCGGTGTAGAAGCCGTCGTCGTGGATGATGTATGCGCCGGCGCGGACCACCACTTTGGTTCTGCCGCCGGCAAGTTCGGCGAGCACCTCGGCGACCACGTCGAAGTAGGCGCTGCCGCCCGCGGTCACGTACACGTCCCGACCCTCGGGGTAGCGACCCTCGGCCTCGAGCCGGCGATGCAGTTCGGCCATCGACCGGAGGTAGGTGCGGACCCGGGCGAGGGACTCCTCGGAGGCATCGTGTGCGAGGGCGCCCTCGTAACCGGAGACGCCGGCCAACCGGAGGGCGGGGCTCTCGCCGATACGTTCGGCCACCTTCACGGCCTCGGCCACCGAGCGTGCGCCGGTGCGTCCTCCCGCTCCGCCGAGTTCGACGAGCACGGGCAGCGGACGGACCACCGTGACGTCCGCGAGCGCCGCGGTCATCGCGTCGACCGTCTGCGCGGAGTCGGCCCACATCAGGACTTCGAGTTCCGGGTTCGCGTCCATCTGCTCGGCCAGCCACCGCAGCGCGGTCGGGTCGACGAGCGAGTTCGCGATCTGCACCCGGCGCGCGCCGAATCGCACCGCCACCCGGAGCTGACCGAAGTTCGCGAGCGTGATTCCCCACGCGCCGCTGCGGATCTGCCGGTCCCACAGCACCGGAGACATCGTCGTCTTCCCGTGCGGAGCGAGGTCGACCCCGTGCGCCTCGCACCAGGCCGCCATGGTGTCGAGATTGCCGGCGATGGCCGTCTCGTCGAGGACCATGACGGGTGTGCTGAAGGCGGACAGCCGCGGCTGCGTTCCGAGGAACTCGGTCTTGGTGAGGCCGTTCGCCGCGGAGGGGAGAGCTTTGTCCACGTCGGACAAGTGCAGCTCGTCGAGCTCCGCCAAGGCGCCGGAATCGAGTGTGTCCGGTCCGCTGATCGTCATCGTCGATCCTGTCGTTCGGGTTCTGTGGGGCTGGTCTTCATCGGGGGGAGGGTCGTGAAGTGCAACGTTGCGCTGTATGCAACGGTGATTGCGTTTTTGAGTCACCTATGTCTAGCATTGGCCTGGGTCATCGTCAACGGTCCGGTGTGGCATGCATCGCCGGGGCGAGGGCTCTCGAAACGCAACTCCAGTGCCGGTCCGAGCAGTCGTAGAGGTAACAAGTGCAGGAATCGACCCCCACCCCCGAGTCCGGTGTCGCGTGCCTCGGTGAGGCGATGGTCCTGGTGGCCCCGGACTCGACACTCCACCTGGCAGGCGCCGAGGCGAACGTCGCCGCCGGGCTCGCCGCGCTGGGTGTCCCCGCCGCCTGGGTCGGACGCCTCGGCGACGACGAGTTCGGCACCCTCATCCGCACCGAACTGCAGGCGCGGGGTGTCGACGTCCGCGCGATCGAGGTCGATCCCGACCGGCCCACCGGGCACTACTCGAAATCCACCGCCCTCGACGAGCACGGCGAGCCGCGAACGGACAGCCTGTATTCCCGGGCGGGTTCGGCGGCGTCGGCCATGGATCCCGGCTTCCTCGACAGGCCGGCGGTCGCGGACCTGTTCGGCCGCGCCGCCGTGGTCCACTGCAGCGGAATCACACCGGCCCTGTCCGATTCGTGCCTCGCGCTGATGCGGAGACTGCTCCGCGACCGGCCGGGAATCTCCGGTGTGGTCAGCTTCGACGTCAACTGGCGTGAGCAACTGTGGCCGGACGGCGACCCGCGGATGGTCGTGGAACTGGCGAATCTCGCCGATCTGGTTCTCGTCGGCGCCGACGAGGCCCTGCGCGTTCTCGGCACCGCGGATCCGCACGAGTTGCGGCTCATCCTGCCCGCCCCGGCCACCGTCGTCGTCAAGGACGGAGCGCACCGGGCGCTGGCCGTCGACCGCAGTGGCCGCAGTGTGGCGGTTCCGGCGCTCCGCGTCGACGTCGTCGAACCCGTCGGCGCGGGCGATGCCTTCGCCGCCGGATATCTCAGCGGTGTGGTGCGCGGCGAGGATCAGGCACGGTGCCTGCGCCGCGGACACATCGGTGCCGCCGCCACCCTGACGGTGGCCGCGGACTCGGCGCCACCGCCGCCCGCCGAACTGCTGGACGAGCTGCTCCGGTGCTCCGAATCGGACTGGGCGGCCACGAGCGTCACCGCCAAAGGTTTCTCCCCCCGAGAAAGTGGAGTGAACGGATGAGTCAGAGTGTCTCCCGCGCCCTGCACCTGCTGTTGCAACTCGGCAACGGTCCCGCCAATCTCGACCAGCTGGCCGAATCCACCGGGGTCCACAAGACCACCGTGCTGCGGCTGCTGCGAACGCTGTCCGACGAGCGGTTCACGTTCCGCGACAACAGCAACCAGTACCACCTCGGTTCCCGCATCTTCGAGCTCGCCGCGCAGGCCACCGATCAGCGGGAAGTCCGGCGCATCGCGTCACCGCACCTCGTCGCGTTCAACCGCGAATACGGGCGCACCACACACCTCGCGGCGATGGAGGGCGGTGACGTGGTGTACATCGACAAACTCGAATCGCACGACCAGATCAGGATGTACTCGCGAATCGGACTGCGCGCCAACCTCAATTCCACCGCGGTCGCGAAGGTGATCCTCGCCGACCTGCCGGATTCGGAACTGCGGCCCATCGTCGACTCGATGGACTTCTCCGCCCGCACCGCCAACACGATCACGACGCCCGAACGCTACCTCGACGAGATCCGCATGGTCCGGGAGCAGGGCTGGGCGCACGATCAGGAGGAGAACGAGCCGTCCGTCAACTGCATCGGGGTGCCCATCCGTGGCGCGTCCGGCCGCGTCGTCGCCGCCGTCTCCGTCTCGGTGCCCGACGTCGTGCTCAGTTACGAACGCGTCCTCGACCTGCTCGAACCCCTTCAGGCCGTGGGGGCGCGGATCTCCCGCGACTGTGGATACCGCGCCCAGCCCTGACCGTCCCCCGTCCACCCGAAAAGTAACGACACACAGGAGAATCGATATGTCCGACACCACCGTCATCCGCACCGAAGGCGCCCCCGCCCCCGCGCACACGTTCAGCCAGGGCATCAAGAAGGGCAACATGCTCCAGGTGTCGGGGCAGGGTCCCATGGACCCCGTCACCAACAAGTACATCGCGGAGGGCGACGTGCGCGAGCAGACCCGTCGCACCCTCGAGAACGTCAAGGCGATCCTCGAAGCCGGCGGCGCGAGCGTGGAGGACGTGCTGATGTTCCGCGTCTACCTCACCACCCGGGACGACTTCGCCGCGATGAACGACGTGTACGGAGAGTTCATTGCGGCGAACGTGCCGAGCGGACAGCTGCCGTGCCGGACCACGGTGTTCGTCGACCTCCCGCACGAGGTCATGCTCGTCGAGATCGACGCGCTGGCAGTGACCGGCTAGGTCGCTACGCGGTGACGAGGTGCCGGCAGCTCATCCGCGGCGACATGGGCAGCTCGGTGAAGACGGGCTCGGACGTGTCCGCCGTCGGCACCTCCAGGTAGAGGTGGCTGCCGTCCGCCACGACCCCCTGCGGTTGCAGGCCGATCAGCTTGGCCACCACGTACGTGGCGCTCAGGCTGGTGACGTCGCGGATGATGCCGAGCCGCAGCAACGACCGCGTCTCGGCGATCGCCTCCTGCTCCCCGGCCCGCAGGACCAGCCGCAGCCCGGGCGACAGGGCCTGCGCGGCCACGGACACCGCGATGTTGTCCAGGTCGTCGGAGCCGACGGCTGCCAGCGCCAGGGCGCGGCCCACGCCCAGTCGCTCGAGGAGTTCACGGTCGCCGCCGTGCCCGACGACGGTCGGGATGTTCATCGACCGCACGAGCCGGAGGTTCTTGGCGTGGGGGTCGCGTTCGACGCCCACCACCGCGACACCGAGGGCCTGTAGCTCCCGGCACAGCCGGAGCCCGACCTGGCCGAGGCCCACCACGATGACGTGACCCGAGCGGGGCAGGACGCGGCTGCCCACCAGGCCGACCAGCCGGGGGCCGAGCAGGCGCTCGATGATTCCGGCGGTGAACATGGCCGTGAAGACGACGGTGAACAGCATCGCCACCGAGGCGAACACCGCGTAGGCGGGGCTGCCGTGGGTATCGGTTCCCGGGCCCACGGTGGTCACCACCCGCACCGCCTCGTTGAACGCGTCGAGCGGTGCCACGTGCTGGCCGAGCATCAGCCACAGCCAGTCGGCGAACAGGACCGCCAGGAGTCCCGCGAGCCCACCGAGCAGGATGCGCGTGCCGATGTCGTGCGACCGCAACAGTCCGGTTGCGCCGGTCGCCGCGGTGCGCCACCAGTTCCGCCGGGGCAGGTCGACGTGCGCGCCCTCCGGGTGGCCGTCGATCATGCGGACCGTCAGCATGTGCTCGCCCGCGTGCCGGGCCGCGACGAGTTCGGGTTCCAGGCACGGACCGGCGAGCGTCGGTGCGGCCAGGTCTGCCGGTGACGTCACCTCGCACTGCGGGAGCAGCTGTGACAGCTGGTCCGCGACCGTGCGGTCGAAGATCGTCACCACCAACGGGATCGACGCGGAGATGTGCGCCGCGGCCAGCGCGTAGCGCAGCGCGACGACGTCGTCCCGCACCAGTACGGCCATACCGCAAGGTTCGTCCGCCATCGCCAGGCGGAGTTCGTCGTCGTCGGGGGCGACGAGATGGCGTACGTGAAAGTCCCTTTCGCGGAGGGATGCACAGACCCGTCGGGCCACGGTGGTTTCGCCGATGACGAGATATGAGTCGTTCACGTGTGGTCCTTCCGGCTCGGGATCACGAGAGCGTACCCGAGAAGAACCGCAGATCCCACACGAGAATGTGTACCGGTCAGTATCCTGAGATTTCCTGGAACACGTTACCGGCCAATGTTTTTCCGATCCCGGTGCCCTACTCGTCGGTAGGGCCCTGGACTGCGACCAGGGGCAGCCGCGACTCCGCACGGGAACACCTCCGCGGTGACCGTGGTTGGGTGAGACATGACCCTCGATGCGAATGACGACCGGCGCCCCCTTCTCGACCTCGTCGCCGCACACAACCGTGCGGTCCTCGCGACGATCAAACGCGACGGGCGCCCGCAATTGTCCAACGTGATCTATGCCTGGGACCCCGGCACGCAGACCGCGAGAGTGTCGGTGACGGCGGATCGGGCCAAGACCCGGAACGCCGCCCGCGACCCGCGGGTCTCGCTGCACGTCAGCGCGACCGACTTCTGGAGCTACGCGGTCGTGGAGGGAGACGCGGAACTGAGCGCGGTCGCGGCCGATCCGCACGACGCGGCGGCGGACGAGCTCGTCGACGTGTTCCGGCTCGCGTCCGGAAAAGAGCACGACGACTGGGAAGAGTTCCGCCGCGCGATGGTGTCCGAGCACCGGCAGGTACTCCGGGTCCGAGCGACGAAGGTGTACGGCATGGCCCAGTTGCCCTGAGTGTGCGAAACGTAGCTGTGGCAGCCGGTCGGAGCCGGTGGGACGATTGAGTCATGCGCAGGAGACGGTGGCCGGCGGCACCGCCGCCTGCCACGGAGGGAATCGTGGTGCACGGGCCGGTGGAGCTCGTGACGAGCCGCGACCTGAGCCTGAGACTGGCGGAGGTCGTCGCGCACCCGACGGGCATGCTGCTGCGCATCGAGTTGACGGCGAGAGGCAGATCCGCTGATCTCGCGCGGCACGAGACGCGTCCGCTGGACGATCCCGACGACCCCTCGGCGCGGTGGTCGTATCTCGCGGTGAACGTGCAGGTCGACGACATGGAGGGTGTCGCCGATCCACGCCACCCGCATTCGACGTCGAAGACCGACGCCGCGGACGCGTCCGAATATCACTCCGCGCCGCACTACTGGATCAGCGACTACCCGGAGTCGGGGACGATCACACTGACCGCGGGGTGGAAGGAAATAGGACTTCTGCCGAGAACCCGGACGATCACTCTCGGCCCGAATCCGAGTATGCGACCCGCCCGCTAGTCGTCGCGGGTAGACATACGAAGGTGCCCTTCGGCGCCGTGGGAGCGCCGAAGGGCACCTTCGCCCTGCGAGGGGAACGCAGATCAGGGCAGGGAAACCCAGGTGCCGAAGAACCAGAATCCGTGCGGGCTCGGCGCGGGGGTCTGCTGCTGTGGAGCGTGCTGCTGCTGAGGCTGCGGCGCCTGCTGCTGCTGGGCCGGGGCGGGGTTGTGGCCCACCGGGTCGGCGCTGGCAACGCCGGCTCCGATGCCGAGGGCTGCGAGGGCGATGCCACCGGTTGCGACGGCCTTGGTCACGACGGACTTCATGCGGTTCCTCCTGGAACGTATCGGATGCGGTGTCAGAACTTCCTGACACAGATCAGAGTGCTCCCCGTCCCTGCCGCAACTCTTCGCTCAGCCTGTCAATCGCCTGGGTGTCAGCGAGGCTGCTCCGCCAGTTTGGCGGCGATCACGCCGTTGAGCCGTTGCAGACCGCTCGGAGTGATGCCGTGGATCTGCCCCTCGATACTGCGCACGACATGCGTGTCGCTGAGGACCTTCTCACTCGACTGGATCAGAACCGTTCCGGCGCCGGTGAAGTCGAATTGCCGTTCCTCCCCGGAGTTGATTCCCATCATGTGGGCGCCCGCCGCGAGGAAGTTGCTGATCCACCCCTGGTCGTAATGGTGACTCGGGGACGGGCAGTCGGCCCACCCGACGAGCGCCTCCGGATCGATCCGCAGCGGCGGCTCGGCGAACATCACCGGGCCGTTGGACGACGCCAGGAACTTGCCGGTCCCGATGAGCGTCAGGAATCCCGGCACGATGGACTGGTTCAGGGCCAGACCCGGTTCGAATGCAAGGAGATTCGACGCCCGGATGGTGAGGTTGCCGTCGTCGAGGTCGTACGAGTTGATGTCGTAACCGCGGTCGCCGATGATCAGTTTCCCGAATCCTTCGGCCACCGCATAGTCGCCCATGTACAGCGGTGCGGAGAACTGGTTGGCGACCATGTGCAGTGCGGCGCCGTGCAATCCGTGGGTCAGGGCCTGGAACTGCATCTGACCGTAATAGGCGATCATCGCACCCTTGCGGATGAACCAGGGCGCGGTGAGGTCGATGCAGAATGCGTAGCTGTTGTCGGGAATGTTGTCGCTGGCGCCGAGAGTCGACGGATTGTGGATGGCGGTCACAGTTTCTCCTCCGAAGCCTGAACGTAGACGATGCCCTGACCCGTGCACTGCAATTGCATTGCTTCCCCGACCCCGCGACCCATGGCCTCACGCCAGCCGACGGCGGATTTCAGTTCCACCTGGACGCTCCCGTACGTGCCGACGAAAGCGTCGGGGTCGACGAACACCGGATTCGGGCCGCCGACAGGGAGTTCGATGAAGCCGCCGTGTGCGAGCAGCACCGCCGACCCGTACCCGGACAACTGCGTGGTGAACATTCCGGTCCCGGAGAGGGCGCCTGCCGCCGCGCCGCGTAGGGCGCCGAGCATGCCGCGTCCGCCGCCACCACCGCCCTGACTCGTCACGGAGATCACCGAACTCTGCAGTCCCGCATTGTGCGCGAGCAGCCGGGACGCCTCGACGCACAGCGCGCCACCCTGCGACATGTCGACGACATGCACCTCGAGTCCGGCGTGACCGTAGTGCACCTCGCCCTGCCCCTGCGCGAGCATCGTGCGTTCGTGCTCGCCCTGCATCATGCGTCCGGCCATCCGGGTGAATCCACCCATGCCCGCCATCGACTGGGAACCTGGCACCTGATGCGGTGAGAACTGCACCTGACCCGTGTAGAACAACATCGCACCCGTGCGCGCCACCACACCGCCTGCGGCGCCGACGTCGACCTTGACGACCTTCGAGTTCACTTTCGAGAAGACCATGGGGCTCACCGCTCTGCCGGTTGAATGGAGACGACGCCGTGACCGTCCCACTTGAGGGAGAAGGCCTCACCGTTGCCCTGGCCGACGGCGCTGCGCCACGACACGTCGGTCACGAACGACTGCGTCACCTGCCCGCGCGCCGAGACGAACGCGTCGGGATCGACCACCAGCGGGTACTGCGGCGACACCTCGAGGTGGATGAGTGGCCCGCCCGCCGACAGCAGTGCCACCTGACCCTGGCCGGAGACGGTCGTGGTGAACAGGCCCTGACCGCCGACCCCGCCGCGTAGTCCGGTGAACGTGACGTTGGTGTTCAGGTTGCCGCTCAAGGCGAGCAGCTGCTGCGATTCCACCTGCAGGGTCTCGTTCGCCAGGTCGACGACGGAGACGTACTGACCGCCCACCGCGAGGTACACGACACCGTGGCCGGAGCATTCCATCAGCGACAGGGCCTCGCCCGTGGCGCGCCTCTTCATTCCGGCGAGGACCCCGTCACCGCCACCGAAACCTGCCGACTTGAAACTGACATTGCCCTCGTAGGCGATCATCGAACCCTGTATCGCCCGGATGGTGGTTCCGGCGAGCTGCGCCTCCACCACCTTCTTCGACTTGTCGAGCAGCCGCCCCATGGGTGCCCTTTCCAGTGTCGAGCGGCAGTGCCCGTGACCGAGTCACGAGCACTGCCGCTGGATGTGAGTACAGGCAGAACCTAGCCGACGGACACCGGGTTCTGCTCGTCCACGTCGTCTTCCGCTTGGCCCGCCGTCGCGACGGCCTTGCGGTTGCGGACGATGCTGGAGATGAAGGCGGCACCGATGAGGGCGACGCCGACGAGTCCGGTGACGTTCTCGTTGACGTGGTAGCCGATGGACACCAGCAGGATTACGGCCAGTGCGCCGATGGCCCAGTGGGCGCCGTGCTCGAGGTACACGTAGTCCGACAGGGTGCCCTTGCGGACCAGGAACACCGTAATGGACCGGACGAACATCGCGCCGACGAAGCCGAGGCCGAGGGCGATGATGATCGGGTCGGACGTGATCGCGAACGCGCCGATAACACCGTCGAAGGAGAACGACGCGTCGAGGACCTCGAGGTAGAGGAACAGGAAGAACCCGGCCTTACCGGTGGCCTTGGCCAGCTCGGTCGGTCCGCCCTTGGACCCTTCGACCAGTTCTCCGTCTTCGTCTTCCCCCGGAGTGTTGAACAACTCACCGAGACCGTTGACGGCGATGTAGGTGACCATGCCGAGGACGCCCGCGATCATCACCGTGGAGACCGTGTCCGCGGGGGCGATGTACGCGGCGGTGATCAGCAGCAGGGCGCCGGCGATGATGACGGCCAGCTGGTCGAGCTTGCCCGCGCGGGCAAGGGGCTTCTCCAGCCAGGACAGCCAGGTGATCTCCCGCTCTTCCAGGATGAAGCCGAGGAACAGCATCAGCAGGAACATGCCGCCGAACGCCGCGATCTGCGGGTGCGCGTCGGTGAGCAGCGTTTCGTAGCTGGCGCTGCCGTCGGGGAAGTACGCGGCACCGTCGGCAGGCGGGTTGAGAGCCAGGTCGAGGGCGGCGACGGGGCCGAGGCCGGACGCGAGCCACACGATGACGAGGGGGAAGACCAGACGCATACCGAACACCGCGATGACGATGCCGACGGTGAGGAAGATCTTCTGCCAGAACTCGCTCATCCGGCGGAGCACGGTGGCGTTGATGACGGCGTTGTCGAAGGACAGTGAGATCTCGAGGATCGACAGGATCACCACGAGGAGGACGGCCTGGGGGCCTCCGTAGAGCGCCGCGATGATGATGGAAATCACCGTCACGGCGAAGGAGAGACCGAATATTCGCAGAACCACGAAGCGTGGCCTTTCTCTAGTGGGCATGCAGGGTGGCTACTGCAGGTGGACGAGCACCGGGGGAGGGTTTCACGTCAGGGCCGTGAAACCCTCCCCCGGCTGGAGAACGTGACGACTGTCAGACGTTGACGCCGTAGTCGCGGGCGATACCGGCCAGCCCGGACGCGTAGCCCTGTCCGATGGCGCGGAACTTCCACTCCGCACCGTTGCGGTACAGCTCGCCGAAAACCATAGCGGTCTCGGTCGACGCGTCCTCGGACAGGTCGTAGCGGGCGAGCTCGTTGCCGTTGGCCTGGTCGACGACGCGGATGTAGGCGTTGCGGACCTGACCGAACGACTGCGAACGGGTCTCCGCATCGTAGATCGAGACGGGGAACAGGATGCTCTCGATGTTCGCGGGGACCGCCGCCAGGTTGACGTTGATCACCTCGTCGTCGCCCTCGCCCGCACCGGTGGTGTTGTCACCGATGTGCTCGATCGAGCCGTCGGGGGAGCGCAAGTTGTTGAAGAACACGAAGTGCTGATCCGACACGACCTTCTTGTCGGCGCCCGCACCGATGGCGCTGGCGTCGAGGTCGAAGTCGGTGCCGGTGGTCGAGCGGGCATCCCATCCGAGTCCGACAGCCACCGCGGTCAGGTTCGGCGCCTCCTTCGTGAGAGAAACATTGCCGCCCTTGGTCAAGCTGACGCCCATTCAGGGGTCCTTTCGAGAGGAGGTGGGTGGACCCTCGACAACTGTCGAAGTTCCGGGTTCGTCGTGCAACACCACGATAATGAATTTGTCCGACTTGTCCCATCCCGCGAACTGTCCACAGGTTTGTGCACAGGCAATTCCGGACCACTCGGTGTTGTCGGCCCGACCAGTACGATTCAGGACGTGACGAGCGGATGGGCGGGACGCTTCCGAGGAAGAGCCCGGGGCGACGACTCGGCTCGTCGCGCCCACGACACGATGGTCGCAGCGTTTCTCGATATGGACAACCGGCAGAGCATCGCCGCCGCGGCCGTGGACGCCTCGGACCAGCTGACTCCGGAACGCGGAATCCGGCGGGCCTGGGAACCGGTTCGCGACGGGTGCTACCAGGCCGCGACGGCGTATCTGGCGGCGGAAGACCAATTCGAGAACGTGCAGACACCCGCGGCGGCCGCCGCGTACGAGCAGGTGACGCGGCAGTTGGTGGCGGCGACGCAGTCTCTCGACGAGTTCTATCGCACATATCGGGGCCATCTCGAGGAGTCGACCGCGATGCTGGCGGCCGTACCCCAACTCGCCCAGCAGGCGCTTCAGGTCGCCTCCGCGGCGCAGCAGCGGGTGCAGACCGAGGGCGGCGCGTACGCAGGCTACCCGTCGGTGCGCGACCGGGGAGCGGCACTCGACGCCGCGGTCGTGGCGCTGCAGGGCGCCCGTGGCGCCAATCCGGTCCGCGAAGCGGCAGCGCGCGTGCGGGAGGTGTCGGCGGCGCTCGAGAAGGCACTGGCCGCGGCCCCGTCCAAGGAACTGGACGCCGCTCACGCCGTGTCGTCGGTGACGACGAGGATCGCCGCGGTGCAGACGCGGGCGGAACGGCTGGCGCCCGCCTACTCCGCCCTGCTGCGCGAGTTCAACGCGGCCAGTTCGGCGGATCTCGTCCACAACGACCGCGAGAGCCGCAGGCACATCGAGCAGGCGCAAACCGATCTGCAGCAGGCGCAGAAGGCTCTGACCGCCGGAAATCCGGAGGGGGCGCTGGATCTGACCGCCGCCGCGCGGACCCATCTGGTCGACGCCGAGGCGAACGTCGACGGTGTCACCGATCGCCTGCTGTTGCTGCGGGAGGTCCGCGAGAACCCACGGGCCAAGGAGAACGAGATCAGATTTCGCCTCCGCGACGCCCAGATGTTGGCTGTCAATCGTGGTCTCGTGCGGGAATGGGGATCGGTCCTCGACGCTCAGCTCGAGCGGATAGACCGAATTGCAGGGACACTGACCGGGAGGCATCCCGACTACTGGGCGTACGTCGCCCAGCTCGATGCCGTGTCGGCGTTCATCGCCGAGGTGGTTCAGAAGATGAGAGGACACACAGGACAGCGATGACACGGGGGAACGATGAGCATTAGCGAAGACATGCCGCCAGGTGCGACGACGGCGGCGGTGCGGCACGTGCGGCACTTCCACCACCTCGATCCCGAAACGCACGGCCGGCTGTTCCTGCACGCTCCGCACGCTCTCGGGCCGGACGAGGATCGCACGGTGCTGGCCGTCGCGCTGGGCGCGACGCTGTACGTGCCTGCGACGAGGTCCGACCTCGCGGACACGATCCTTCGCCGGTCCGGTGACGGAGTCTGCTCGATGGTCCTGGACCTCGAGGACGCGGTGGCCGACGATCAGGTGGAGGCGGCGCTGCTCAACGCCGTCGACGCGCTCGATCGGCTCGCCGTCCACGGTGGTGCGCGGATGCAGTTGTTCGTGCGGGTGCGGGCGGCCGAGGACCTTCGGCGGATCGCCGACCTGCTGACCACCGGCGTCGAGGTGTTGTCCGGATTCGTGATCCCCAAGTTCGGTGGTGCGACGGGACGTGCATTCCTCGACGAGCTGGCCGCGGCGTCGGAGCGGCTCGGCAAGCACCTGTACGCGATGCCGGTGCTCGAATCGCCGGCACTGGTGCACCGGGAGACCCGCGACGACGAACTCGCGAAGATCGGTGAACTGCTCGTCGAACACCGCGAGCGGATCCTCGCCGTGCGCATCGGCGCCACCGACATGTGTGCCACGTTCGGTATCCGCCGCGACCGCGACCTGACGATCTACGACGTGCGGGTGGTCGCGGACGCGATTGCCGGCATCGTCAACTTCCTGGGCCGCGCCGACGACACCGGACACGTCATCACCGGTCCCGTGTGGGAGTACTTCGCCGACCACGAGCGGATGTTCCGGCCGACCCTGCGCGCCACGCCGTTCGAGGAGCACAACGAGGTGCGGTTCCGTCAGCAGCTGGTCAGCCGGGATCTGGACGGTCTGCTGCGGGAAATCGCCCTCGACCGCGCCAACGGCATCCAGGGCAAGACGGTCATCCACCCCACGCACGTCGCGGCCGTGCACGCCCTGTCCGCGGTGACGCACGAGGAGTACCACGATGCGCTCGACATTCTCGGCGCCGAGGGCGTCGGCGGCGTCCAGGCGTCGGGATACCGCAACAAGATGAACGAAATGCGCCCGCACCGCAGCTGGGCCGAGAAGACACTCGTCCGGGCGAAGGTGTTCGGCGTGACAAACGAGGGAATCACGTTCGTGGATCTACTGACTGCACTGGCCGTCCGATGAGCTCACCCACTGCCGTGCGCGCAGTGCCCTGGGCCACGGAACACCTGGGGTTGACGCTCGCCCACGTGGGTTCGGGCACGGGGCTGACCATCCCCGAACTCGTCGAGCCCGGCCTGCGGCGTAACCCGCGTCGTGCCCACCTGCTCGTCTCGACGGTCCTCGGCAAGCACGTGCCCACCGACCCGGGTGCCGTGATCGGCGCGGGCGACCGTCTCGGCGATCTGGTCGCCGACGTTCTCGGACCGGATGCAGATCCCGTGGTGCTCGGATTCGCGGAGACCGCAACAGGTCTGGGGCATTGTGTCGCGGCCCGGCTGCGCGCTCGGTGTTACCTGCACTCCACGCGCCGGGACGTCCCCGAGATCGGGACGTCCGCCGGGTTCGAGGAGGGGCACTCGCACGCGACCAGCCACCAGCTGCAGCCGACGTCCGTCGAGTTGTTCACGGGCGATCGTCCCCTCGTCCTCGTGGACGACGAGATTTCCACCGGCGCCACCGCTGTCGACGCGATCCGCGCGCTGCACCGGCAGAACCCGCGCAGCCGTTACGTCGTGGCGTCGCTCGTCGACATGCGCGAGCAGGGCCACCGGGACGCCGTCGACGCCGCCGCCGCCGAACTGGGGGTGCAGATCGACAGCGTGAGTCTGGCGGTGGGGCGCACCGAGCTTCCCGACGGCCTGATCGACTCGGTCGGTGCCCTTCCGGAACCGGTGCTCAACCCCGTCGGTGAGCGGACCGGGGCCGTCGAGCGCGCCGACATACCGTGGCCCGCAGCGGTTCCGGAAGGTGGCCGGCACGGGTTCCTGCGGGAAGACACCGAGGAGTTCGATGCGGCCGTCGCGTCGGCGGCCGCGGTGCTCCGGGACCGGCTCGATCCGCAGCGCCCGGTGATCGTCGTCGGACACGAAGAGCTGATGTACCTGCCTCTGCGAATTGCGGACGCGCTCGCCACGTCCGGTGTCCGGGTTCGTTTCCAGACGACCACGCGGTCACCCGCCTACGTGCTCGACCAGCCGGGATATCCGCTGCGCCGAGGATTCCGTTTCACAGCGCCCGAGAACGGTGAAGAGCAGCCGCGTTTCGTCTACAACGCCGAGTGGCCGGACGAGGACGCCGTCGTGGTCGCGGTGATCGACGCCGCGGCCGACACCGACCGGCTCACGGCGGCCGGCGGATTCCTCGACGTGCTCACCGCGTCGGGGACGGATGTGCTCCTGGCCGTCGTGTCCGGCGCCGACCCGCGGTCGCTGCGCGCCGCACGTGCGGGAGCGTCGACGTGACGGCGCCGCTGACCGGCCCGGCGTTCGGTTCGTACTCCGCCGACGAGGTGGGCTGGCTGCTCAAAGACCTGTCGCACGTCGACCTCGAAGCCGATGTCGCCGAGCGGGAGCGCCGAATCCAGTCGGGTGAGTCCCACTACGCGGAGACGCTGCCCATCGAGTACCAGCCCGACGCGGAGTACCGCGAGCTGTTCGAGAAGGTGCTGCAGGACAGCTCCATCCGGCTGGCGCGCGCCGTGGGGACGGTCACCGACCTCGTGCTGGCCGAGCGGGGCCGCGACGTCACCCTCGTGTCACTGGCGCGGGCGGGAACCCCGGTGGGTGTGCTCATGCGCCGCTGGGCGCGGGACGTCCACGGGTTGACGCTGCCGCACTACGCCGTCTCCATCGTCCGCGACCGGGGGATCGACGCCGTCGCGCTCGACTACCTTGCGCGTCATCACGACCCCGCGAACGTGGTGTTCGTCGACGGATGGACGGGCAAGGGCGCCATCGCCCGCGAGTTGTCGCAGGCACTCGCCGAGTACCGCGAAGCCGGTGGCGCCGAATTCGACGACGACCTCGCCGTCCTCGCCGATCCCGGGCACTGCGTCCGCACGTTCGGCACCCGCGACGACTTCCTGATCGCCTCCGCGTGCCTGAACTCGACCGTGTCGGGCCTGGTGTCGCGGACCGTCCTCAACGACACACTGATCGGACCCGGCGACTTCCACGGCGCCAAGTTCTACGCGCACCTGGCGGACGAGGACGTGTCCAATCATCTCCTCGATTCCGTCGGCGCCTCCTTCGGGGATGTGCGTGAGCACGTTCCCGGCGACGTCGAGGACCTGCTGCGGTCGGACCGCACCCCCACCTGGGACGGCTGGAAGTCCGTCGAGGCGGTCCGGGAGCAGTACGGGATCTCGAGTGTGAACTTCGTGAAGCCGGGCGTCGGCGAGACCACCCGGGTGCTGCTGCGCCGGGTGCCGTGGCGGGTGCTCGTCCGCGATCTCGACGCCCCGGAGCACGCACACATCCGGCTACTCGCCGCCGCGCGGGCGGTCCCCGTCGAAGAGGTCCCCGACCTGGCCTATTCGTGTATGGGCCTGATCAAGGATGTGACATGACCGCGCTGATCGCGACCGACCTCGACCGCACCATGATCTACTCGCGCGGGGCCATGGAACTCGCCGTCATCGAGAGTGACGTGGCCGAGCGGCCCGGCGACGAGGACCTCCTCTGCGTCGAGGTGTACGACGGCAAGCCGCTGTCCTACGTCACGTCGGCCGCCGAGGCCATGCTGCGGAAGCTCACCGCGTCCGCCGTGGTCGTGCCTACCACCACGCGCACCGTCGCCCAGTTCCAGCGCATCGACCTGCCGGGGGCGCCGTGGCGGTACGCGATCACGACCAACGGCGGCAACATCCTCGTCGACGGGGTGCCCGATGCGGGCTGGCGGTCGGGTGTCGACATCGCGATGGCCGACGGTGGAGCCTCGCTGGTGGAGGTCGGCGCCGAGCTGAGCCGACGCATCGACGACAGCTGGGTGCGTTCGTCCCGGGTGGCCGACGAGTTGTTCTCCTACCTGGTCGTGGACCTCGACGCGATGCCGGCCGGCTTCGTCGAGGAGTGGAACGACTGGTGCGTCGACCGGGGATGGGGGGCCTCCCGGCAGGGCCGCAAGATCTACACGATGCCCGACGCGGTGTGCAAGAGCCGCGCGGTCGCGGAGGTCCGTACGAGGCTCGTCGACGACGGAGTGCTCGCGCCGGAAGCGCCCGTGCTGGCGGCCGGGGACGGGGCCCTCGACGCCACCATGCTCAGTGCCGCCGACGCCGCCATCCGCCCCCGGCACGGCGAACTCGAAACCCTCGACTGGCAGCACCCGACCCTGTCGGTCACCGGAAGCAGCGGTATCGCCGCTGGTGAGGAGATCCTGCGCTGGTTCGCGGACCGTGTCGCGCGGGGTGCGGGGACGACGGCCGTCGGCTCTCTTTTGTAGGTTGTAGGCAAACAGACCAAACGGGACAAACCCGACGCTCCCACAGTGAAGGAACCACCGCAGTGTCCACTCCGCTAGCCAAGGGTCAGAACGGCCCGCTGAGCGTCGACGACGTCATCGTCTCCCTCGAACTGACGGCCGCCGCCGACCTGTCCGCGCTGCTCGTCACGGACTCGGGGAAGGTCCGTTCGGACGCCGACTTCGTCTTCTTCAACCAGCCGACCGGTCCCGGGGTGCAACTCGTGCCAGGAGCCACCGGGCAGGCGGCCTCGCTGAAGGTGTCGCTCGGCGCGGTGCCTGCCGACATCGCGCAGGTGCGCGCGGTCATCACGCTCGACGACGCCACCAGTAGCTTCGGCCGCTCCGCGCCGCCGACCGCCCGGGTCGCCGACGGCGCCGGAAACTCGCTGTACGAGTACAAGATCGAGGGGCTGAACTCCGAGTCGATCGTCATCGCGCTCGAGCTGTACCGACGCCAGGGCGCCTGGAAGGTGCGGGCCGTCGGGCAGGGCTATGCCGGCGGGTTCGCCGCACTGGTCACCGATCACGGCGTGTCCGTCGACGACGCCCCCGCACCCGCCGTCGCTCCCGTCCAGCAGCCGCCGGCGCCCGCACCGGCACCGCAGGCCGCCTACCCGCCGCCCGCCGCACCGGTTGCGCCCCCGGCTCCCGCTGCACCCCCCGCACCCGCCGCCCCGTCCGCTCCGGCCGAGGTCAGTCTCACCAAGGCACGACCGGTCAGTCTCTCCAAGGGACAGAAGGTCACGCTCCGCAAGGACGGTGGTGTCGCACTGACGTACATCCAGATGGGACTCGGCTGGGACCCGATCGAGAAGCGCGGCATGTTCGGGAACCGTTCCGCCAACGTCGACCTCGACGCGTCGGCGGTCCTGTTCGCGGACAACAACATGGTCGACGTCGCCTACTACGGCCAGCTGACGTCGAAGGACGGGTCGATCCGGCATCAGGGCGACAACCTCACCGGTGAGGGCGCCGGCGACGACGAGGTGATCCTCGTGGACCTCACTCGCATTCCGCCGCACATCTCGACCATCGTGTTCATCGTGACGTCGTACCGCGGGCACACGTTCGAGCAGGTGAAGAACGCCTTCTGCCGCCTCGTGGACACCACGTCGTCGGCCGAACTCGCCCGGTTCACGCTGCAGGGCGGGATGCCGTTCACCGGAATGGTGATGGCCAAGGTGTACCGAGTGGGCGGCGAGTGGAAGCTGCAGGCCATCGGTGAGGGCATTCAGGCCAAACACGCCGGTGAGGCCGCGCCTCAACTCGCCCGCTTCCTCGGCGTCTAGGGGCGGCGGTGACGGTCCACCTCGTTCCGGGGCAGAACGCCCCGCTGCCGTCGCGCGTACTGAGTTTCCGCGCAGTCGATGCGACGCCGATCGACGTCTCCGCGTTGATCGTGGACGGCGATCTGCGCACGCTGTCCTCGGACCATTTCGTGTTCTACAACCAGCGCCGCGCCGCCGGGGTGGAACTCGACGCGGACGGAACGGTCCGGCTGCAGCTGGACGAGGTGGACGCCGCTGCGGCGGGCGTGCTCTGCGTGGTCAGTGTCGATCCGGCGTCCCCGAACGGTCGGGCGACGCTGGCCCGCGAGGGGCTGTCGGCCACGCTCGCCGACGAAAATGGTCTTCCCCTGGTCGTTTTCGACGTCCCGCTGGTCGGTTCCGAGGCGGCCGCGATCTGCCTCGAGATCTACCGCCGCGGCACCGAGTGGAAGGTGCGGGCCGTCGGGCAGGGATACGACGGCGGCCTCGCCGAACTCGTCACCCGGCACGGCGTCGAGGTGGACGAACCCACGCACCCTGTCGCCGAGGAGGTTCCGGCGACACCCGGTCCTGCGGGCATCCCGCTCGACCCGGCCCACTCGTTCGAGAGGGCGTGGATGATCTTCGAGGATGCCGCCCGGTCCGCGGCCTCCTTCCGATCCTCCCGCGACTACGCGCAGGCGCGGCTGGACGACGAACTGTCCGAGTCGGTGGCCGACCCGTCCACGCGCAACAGTCCCGCGGTCGTGCAATCGCAGGCCAGGGCGCAGGAGCGGTGCGATGCCCTCGTCGCCGAGGCGCAGCGCAAATTCGACGGCGAGACTTCGCAACTGGCCGACGAACTCCGCGCCATCGACCCGCTGCTGCCGCGGTCGCTGGCCACCTTCGAATCCGCCGCCTGGACGAGCCCGGTCACCGCCACCGCGGTAACGGACGGGCTGAGGCTCGGCGAGTTGTCCGCACCCGATCTCGGTGAGCTGCGGGTGCCGTTCTGCGTCCATTACCCATTGGGGCGTCCGCTCTGGATCGTCGGCGATGCTGCCGAGGCCGCACCGGTGGTCGCGGCGCTGGCAGCGCGCATGCTGGTCGCGTCACCTGCGCCGGCGCAGCGGTTGGAGGTGGTCGACCTCAGCGGCTCGCTGCGCACGTTCACCGAACCCCTCGGCGCACGTCTGGCTTCGCCGGTCGTGTCCTCGGCGTCCGACATCACCGCCCGCCTCACCGCGCTGTCCGAGAGCGTCGACCTCGCCGAAATGGCGGCCCGCAGCGGAATCCGCGACACGCTGCCGGAGCCGCGGCTGGTGATCCTGGGCGACTTCCCGCACGGGTACGGCGCTGAGGACGCCGCCCGCATCGTGCACCTCGCCGATCACGGTCCCGCGGTCGGGACGTCGCTGATCATCGTCGGCGACAGTGCCTCGGCGGATTCGGATCCGGGTGTCGCGGTGCTCGCACGCATCGCGCAGCAGGTTCCGACGTCGGGGGTCCTCACCGTCTCCGACCCGTGGACCGGCAACGACTGGATTCTGACACCCGACCGGCTCCCGGATCACCCCCTCCACCGGGCCTCGGTGCTGGATTCACTGACCGGGCAGTAGATCCCTCGCCGCGAGCTCGCGTCACTCGTCGGGCAGTTCGACCCCGAGTTCGAGGGCCTTCGCGGCGACGGCGTCCGGGAAGACGTTGCGGAACAGGAACAGGTCCTGCCCGATCACCCAGCCGGGGGCGAGTTCCGTGGCATACCGCTCGAAGTAGCCGAGTTGCTTCCCGAACAGGACGAGTTCCTCGGGGCTGGCGACGCCCCATTTCTTGCCGATGCCGATCAGCGCCATGATGAGTTCGCTGAGCCGCAGCTCACCGAGGTCCCGGCCCAGCAGGGGTGCGAGGGCGGCGGCCACCTGGAGTCCGATCTCGTCGTCGGTGGCGTCGTTGTCGGTCGCGTAGCCGAGGCCCCGGATTCCGCGGGCCATCCGGGAGAAGTCGCCGTCGATCAAGGTCGCGTAGAACATGTCGCGCAGGATCTGCCGCCACGACTCGGGGAGCTCACCGACGATGCCGAAGTCGAGCATCGCGATGCGTCCGTCGTCGAGGACCCACAGGTTCCCGGCGTGCACGTCGCCGTGGAACGGGCCGTGGAGGATGACGGACTCGATCCACACCTTGACGCCGCGGCGGATCAGCATCCGGGTGTCCATGTGGACGAGGTCGGGGAACCGGTCGAGCGGCAGGCCGTACATGCGTTCCATGCAGATGACGTGCGGGCCGCAGTAGTCCCAGTACACCTCGGGGGTGGTGACGCCCTTGTTGTCGCCGAACGCCCCGATGTTGGTCCTGAACCGGGCCTGCCGGTCGGCCTCGACCGCACTGTTGAGTTCGGTCATCGTGGCCGCGTGGAGGTCGCGGATGATGGCGGTGGCGTTGGCGATGCGGAAGAACTCGAACAGCTTCTCGAGGATCCGCGCACCCCAGTACGCGGTGCGCAGGTCCACCACCATGCGGCGGAAGATGTCGGGGCGTTGCACCTTGATGACGGCTTCCCTGCCGTCGGGAAGTACGCAGCCGTGTACCTGCGCAACGGAGGCGGCCGCGAGGGGGACGTCGTCGAACGACGTGAACAACGCGTCGACGGGATGCCCCAGGTCGGCTTCGATGACCCGGCGGGCCTCCTCGGCGGGCACCGGCGGCACGTCGTCGAGACATCGCAGACAGGCGTTGGCCAGCGGGGCGGGGAACACGCCGGAGGACGACGCCATCAACTGACCGACCTTGACGAACGTCGGGCCCAGCACCTCGAAACCGTTGACCAGGCCCTCCGACGCCGCGTCCGCAAGGGTGCGGCCGCGACGTCGGACAGGCCAGGTGACCAGCGCGAACAGGGTGTAGGCGACAACGACCACGCCGATGACGAGCGCCCGCCACAACTCCGCGGCGCGGAAATGGTCGAGGCTCGCGGAGTGCACGGTCAGGGCTGCAGGTGGCGGCCCCGAAGCGTACGGGCCGACCGGACGTGCCGTTGGCTCTTGCACAGTTCCTACCTTGCGTTCAGTCCTGCCTGCCGTTCAGAAGGGGACCATACCCCGACCGTTTCGGCGAACCCCTCTCAGTATGCGGTACCCGCCATCACATCATTTCGTTAGCAGAACTCAGAGTCCCAGCGCGCCTGCGAGTTCCCGCAGGGCAGGCACCGGATCGTCGCCTGCGGGGAGTACCTGGATGGCCACGTGATCGGCGCCCGCATCGAGGTGTTCCCGGAGGCGACCGGCGACGTACTGCGTGTCGCCGTGGGCGGCGAGCGCGTCGATGAGGTCGTCGCTGCCGCCGTTCTCGATCTGCTCGTCGGTGTACCCGAGCCGTTTCAGGTTGTTGACGTAGTTGCGCAGGTGCAGGTACGGATTCTCGACGGCCGAACGTCCGATGGGGCGAGCGCGTTCCGGATCGGTGTCCAGCACGACCTTCTGCTCCGGCGCGATCACCGGGCCCGGGCCGAGCAGCTCCCGCGCTTCACGGGTGTGCTGCGGCGTGGTCAGGTACGGATGGGCACCGGCGGCGCGGGCTGCGGACAGTTCGAGAACCTTTGGACCGAGCGCGGCCAGGACGCGCCGTCCCGCCGGGACGCCGGCAGCATCGAGGGCGTCGAGATACTCCACGAGCGCGGCGTACGGCTTGCTGTAGTTCAGGCCGGGCTGTTCGGGATGGCCGACGCCGATGCCGAGGAGGAAGCGCCCCGGATGACGGGCTTCGAGCCGGTGGAACGAGGTCGCGACCTCGTCGGCGGGGGCGGTCCAGATGTTCACGATTCCGGTCGCGACCGTGATGGTGGATGTCGCGTCGAGCAGGCGTTCGGCGACGTCGAGATCGGCAGGCGGGGAGCCGCCGATCCAGATCGCGCCGTAGCCTGCCGATTCGATCGCCGCACCCACCTCGGGGGCCAATCCGCCGGCGTGACGCCAGACGCCGAACTGTCCGAGCTGCGGGGTTTCTGCTGTGGTCTCCGTCATGTGGCGTGCAACCTTCCCTCGTGGATATTCATTCCGGTGTTTCGGATTGCGGCTCTCAGGCCTGGTGCAGCCAGGAGCGGAACAGGAGCGCGCCCGCGGCGGCGAGCACGAGCGCGACGGGAACGGCCCACACCGGGCCGCCGTCGCCGAGCAGACGCCGAGTGAGTCCGGCCAGCAGAGAGGCGATGGCCTTCAGGATCCACATGGCGACCGGCACGAGCAGCACACCGAGCACGAGATGCACCAGCCACGCGCCGGCGAGCGTCGGGCCACCCCAGCTGTACTCGTAGGAACCGTCGGTGATCAGCCCGTAGAACAGGCCCCGGAACGCGGCGATCACGCTGAGGAACGCGAAAAACCAGGCCACCATCCCGATCAGCAGCGACAGGACCGAGTGCGCGAACACGCGCAGCCACGACGGCGAACGCCGGTCGATCCGCTCCGACTCGCTCGGGTCGGCGGCAGCGAGTTGCCACCGCCCGGCCCAGCCATGTCGTCCGGTCGCTGCCGCGCCGAGCGAGACGAGGCCTGCGGGAAACGCCCTCAGCGCGAACAGGGCACGGCGAGCGGACTCGGTGGTGAACGGGTTCACCGTCGTCGAGTCGGCCTGGTCAGTTGACATGGCTCGACGCTATCGACCGACTCCGCCGCCGCACATCATCCTGCAGAACGATATTCGCTACCGCAGGGGTAGCGGATCAGTTGCCGGGCGCCCGGTACTCGGCGTCCCGGCGCACCGCGTCGTCCACCTGCTCCGGCGTCAGCAGCACCACCGATTCGGACCTCGCCGCACCGGAAGCGGTGGTGCGGATCCCGAGCGCGGCGGCCGCGACGTCGTCCGGCACGTCGCCGATCACGAACAGATCCCGGCCACCCAGTGCGAAGTAGCAGGATTCGACTGTGCCCCCGACGCTTTCGACCATCTGTGTGATCGCGTCGCGTCGTGCGGTGCCGCCTTCGGCGAGTAATCCCTTCGCGCCTTCCGGTGAGTACGTGACCTGCCAGAGATATCTCGGCATCAGTGCCTCCTCGATTGTGGGTCCTCTCATGGTTCTCCCGGGACGGGCCACATGCAATAGGTTCCGGCGCTAGGGTCGTGAGATGGCTGAGGCCCGCGTAGGTATCTCCGGCTGGACGTATCCCGGTTGGCGCGGTGACTTCTACCCGGACGGTCTGGCCCATCGCAAGGAGTTGGCCTACGCCGCGGGGCGATTGACGTCGATCGAGATCAACGGGTCCTTCTATTCGTTGCAGCGACCGACGAGTTACGCGAAGTGGCGTGACGAGACACCGGAGGGTTTCGTGTTCGCCGTCAAGGGCGGTCGCTACATCACCCACATGAAGAGGCTGGTCGGCGCCGAGGCGGCGCTGGCGAACTTCTTCGCGTCCGGGGTGCTCGCGTTGGGTCCCAAGCTCGGACCGCTGCTGTGGCAACTGCCCCCGACGCTCGCGTTCGATTCGACGAGTCTCGCAGCGTTCTTCGACCAGCTGCCGAGGACGACCACCGATGCCGCGGCGCTCGCGTCTCGACACGACGACAAGCTCACCGACGACAGGGCGTGGACGGAGACGGACGCCGATCGCCCCGTCCGCCACGCGCTCGAGGTCCGGCACCCCAGTTTCGACACGGAGGAGGCGAGGGAGTTGCTCTGCGCGCACGACGTCGCGTTCGTCGTCGCCGACACGGCAGGCCGGTACCCGTACGTGGAGGCAGTGACGAGCGATTTCGTCTACGCCCGGTTGCACGGCGACAAGGAGTTGTATGCCAGCGGATACACGGACGAGGCGCTGGACGAGTGGGCCCGCAAGTTCGAGCGGTGGCTCGGGCAGGGACTCGACTGCTTCGCGTACTTCGACAACGACATGAAGGGGTACGCGCCGTTCGACGCGCTGCGGTTGATCGAACGGCTGCGCTGAGTGTCGGTGCCCCATGGCGCCGTGCGCCGACTGTCGGAGCCCCATGGCACCGTGCGCCGACTGTCGGTGCCCCATGGCACAGTGAGCGCTGATCGACGGAGACGAGAAGAGGATCTACCGGATGTGGCCCACTCATTGGCCTGCTGTCGCGCGTGACATCGCCGAGGCATTGGACGCCGCCATCGTCGCGGGGCGCGCGTCGGACGCGTCGGCGCTGACCGAGGCGACGGAGGAACTGGCGGCCCTGCCTGCGGAGCAGGTCGGTGCGGTGCTGGCGGGGGTGGTCCGGGAACTCCTCGAGACGTTGCACCCGGACGGTCTGACGGGGGAGGACGTGCAGGACGTCCTGACCCGCTGCGCGCGGGCGGCGGCACTCTGGTTTCCGGCCGTCGACGTCGACTCGCTGGTCACCGTGCTGACCGGTGCACTCGGCGTGGCCGATGTCGAGGAGAGCCCGCGCAGACCG
This sequence comes from Rhodococcus mengyinensis, assembly GCF_048381435.1. Classification (NCBI taxonomy): domain Bacteria; kingdom Bacillati; phylum Actinomycetota; class Actinomycetes; order Mycobacteriales; family Nocardiaceae; genus Rhodococcus; species Rhodococcus mengyinensis. The sequence continues at coordinate 141,337 of NZ_JBLWIT010000050.1, read as the reverse complement.
GAGCGTGCTGTGGAGGCCGCGATCCTGGTGATCGCCGATCTGCTGAGTGCGGCGGAGGTTCCCGCCGACGGTTACGTCCGCCGGGCGCTCGACGAGATCGCGCGCGCCGAAACCGTCGAGATGCCCTGATTCGTTCAGAGTTCGGTGCGGATGTGATCGGCCAGCCGGGCGATCCGGTCCTCGTTGCGGCGGTAGTGGGTCCACTGGCCGATCCGATGGCTGGTGACCAGTCCGGCGCTCTGTAGGGCGGCCATGTACTGCGAGGCCGTCGATTGGGAGACCTCGGCCCTCGCCTGAATGTGCTTCAGGCACACGCCCACCTCTTCCGCGGGTTCGAGCTGTGGGGGAAAGCTGTCGGGGTCCTTCAGCCACTGCAGGATGCGTACGCGGGTCGGGTTCGACAGCGCCTTGAAGGCGAGGGCCAGGTCGGTCGCGTCCGGAAGTTCACTCACAGACCGATCGTACCGCCATATCGCGATTTTCCGATATGTGTGCTTCACTCGGTATATCGTAATTTCGCGATATGACGATAGGAGTCGAATGATGGCGAAGCGCAGAGTGGCAGTGGTCGTCGGTGCGCGCGGGGTGATCGGCGGAAATCTGATCGACCACCTCGAGGCAACCGGGGAGTGGGAGATCATCGGACTGTCGCGACGCGGCGGACCCGACACCGGCCGGGTGCGGCACATCGCGGTCGATCTGCTCGACCAGCGCGACGCCGCTGAGAAGCTGGGTGAACTGCGCGACGTGACCCACATCTTCTACGCCGCCTACCAGGACCGTCCGTCGTGGGGGGAGCTCGTCGCGCCCAACGTCGCGATGCTCGTCAACACGGTGAACGCGCTCGAACCCGTGGCTGCCGGGCTCGAACACATCAGCCTGATGCAGGGCTACAAGGTCTACGGCGCGCACCTCGGACCGTTCAAGACGCCGGCGCGCGAGAGCGACCCGCCGCACATGCCGCCCGAGTTCAACGTGGATCAGCAGCAGTTCCTCGAAGACCGTCAGCGCGGCAAGAGGTGGACGTGGTCCGCGATCCGCCCCTCGGTCGTGTGCGGATTCGCTCTCGGCAATCCGATGAATCTCGCGCTGGTGATTGCCGTCTACGCCACGATGTCGAAGGAACTCGGTGTGCCACTGCGGTTTCCGGGTAAGCCCGGCGCGTACACGAGTCTGATCGAGATGACCGACGCCGGACTGCTGGCGGAGGCGACCGTCTGGGCCGCGACCACCCCCGAGTGCGCGAATCAGGCGTTCAACATCAACAACGGCGATCTGTTCCGCTGGGACGAGATGCTGCCGAAGATCGCGGATTTCTTCGACCTGGACGTCGCACCGCCGCTGCCGATGTCGATGGACGTCGTCATGGCCGACAAGGAGCCGGTGTGGAACGACCTCGTCGCGAAGCACGGGCTGGCGCCGACGCCGTACTCGGACGTCTCGTCGTGGGCGTTCGGCGACTTCGTCTTCGGCTGGGACTACGACGTCATCGCCGACGGTTCCAAGGCGCGCCGGCTGGGTTTCCACCGTCACGTCGAGACCGAGCAGATGTTCCTCGACATCTTCCGCGACCTTCGGGCCCGGAAGGTCATTCCCTGAAAGACAAGGGACTACCGGCGAAGCCCGGATTCGACGTTGGCGGCGATCCGCCGGAGCAGCCCGGCCAGGACGGCGCATTCGTCCTCGTCGAGCCCGGCGAGAAATTGCCGATCGCGTTCGACGCGCTGCGGGAACTCGGTGTCGACGAGTTGCCGCCCGGACTCGGTCAGGTGGAGCAACACGACGCGCCCGTCGCGTTCGAAGGGTAGCCGTTCCACGAGTCCCAGCCGGGCAAGGCGGTCGACGTGTTTGGTGGTGGATGCGCCGCTGAGCATCGTCACGGCGGTGACCTCGCTGGCCCGCAGTGGTCGATCGCTGCGGGCGAGTACACACAGGACGTCGAATTCGGCGCGCGAGACCCCGCTCGCGTCCAGGGCACGGTCGAGTTGCTGCAGGGCCTGGGATCCGATCCGGGTGATGCGGCCCATCACTTCGATCGGTGACGTGTCCACTTCGGGATGGGTCTCGGCCCATTCGCGTCGAACGCGATCGGTGAAGTCCTCATCCGGACGTGGGGCAGTGCTCATGAAAACCATCGTAGCGACCAACTTCACACTAATTCAGAACTATTTTACTAGTGAAGTATACGGTACGCTGAGGCCATGCAGGCTTCCTCTCGATACGCACCCGACCTCAGCCGGCTCCATCACTCCCGTGGGGCTTTGGCCTATTCGATGGCGCCGTCGACGTGGCGCCGTGCGTTCGAGGTCCGGAACGCCGATGCCACCATCGCTCCCGCGCTGCGGGTGGGTGCGGCGACGGCTCTGGTGCTGGTAGTCGGTGGTTTTCTCGGGCACGGCAACCTCGCGGGCTTCGCGGCACTCGGTGCGCTGACCGCCGCGTTCGGTCGATACGAGCCGTACCCGCGGCTCGCCCGCAAGGCGGGACTCGTCGGTGTCGCGCTCATCGCCTTCGTCGCCGGGGGAGCGCTCCTCGGTGCGGCGGGACTGTCACTCTGGCTGCAGATAGCGGTCATGTCCGTCGCGTCGGGCGTCGCCGCGTGCCTGCTGGCGGCGTTCCGCATCGCCGGTCCCGGGCCGGTCATCCTGGTCTTCGCGGCCACCGCGGCGGTCGGGCACGCGACCCGGCTCTCCGATCTCGGACCGGCCGTCGTGGCCGTGGCGATCGGTGTCGTCGTGGGCTGGCTGGCCGCCATGACGCCCTGCCTGTTCGTTCCCCTCGGTCCCGCCCGGCTGGCGGTGGCGCGGGCACTCGCCGCGGCCGCGGAACTGCAGCATGCACACGACGCCTCCGCGATCGCGTCCGCACGCAAGGCCATCGACAACGCGCGTGACGTGATCGCCCACAGCGGGCGGGGCCGGGACGGGCACTCGCACCAATTGTTCGCGCTTCTCGCCGAAGCGGACACGGTCGTCGATCGGTGGGCGCACGAGCGTGACCACGACACTCTGCGTGCGCTCGTCGATCACGAGTCCGAACTGCGTAAGGTGAAGCGACGCAGTGATCTTTCGGCCTTCGGTGCGGAGACCCCGGTGCTGCCGCAGCCCGGTGGCTTCTTCGCAGACGGCCTCCGTGCGCTGCGGTCGCGAGAGGGGATCGTCAACGCGGCCCGTATCGCCGCTGCCGCCGCGCTGGCCGGATGGATCTGTGTGGCAATGGGATTGGAGCATCCGCTGTGGGCGTCGATGGGCGCGATGGCCGCGATGCAGGGTTTCAACTTCAGCCAGACCGTGCAGCGGGGAATTCAACGCCTCGTCGGTAACGTGGCGGGCGCCGTCCTCGCCGCCGGGCTGATCGCCGCCGCGATGGGGTACTGGCAGACCGTCGTGGTCATCGTGGTGCTGCAAACCGTGACCGAACTGGTGGTCATCAAGAACTACGCGTTCGCGTCCGTCGCCATCACCCCCATGGCTCTGCTGCTCACCGGTCTCGGGTCGGCGGTCGCACCGGACATCGCGGTGAGCCGCATCGTAGACACGCTCGTCGGTGTGGTGGTCGGGGTGATCGTCTCCGCTGTCGCGATCAGCCGGACCGACCACCATCACGTGGGCTGAGGCCGCTCAGATCCCCGTCGCGGAGACGTAACCGGCGAATCCGATCGCGCACGCGCCTGCGCAGAGGATCAGGGTTCCGCATGCCACCGGCCACGCGATCGTGCGCCGCGCGATGCGTGCGATCGTGACCATTCCGCCGATCACGGTCACGAGTGCGGCGACCGCGAGCGCCACGCACACCGCGATCCACGCGTTCTCGGCGCTGCACGTCTCGGGCGGGCAGTAGTCCAGGAACAGCAGCCAGAACAGTCCCGCGACCGCGGAGATGCTGGCGACGGCGACCGCGACGACGAGTGCGGCCGCCGACACCGCCACGTCCCAGCCGTTCAGCCGCGGCTGATCGTCACCCGTATACGGGTGATTCCATGGCTGTGGCAGAGGCCCCCCAGGCTGCATTCCCGTCACAGTACATCGGACTCCGGGAGGATCGGTGGCGGCAGCGCAGCCCCGTCCGGGCGCAACCCGGCGAGGAACACCGTGATCAGCCGCGGAACGAGATTGGCCGTCGCGTCCTCGAACATCAGCACGTGGGGCCGGGTGAGCATGGCGATCCCCATGATGATCTCGAGCGGCACGACGTCCTCGCGCACCAGCCCGACGTCCTGGAGCCGGTGAATGAAGTCGGTGACCGTCGCCTTCGTGAGCTCCCTCGACTCGCGGACGTCGGGTGGTAGCTCGTCGAGACTGTTGACCAGCGCGGGAACCAGCGCTCCCATCCGCAGTTCGACCACTGCGTTGACGAACCGCCGCCACGCTCCCTCGGGGTCGTCGCCGCAGTCGTCCAGTCCCCGGACGGCGAGTTCCCGGACTTCGGCGAGCGTCGTCCGGGCGACGGCGTGGGCGAGCTCGTCCCGGCTCGGAAAGTTCCGGTAGAGGGTGGCGATCCCGACGCCGGCTCGCGCGGCGATGGCGTCGAGCGGCGCGTCGTGCCCACGGTCGGCGAACACCACGCGGGCGGCCTTGATCAGGGTGTTGCGTCGTTCCAGCGCGTCTGCCCGCACGATTGCACCTCTTCCGTTGACAACCCAGCATAACCGGAGGAATATTCTCCACAAGGAACGGAGGAATTTCCTCCACTTAGGGAAGGGGAGTCCGATGACCGCCTCGGATATCGGGACAGTCGCGCCGCGCACGGCGCCCACCGAGCGGTCGGCGCACGGCCCGTCCGATCCCGTGAAACTGACCGCTGTCGTGCTGGGACTCACCGCGGTGATCGCGCTCATGCTGCTGGCGTTCGCGTTGCCGGCCGTCAACAGCGGCCCGCACGACCTCCGGCTGGGCGTCGCCGGACCCGACGCGGCCGTCACCCGGGTCGACAACGCGCTCGCCGCGGGACACCCGGGCGCGTTCGTCACCGAGCGCTTTCCCGACGCCGACGCGGTCCGGACGGCGATCGAACACAGGGAGGTGGTCGGCGGCATCGTCGCGACACCGGACGGTATGAAGGTCCTGTCCGCCGGCGCAGGCGGGGCGCCCGTCGCGCAGACGATGAATGGCCTCGCGGCGGGCATGAGCAAGACTGCGGGACAACCCGTTCCGGTCGAGGACGTCGTTCCGCTGACGGCCGACGACCCCGCCGGCGTCGGTCTCGGCGCCTTGGCGCTTCCCCTGGTCTTCGGTGGCATGATCCCCGCGCTCGCGCTCGTGCGGCTGTTTCCGCGCAGTGTCGGGCGACGGGTCGCCGGGGCGGTGCTGTTCGCCGTGAGCGCCGGGGCGGTGCTGACGGCAATTCTGCAGTTCGGCCTCGGAAGCGTCGACGGCAACTACTGGACGACCACCGGTGCTGTCGTGCTCGGCATCGCCGCCATCTCGCTGACCGTTCTCGGGCTCGAATCGGTGCTGGGCACAGCGGGATTCGCGCTCGGAGCGGTGACCATGATCTTCCTTGCCAACCCGCTGTCCGGACTGGCGACGTCCGCGGCGTGGCTGCCGTCGGGGTGGGGCGCACTCGGTCAGTTGCTGCCACCAGGAGCGGCGGGAACCGCGGTGCGATCGACGGCGTTCTTCGACGGACACGGAGCCGGTGCGGCGGTACTCGTGCTGACCTGCTGGGTTCTGTTCGGGCTCGGCCTGTGCCTGGCATCCGGACTGCGTGAGCGGCGCGCCGGGGAAGAACCGGCCGTCGCCTGACGCTGTGGTTTGATGGCGGCATGGGGGAACGACGGATCGTCCGCCGACTGGTCGGCATCGGAGCGGGCCTCGGCGCGCTCGCCGTCCTCGTCGTCGCGGCCTCGACGGTGTGGATATCGCGGGAGGCCTCCGGCCATGTCTACGACGTCGACGACGCACCCGAGGCACCGGTGGTCATCGTCCTCGGCGCGCAGGTGCGCGACGGCAAACCCCGGGAGTACCTGGCCGGACGCCTCGACGTCGCCGTCCGTCTCGTGCAGGACGGCCGCGCGCGGGCGGTCCTCGTCTCGGGCGACGGAGCAGGCAGATCCGGCGACGAGATCGCGGCGATGACGGACTACCTGGTCGAGAAGGGCATCGACCCCAGCAAGATCGTCGGCGATCGATACGGGCTCGACACCTACGACACGTGCGCTCGCGCCGTCCAGACGTACGGTGTGACCAAGGCGCTGATCGTCACGCAGGGTTTCCACGTTCCCCGGGCGGTCGCGCTGTGCCGCGGTGCCGGAATCGACGTCGCCGGTGTCAACGCCGGATGCGAATGCCGCCCGATCACGATGGCCAGGAACACCGTGCGCGAATCGCTGGCCCGGCCGAAGGCCGTCCTCGACCTGCTGTCCGGGCGCGATCCTGTGGTGGTCTCCGAACCGGAGGACTCACTCGGGAAGGCGCTCGCCGCCGAGGACTGACCTCGAAGCGCCGCGGTGGGGAGGGCGCGTCGGTAGGCTTCTCCCGTCGACGATCGGGAGGCGGACGATGGTTGGTGCACGACCGGATCCCGGTCCGCGTGAAATCCGGAAATGGCGTCGCTACCTCGCCGACGAACGCGCCGAGGCGGCCGTCTACCGCGACCTCGCGAAACGTCGGACCGGTGAGGAACGCGAGATTCTGCTGGCGCTCGCCGACGCCGAGGGACGGCACGAGGCGCACTGGCGCGGGCTGCTCGGCGAACATGTCGGCAAGCCCGTGCGCGGTGATCTCCGCACTCGCATCCTCGGTGTGCTGGCCCGGCGGTTCGGATCGGTGTTCGTGCTCGCCCTCGCGCAGCGCGCGGAGACCCGGTCGCCGTACCCGACCGACGTCGACGCCACCGACGCCATGGGCGCGGACGAGCGGATCCACGAAGAGGTGGTGCGGGCGCTGGCGGCGCGCGGGCGAAATCGGCTGTCCGGCACGTTTCGTGCCGCCGTGTTCGGTGCCAACGACGGCCTGGTCAGCAACCTCGCCCTCGTGCTCGGCATCAGTGGTAGCGGCGTCGACAATCACATCGTTTTGCTGACCGGCCTCGCCGGTTTGCTCGCGGGCGCGTTGTCGATGGGTGCGGGCGAGTATGTCTCCGTGCGGTCGCAGCGTGAACTGCTCGAGGCGTCGGCGCCGGGGCAGGGCGCCCGTGAGGCAGTGCCGCTCCTCGACGTCGACGCGAACGAACTTGCACTCGTGTACCGCGCGCGGGGCATGCCCGCGCAGGACGCCGAGAAACGCGCGGCCGACGTGCTGCGGAGAGCCGTTCAGCCCGAGCCCGTTTCGGGTACGGAAACCACCGACGAGCACGAGGCCATCGGCACCGGGCTCGGTGCGGCTGCCGCGAGTTTCTGCTTCTTCGCGTCCGGTGCGGTGATCCCCGTGTTGCCGTACCTCTTCGGCATGGAAGGCACCGCCGCGCTCGTGGTCGCTGCTGCGCTGGTCGGCGTCGCGTTGCTCGGGACCGGTCTGGTTGTGGGGTTGCTGTCGGGTGGACCCCCGGTCAAGCGCGCGTTACGCCAGCTGGCAATCGGGTACGGCGCAGCCGCCGCCACTTACCTGCTGGGCATGCTGTTCGGGACAGGCGCCTGAGAACGTCATCATCACCACGGGTGTGGAACCGTAGCCGGGGACGGGAAATGTGCGCACCGTGTGCCGGGACCAGGACCCGTCGGACAGGGCGACGCGGGCGACTCCGGGAACACGGGCCGTGATCCGTTGCCGCACCGCCGCGAGGTCTTCGCCGTGCAGCAGTCCGATCTGCCCGCCCTCCGCCGCGGCAGACAAACCCGCCAGCGGTGCGGTGATCCATTTGATGGCGTACCCGTGCTGTGAATCGACCAGTGCCGCATGAACCCCCGCGACCGCGTGCACGGTCGACGCGATATCGGAGTCCATCACCCGGATCGCCAGTTCGCCGACGTCGGTCTTGTGCGTGACGTCGTGATCGACGCCCCGCAGCACCACTCCCTCGGGTGTCGCGACGGCTCGGCGCACGAACCGGACGAGGCGCAGCGTTCCGTCGTCGTGGCGGGCGATGAGTTCGCCGGACAGGAACTCGCCGTCCCGCGCGTTGTCGACGCGTTCCATCAGCACCGCGATGTCGGAGAGCCGCGGCACCCTCCGGTACAGGTCGGCGAGACCGAAGTAGTGGTGCTCCGGCCGGGTGTCCGCGACTCCGTACAGATTCCGGAACTCACGCGTCCATCGAGTGCGTCGCGGACCCGCCGACACGGACAGGTTCCATTCCCACCCTGCCGCCCGGTGCGGTTGGGGCACCGGACTGTCCGCACGACCGGTGAAGATCTGCACCGCGAGGACGTCTCCGCCCGGACCGAGTACCGGTTTCCCCACGACGAGATCGATGTCGCCCACCGTCTCACCGAGGGTCACCTGCACCGGCTGTCCCGACGACCTGACCGTGTCGATGGCTCCCGTCACCAGCGTCAGCATCCTGCCGCGGTAGACGTTGCCGAGCGGCCGGCACTGCCGCTGTTTGATGCCCTCCGCGATCACCGTCGGTGCGTCTCCCAGGATTTCGACCAGTATCCAGCCGTCTCCGCTTCCCCGTTGTTCCACTCGTACCGCCCCCCTCATGGCGCACGATCATCGCACGGCGGCGATCCGGATGCTCGGCGAGACGGTCGCTGCGACGGCGTTCAGTCCGGTGTGGTCGCGACGGCGTCCAGGAGCCCGGGGAAGCGGGATTCGATGTCGGATCTGCGCAGCTGAGCCATCCGCGAATTGCCGCGGTCGACCTGCTTGATCAGCCCGGCTTCACGCAGAACCTTGAAGTGGTGGCTGCGGGTCGATTTGGACACCGGCAGCCCGAACGACGTGCAGTGACGTTCCGCCCCGTCCGCCTCCACCATGAGCTTCTGCACGACCTCCAGTCGCAGGGGGTCGGCGAGAGCGGCCAGGACGGAGACCAATTGGATCTCGTCGAGCGCGGGATGTCCCTCGGCGTCGGGCACGGCGCACCTCCAGGTTCGGGTCGTCGACCACCAGAGTGGAGGTTCGTCTTGCATCGAACCTAACTCTGGTGCATGGTTCGTATTGTATCGAACCTCTGGTGCACGGGGGCCGCACACTTCAGGAAGGATCGACATGACCTCGGAGCTGACCACGTCGGATGCCACGACACCGACGTCACCACCCGAAACACCACCGTCCGACCCGCGACGCGGGAACCTCACCCTCGCCGCCGTACTGCTGGCCGTTCTCGTCGTCCCGATGTCGATCTCCGGAACCGCGGTGGCGCTGCCCGCCATCTCCTCCGACATCGGTGGCGGCGCATCGGGCCAGCAGTGGGTGGTGAACGCGTTCAACCTGTCGTTCGCGTGCTTCACCCTGGTCTGGGGGTCGCTGTCGGACCGTTTCGGCCGCGGCCGCCTGTTCGCCGCCGGTGCCGCCACGTTCGCGGTCGGGAGCGTCGCCAGCGCGCTGGCCCCGAACATCGTGGTCCTCGACGTCGCCCGCGGCGTCGCCGGTCTCGGTGGCGCCGCCATCTTCTCGTGCGGCGCGGCCATCCTGTCCTCCGCCTTCGACGGGCCCGCCCGTTTGCGTGCGTTCGCCCTGTTCGGGACGACCGCGGGCATCGGTGTGGCGCTCGGACCGACGCTGTCCGGGCTCCTCGTCGACACGGCAGGCTGGCGGCCCATCTTCGCGGTCCAGGCCGCCGTGCTGCTCGTGGTGCTCGCGGCGACCCCGGTGATCGGACTGGCACGACCGGCCGGCGAGGGGGCCGCGAAGTTCGACCTCCTCGGCACCGTCCTCCTGGTGCTGGGTCTGCTCGCCGCGATGGTCGGCATCGTCCAGGGCGAACCCTGGGGCTGGGGCAGCCCGGCGGTCGTGACGTCCTTCGTGCTCGCGGTCGCGCTGCTCGTCGCGTTCGCCCGCGTCGAATCGCGACGTCCGGCTCCGCTGCTGGACCTCGAACTGCTCACCCACGCCCGGTTCATGGCCCTGTGCCTCGTTCCGGTGGCGGCATCGTTCGGCTTCGTCACGTTGCTCACTTACTTCCCGACCTTCCTCCAGTTCGTGGCCGGCCAGTCTTCGGCGAAGGCGGGTCTGGTGATCGTGCTCCTCACGATTCCGGTCGTGGTGGGACCGCTCGCCGCAGGCCGTGCGGTGGGCGCCGGGGTGAACCCGCTCGTGGTGATCTGGATCAGCCTGGGAGCCTTGATTTCCGGTGACCTGGGACTTCTGTTGGCGGGACCTGACACGGTGGTCGCCGTCATCGCGGTGCCGCTGCTCCTCGCGGGCTGCGGAATGGGACTGTCCGCCGGTCTCGTCGACGGTCAGGCGCTCGCCCTCGTCCCCGAGGAGAAGGCAGGTATGGCTGCGGGCGTGGTGAACACGATGCGACTGGGCAGCGAGGCCATCGCGGTAGCGGTGTACGCGGCGCTGCTCACCGGTCTCGTCACCCGCAGGGGCGAGGAAGCGCTGGCCGGCGTCGACGGCGTGGGCAATGCGGCGGACGTCGTCGGCAAGGCCACCAGCGGCGATCTGGAGCAGGCCCTGGCGGCGGCCGGGCCGGACGTCCGGGACCAGGTGGCGCCGCTCGTGATCGACGCCTACAACAGTGCGTTCCACACGACGCTCGTCGTTCTGGCGGTCGTCGTCGCCGGATTGTCGGGTGTCATCGCGGTGCTGCTGCGACGCGGGGCGAGCGCGCGGTGACAGAGGCGGACGACCTGCGACAGCACTATCAGGTCGTGGTGGTCGGCGGTGGCCCGGTGGGATCGCTGACGGCGCTCGAGCTGGCGCGCAGCGGAATCGACGTCCTCGTCCTCGAGGCTGCCCCGCACACCACGGACGTTCCGAAGGCGGGGACGATCCACGCGCGGAGTATTCAGCTGCTCACTCGTCGAGGGCATTTCGCGGCGCCGGACGTCGGCGCAGGGGCCGCGTCGACCACCTTTCACTACGCCGGGGTCTGGGGTCTGGAGATCACGGCCCCGCCCGGCGAGGGACCGGCCATCGCCGGTATCGGGCAGAGCGATCTCGAACGACTCTTCACCGCACGGCTGATCGGTCTCGGCACCCCGGTGCTGAAGGCGGCGGTGGTCACGGACGTCGACCACGACGACGGCGGGGCGACGGTGACCTTCACCCAGGAAGGACGCACCCGGGTGGTGGCGGCCGACTGGGTGGTCGGCGCGGACGGCGCCCGCAGCATCGTGCGGCGAAGTGCGGGCTTCACGGCGACGGAAACGGCGCCGACCGCCGCCGCGCTCCTGGGTCTCGCCGTCCTCGACGACCCCGCGAACGCCCCCAGGGGGTGGGTGCGCACCGAACGGGGCTGGACCGTCCTCAACGTCAATCATGCCGGCTTCAGTCGCATCATCACGTTCGATCTCGGTGGTCCGCACGAGGATCATCGCCGGCCCCTCACCGCGGAGGAACTGCAGGAGACGGTCGACAGATTCGCGGGCCGTCCCGTTCCGTTCCGCAACGCGCGGTCGCTGTCCCGGTTCAGCGACTACTCGCGGCTGGTCGACGACTACCGGCTCGGCCGGGTCCTCCTCGTCGGTGACGCTGCGCACGTGCACTTTCCGCTCGGCGGGCAGGGGTTGAACCTCGGTATCGGCGACGCGATCGGCCTCGGCTGGCGTCTCGCCCTCGTCGCGCGGGGACAGGCCGACCCGTCGGTGCTGGACGTGTACTCGCGGGAGCGACACGCGTGTGCCGCCGGGGTGATCGCCAACGTCGCGGATCAGCGTGAACGTATGCGAATCGGTGTCGACGGTGACCGCCTGCGACACGAACTCGGTGTCCTGCTGGAGGACCGCGACCGCAACCGGGCGCTGGGTTCGGCGATCAGTGCGCAGAGTCAGCCGGCGCCCAGCGCTCTCCAGGACGCGGCGCGCGGCGACTTCGCCGCGAACACCGTGATCGAGACGGACACCGGAATCACCGACCTGATCCGGTTGCACGTCGCGGCGGGAAACCGAGGCCTCCTGCTGTGCGGGGACGCATCGGAGTCCGTCCACGCAGTCGTCGAACCCCTCTGGGGCGAACGGGTGCGGCTGATTCGGGCGCGGAACCTCGGGCCCACCACCGTGCTCGTGCGCCCGGACGGTGAAGTGGCCTGGTCGGGGGAGTTGGGCGACGGCGGCGAACTCGTCGCCCGGCTCGCGGAGACGTTCGGCGGCTCCGCCGCCCGTGCGCGGTTGACGAGTGCAGGGACTCGTTAACCGCGCACGGGCGCGAAGCGCCTACCAGCGGACGGGAAGCGACGTCGGACGCCGGAGAAGCACTCCCGAATCCCACGGCACCGCGGCCGGTTCGGTGGCGAGACCGAGAGTCGGGAACTCTTCCGCCAGCCGGACCAGTGTCGTGGTGATCTCCATCCGGGCCAGCGACGCGCCCATGCAGTGATGCATGCCGTACCCGAACTGCAGATGGCGTTTCCCGTCTCGGAACGGGTCGATGAGTTCCGGGTGCGGGAACGTGTCGGGGTCCCGGTTCGCGGCGAAGGCGTCGGCGTAGACGAGGGCACCCACGGGGATCACGGAGTCCCGCAGCCGAACTTCGCGCGTGGCGATCCGGGGAAACGTCGAAATGTTTCCCAGCGGAAGCACCCGCAACAGCTCCTCGACCAACTGCGGCGCAGCGGCCGGTTCCTCCACCAGCAGCGACCACAGCGAAGGCGCCTGCAACAGGACGTACACGGCCTTCGCGAGCACGGACAGCACGTTCTGGTCGGCTCCGAGGACGGAGCCGAGCAGGATCGCGACGAGTTCGTTGTCGCTCAGCGGCGGTTCCGCCTCGCCCCGCGCCGCGAGGAATCGGTCGATCAACCCGCCCGGTTCGACGGGCCGCGTCCCCTGCACGAGATCGGTCACGTAGTGGTAGACGAGCCAGAAGTTCTCCAGCAGGCCGGGAATGTCGGTGTCGTGCGACAACTGCACGACCCGCGACGACGGGCGGAAGTAATCGATGTCCGACTCCGGGATTCCGAGGAATCCGGCATTCACCTCGACGGGCAGGCGGTCGAGCACCGTCGCGAACAGGTCGGGGTTCTCCTCGTTGCGCAGCAACGCGATCCGCCGGTCGAGGATGCGGCGGACCGACCCCTTCAGCTTCTCGACGCCGGCGGGGCTGTAGTCGGCGTTGACGAAACTCTTCATCCGCGCGTGATCCGGGGTGTCCAGATTCAGCAGAAGGTCCGGGGGCATCGTGGTGGGCTGAAAACTCGGCCCGCCTTCGACGTTGGTCTCCTTCCGGCCGAAGGACGGATCCGTCAGTACCTTCAGCACGTCGTCATATCGTGTGACGTGCAGGGCGGTGTGACCGCTCGGCAGGGTGATCTCCGGCAGTCCGGTGGGCCCCTCTGCGGTCACCGCGGTGTACGCGACCGGCGGGTCGAGGTAGGGAATGTCGTTGATGGACACCGCGACATCGTGTCGGCGGCGACGTGGAGCGAGTGTCGAAATCTGGGTCGTCACGTCGTACTCCTTCTGTTGATGGGATTCACAGGACGGCGGCGACGCCGGTCAGCCGGGACAGTTCACTCGACGCCTGGGCATTGGTGCGGAAATGGACGGCACGCCAACCGCTCTCGCGTGCCGCGCGCACGTTCTGCTCGAGGTCGTCGATCAGGATGCACTGGCCGGCGTCGACGCCGGCCGTCTTCTCCGCGATCGCGAAGATCTGGGGGTCCGGCTTGCGCGCCCCGACCAGGCACGAGTCGACGAGAGCATCGAGCGGGCCGGCGGGTTCGATGATCGGTCTCCAGAATCGCTCCCATTCGACCACGTTGTTCGACAGGACGCCGACGCGCAGGCCGTGAGCCTTCAGGCCGCGTAGCGTCGCGGCCATCGCCGTGTTGACCGTGATCCCGTCGAACCACTGCTCGCCGAACGTCTCCAGCCGCGCCCGGGTGAGGTCCAGGCCGGGGTCGGCGGCGGCGAGGTGCTCTCTCAGTCTCGCACCCCACTCGCGCTCGGTGATCTGGGCCAATTCGATCGGGGCGAGAGGATGTGCTCCGAGGTCGTCGCCGACGGCGCTCATCGCCGCCTGCAGGGCGGCGGGTGCGATGCCCGTCTTCGTTTCGTACGCCGCGAAGAGTTCGGCGAGCGGGGGTGAGAGCACGCCACCGAAGTCGAACCAGACCATGGTGTCGTCCCGTGTCGTCATCGGACGATCCGGTCGAGAGCGGCAGTCGAGGCGCTCACTCGTTGCAGGGTGACCCGGCCGTGGGCGATCTGCCGGCCCTCCTGCGCCAGAGTGACGGACAGGACGACCTGGCGGGAGCAGATTTCCGCCTCGGCGACGGCTGCGCAATCGGTCGGCAACTCCAGCTCACCGAAGCTCTCGAAGACGGCGTCACACCCCACGAGGACGAGCATTCGCGGGGACAGGCCGAACAATTCGTGCGCGGCGACGAGGGCGGTCTGGCGCATGGCCTCGAAGATCAGGGCGCCCGGCACGTGGTCGAGCGGGTGATCGAACAGGCCAGGATGGGCCTGATCGACCAGAACCTGGCTGCACACGGTGTCGCCGGCGACACCGATCCGGCTGAGCACCACGTTGTCGAACGAATGTCGAGCCACCTCCCGAGGCTCGACCCGCTCGTGCAACGGATGCGGACGGGCGGGATCGAGTTGCAGCGGTGCCCGGCCCTTCTGCCGGAGGCGGTCCCACGCGTCGCCGGGCATCCACTGGATGGTCATGCTCATGGTGGCCGCGGCAGCTCCGTCCAGCGCCAGTGTCATTGCGAGCGTGATTCCGACGATGTCGGCGCCCCGTCGCTTCTCCGCGGTGATCGTGGCGTCCAGAACCCCCGCGGCGGGTGCGGGGCCCACTCTCACGGCGTCGAGGTCGACGACCTCGAGCGCTCCGGCATTGAACACGAACTTGGCGTCGAGCGGAGCGTCGACGTGCCGATGCGAGATGAGGATGGATGCCTGCCGGAACGTTTCGAGTAGCAGCAGCGGATCATACTGTCGTACAACGACATTGTGATCGCTGTAGTAGCTGTGGACTCTGGGGAGCTGCACACCGAGACGAAACTGTGGGTAGCTCTCGCAGATGATGTCGGTGAGGAAGACCTCGCAGATCGCGGCGCGGTGCACGTGTGCGCGGGGGATGGACGACGAATAGGACAGGGTCGGTTCCAGGACGGCGGTCATGTCGATTCCTTTCGTTGACAGCGGAATTCGCACGGGTCGACGCCGCCGAGCGACGACGGCGGTGATCGGTGGAATGCGGGACCCGTGCAGAACGGTGGTTCGCGCTGGAGCGGAAGAACGCGGGCGGGCCCGCAGCGCAGAGGGCGAGGAGCTCGGGGTCTCGTCGCGGACCGGGAATCCGGTGGATGCGCACGATCAGTGAATACCGGGCGATCCGGAGCGTCAACAGATGCAATCCGGTGTTCACCGATCCCTTGACGGTGTTCGGCACGCGAACACACCGGTCGAAAGTCGTTGACCTGCGGTATCGGTGACTCCGCGTACGGGTCACTTCCGCCGTCACGTGGCAGGAGTCACAGCCTCGATTTCGGATCGGGACAAAAATGTTACCGCCAGGTATGGCGTGTGGTAACCGGCGAGCGTACAAGCGCGATGCTATGTTCCCCTCGCCGGTAATGGCCGGAGTTGACGGAGGGGTCGGGGATGTCGAAGAGGTGGGTCGCGTCGGTCGCGGCAGTGGCGATCGGCTCGGGCATGATCGCCTATTCGAACCAGAACACCGCCGTCGCGGAACCCGAGCCGGTGTCCAACGGCCTACCCGGCAGCGGTCCCTGCGCGAGCGAGGTGTCGAACGAGACACATTCGCTGATACCGGAGAAGCTCGAGATTCCGATCCCGTACCCCAAGATCACGACGGTGCCGTATCCCGCCCCCGTCACCGAGCCCGTCCGCGTGTCGCAGGCGTTGCCCGCCGACACGTGCACCGATCCGTGCCCCGACCTCACCGACGAGACCGACCACGCCCCGGGAAACCTGTCGAGCGTGCTGAACATCCCCGACGTCAGCGTGAAATTCACACCCTTCCACTTCGGCATTCCCGTCCCGGGCGCCGACATCCAGTTGCCCCCACCGCCGCCCCTCGTGCACCCCGCGACCGAGGAGGCGCCGCGCAGCGCGGCCCCGGCCACCCCGAAGATCGGCGACGTGACCCGCGTGGCCAAGGTGACCGGGTCCGGTTCCGTCAGCCGCACCGACAAGCGTTACCAGGTCAACGGCACCGACCTCGGCATCATGTGGGAGAGCGCCCCCGACCAGATCGCCGTCGCGTTCGGCGACACGGTCGGCAAGGGATTCCAGCCGCCCGGTGGTCAGGGCGACGACTGGCGCAGCAACGTCCTCGGTTTCAGCTCCGACCGCAACCTGTCCGACGGTATGAGCCTCGACAGCATGGTCCAGGACAGCCGATGCCACGCGGCGGAACTGCTCGACAGCCGCAAACTCGACAACATCGAGATCACCACCATCCCGACCTCGGGTTTCGCCGTCGGTAACCGGCAGTACATGAGCTACATGTCGATCCGCACCTGGAACAGCATCCCCGCCACGTGGTGGACGAACTACGGCGGCATCGCCTACTCGGACGACGGTGGATCGACGTGGACCAAGGACCCGTACGCGAAGTGGGACAACATCTTCGGTGTCACCAAGTTCCAGGTCGCGTCGATGGTCCCGGCCGGCGACTTCGTGTACATGTTCGGCACCCCCAACACGAGGCTCGGCGCCATCGGCCTGGCCCGCGTCCCGGCCGCCGATGTGCTGAACACGTCCGCGTACCAGTACTGGCAGAACGGCAACTGGACGCCCGTCGGTGGTTACACGGAGGCGACGCCGATCGTGGACGCCCCCGCCGCCGAATTGTCCGTGCGCTACGAGGAGGCCACCGGCAAATGGCAGATGGCGTACCTCGACACGTCCAAGGCGGCCATCGTTCTCCGTGAGTCCTACTCGCCGCAGGGCGTCTGGTCCGACGGGGCGCCGATGGTCAGCGCCGTCGAGTACCCGGAACTGTACGGCGGCTTCATCCACCCGTGGTCGAGCGGCGACGATCTGTACTTCACCATGTCGACCTGGTCCGACTACAACGTCTTCCTCATGAAGGCGGACATAGGCGCGTAGCGCCCGTGCGCCTTTTTGGTAGCTCCCGCAACCAGAAAGGCGCACAGGCCCGGAGGGCCTACAGCAGGCCGTGGCGGGGTGGGACGGTGCCCGACAGTGTCCACCGGCCGATGTGCTGGATCTTCCACCGCGTGGGGTCGTGCAGGGTGTGGGTGCGGGCGTCGCGCCAGTACCGCGACAGGTTGGACGTTTCCGATGCACTGCGGGTGCCGCCCAGTTCGAACAGCACGCTCGACGCCTCGAGTGACGCGCGGGCGGCGGCGACCTTGGCTGCGGCGGCGTCGATCGAGGCGACCGCGGCGCTCTGCTCGTTGAGGTCGCGCCGCGCTGCGTCGATGCTGCGCGCACCCTCCCGGAGGAGTGCCGTCGCGGACCGGACGCTGACCGCCGCCTCACCGGCCAGTTGGATCAGCAGGGGATCGTCGACGGCGTCGGTGACGCCCGCCTCGAAATAGGGCCTTGCCTGACGCGCGGAGCGCACGCCCTCGTTCAGGGCCGCTGCGGCGATCCCGGCGTCGATGGCGGCGTGCAGGATCTGGGCCTGCGACCCGTACGTGGTGGGTGCGTCGAAGATGGGGGAGAACGGCACGACGTGGAACGCGGGCACCCGGACAGCGTCCAGGGTGACGGTTCCGCTCGCCGTGGTCTTCTGCCCCATGCCGTCCCAGTCGTCGACGATCGACAGTCCGGCGGCGGTGCGCGGCAGATAGGCGACGGCCTTCGCGGGCGTCCCCGTCGGAGTCGTCGTCCCCGGAAGGGTGGCCCGTACCGCGATCCAGTCGGCGAACAGGGCGCCCGTGCTGTAGAACTTGCGACCGTCGACGACGAAGTCGCCGCCCTGCTCGGTGAGCGTCGTGGCGTCGATATCGATCGTCTTGGTTCCGCGCTCGCTCTGGGCGTTGGCGAACCGGCGCCCCGCGAGCACCTCGGAGTAGAAGAATTCCTGCTGCGCGGGCGTGCCCTGGTGGCGCAGCACCTCGAGGAATGTGTAGTGGCTGTGCGGGATCTGCGCGATGCTCGGATCGCCCTCGGCGAGAAGGCGGAAGACTTCGGCGAGGGTTTCGGTCCGCGCGTCGATGCCGCCGTGCTCGCGGGGAACGCCGAGTGCGAGCAGTCCGGACGCGGCGAGAGCGCCTACCTGTTGGTAGGGGAGTTGCCGGCGGGCATCGCGGCCTGCCGCCTCCTCGGCGAACTGTGCGGCGAGCTCGTCAGCGACGGCGAGGGCTTCGGCCTCGTCACTGATGCGGTGGGCGCTCTGGACGGCGGTCATCCCTGACCTCCCTGTACTGCTGTCATGCCGTCGAACCTCACACGGACCCGCGAGCCGGGTGAAGGGTTGGACGCGCGCTGATTGGAAGGGTGGGCGTGAGCAGGGCAGGCGGGTTGCATGCTGGGTATGTCAACCGAACACATCGCTGAGCAGATCAAGTTCGCCTACTGGGTGCCCAACGTCAGTGGCGGGCTCGTCACGTCCGACATCGAACAGCGGACCAGCTGGGATTACGAGTACAACAAGAAGCTCGCCCAGACCGCCGAGAACAACGGTTTCGAGTACGCGCTCAGCCAGGTCCGGTACGAGGCCAGCTACGGGGCCGAGTTCCAGCACGAGTCGACCAGCTTCAGCCTCGCACTGCTGCTGGCCACCGAACGGTTGAAGGTGATCGCTGCCGTCCACCCGGGTCTGTGGCAGCCCGCGGTGCTGGCGAAACTGGGGGCCACGGCCGACCACCTGTCGAACGGCCGGTTCGCCGTCAACGTCGTGAGCGGCTGGTTCAAGGACGAGTTCACCCACCTCGGGGAGCCGTGGCTCGAGCACGACGAGCGGTACCGGCGCAGCGCCGAGTTCCTGCAGGTGCTCCGCAAGATCTGGACCGAGGACGACGTCGACTTCCGTGGCGACTTCTACCGCATCCACGACTTCACCCTCAAGCCGAAGCCGCTGAACACGCCCGACCGTCCGAACCCCGAACTGTTCCAGGGCGGCAACTCCGCCGCCGCACGGCAGAACGCGGGCCGGTACTCCGACTGGTACTTCAGCAACGGCAAGGACTACGACGGCGTCACCGAACAGATCGTCGACGTGCGGAAGGTGGCGCGCGAGCACAACCGGGAAGTGAAGTTCGGGCTCAACGGATTCATCATCGCCCGCGACACCGAGAAGGAAGCACGCGACACCCTCCGCGAAATCATCGAGAAGGCGAACAAGCCCGCGGTCGAGGGATTCAGGTCCGCCGTCCAGCAGGCAGGCGCGTCCACCGCCGACAAGTCGGGAATGTGGGCCGACTCCACGTTCGAGGATCTCGTCCAGTACAACGACGGATTCCGCTCCCAGCTGATCGGGACGCCGGAGCAGATCGCCGAGCGCATCGTCGAATACCGCCGCCGCGGAGTCGACCTCATCCTGGGCGGATTCCTGCACTTCCAGGAGGAGATCGAATACTTCGGCGCCAACGTCCTGCCGCTGGTCCGCGAACTCGAGGCTTCCGAGAGGCTCGCGCCCGTGAGTGGTTAACGAGCCCAGGGACTCGTCAACCGCACACGGGTGGCGGAGCCGCCTACAGGTGCCGGGCCAGCGCGCGACCCGCGGCCCGGCCGGAGAAGATGCAGCCGCCGAGGAAGGTGCCCTCGAGTGCGCTGTACCCGTGGACGCCGCCGCCGCCGAATCCGGCGACCTCACCGGCGGCGTAGAGACCCTCGAACGGTGTGCCGTCGGGCCTGATCACCTGCGAGTCCAGGTTGGTTTCGAGGCCGCCGAGGGTCTTGCGGGTCAGCAGGTGCAGCCGGACCGCGATCAGGGGACCGTTCTTGGGGTCGAGCAGTTCGTGGGGGCTCACGACGCGGGTGATCTTGTCGGCCAGCAGGTTACGTGCATTGTGGATCGCCATGATCTGGAAATCCTTGGTGTAGCTGTTCTTCACCTCCCTGTCGCGGGCCACGATTTCACGTTCGAGGTCCTCGTACTTCAGCGGTGCCTCGGGGGTGAGGGCATTCATGCCGTCGACGAGGTCACGGAGATTGTCGCGGACGACGAAGTCCGCACCGTGCTGTTTGAACGCCTCGACGGGACCGGGCGCGCCCTTCTTGAGGCGTTCGGCGAGCAGCTTGAAATCGCGGCCGGTGATGTCGGGGTTCTGCTCGGAGCCCGACAGCGCGAACTCCTTCTCGATGATCTTCTGGTCGAGGACGAACCACGTGTGGTGGTGGCCGCTGTTCATGATGTGGTCGAGGGTTCCCATGGTGTCGAAACCGGGGAAGTTGGGGCTGGGCAGGCGTTTGCCGTTGCCGTCGAACCACATCGACGACGGTCCGGGGATGATGCGGATGCCGTGGTTCGGCCAGATCGGGTCCCAGTTCTGGATCCCCTCGGTGTAGTGCCACATCCGGTCGCGGTTCACGATGTTGCCGCCCGCGTTCTCGGTGATCTCGAGCATGCGGCCGTCGACGTGCGCGGGGACGCCGGCGAGCATGTTCTCGGGAGCCTTGCCGAGGCGCGCGGGCCAATTCTTCTTGACCAGTTCGGGATTGCCGCCGATGCCGCCGGACGTGACGACCACGGCCTGCGCGGCGAATTCGAATTCTCCGACCGGGGTCCGCGAACTCTTCACACCGCGTGCTTCGGTGGACGGTTCGAGGACGGTGCCGCGCACGCCGGTGGCGGCGCCGTCGGTGACGACGATCTCGTCGACCTGGTGACGATGCTTGAACGTGACGAGGCCCCGCTTCGACGCGGCCATCACGCGGGTGAGGAAAACTTCGACGACCCCCGGTCCGGTACCCCAGGTGATGTGGAAGCGCGGAACGGAATTACCCTGTCCGAGAGCGGATCCGCGTCCGCGTTCGGCCCACCCGACGTTCGGCATCAACCGCAGCCCGAGGTCGTGGAGGTACTGCCGCTTCTCGCCTGCCGCGAACTCGACGTACGCCTGGGCCCACAGCCGCGGCCACTGGTCTTCGCGGGCTCGATCGAAGGCCGCGGTGCCCATCCAGTCCTGGATCGCCAGTTCGTACGAGTCCTTGATGCCGAGGCGCCGCTGTTCGGGGCTGTCGACGAGGAACAGGCCGCCGAGCGACCAGAAGGCCTGCCCGCCGAGATTCGCGGAACTCTCCTGGTCGACGACGAGGACCTTCCGGCCCGCCTTGACCATCTCGTAGGTGGCGACGAGTCCGGCCAGTCCGGCGCCGACGACGATCACATCAGCCTGTTCGGTCACGAGGACCCCTCTTTCCGGTGTGTGTGGGTGTGGGTGGTGTCGGGTTCGGTGTACGCGGCCACGACGTGGGTGAACAATTCGAGACGTAGTTCCCGGGCGGACGCATCGTCGTCCTCGATGAGGCACTGGACGCTCGTGCCGTCGTGCAGGGCCACGAGCGCGCGGCCGAGCACCCGCGGATCGCCGACGACGCGGCGCCCGAGCCGGTGCAGCGCCTTCTCGAGGATCGGCACGATGGTCGCCAGAATCGTGTCCTCACGTGCTGCGAGGGCCTTCTTCAGCGACGGGTTGCGCAGGGCGTGGGCGGTGAATTCCGCGTTGATCCGGTACCACTGGTCGTCGACGGGGACGACTCCGAGCACCAGTTCGGTGCCGGCGCGCAGCTTTTCGGCGGCCGTGAGCCCGGAGAGGTCGATGCTGGACGAGTCGGCGGCGAGCCGGATCTGTGCGAGCATCGCGCTGGAGCGCTGTTCCCACATGGCGAAGAACATCTCGTCCAGCGATGCGAAGTTGGAGTAGAAGGCGCCGCGGGTGTAACCACCGCGTTCGCAGATCTGCTCGACCGTCGACCGTCCGAAGCCGTTCTCCGCGAACACCTCGACTGCGGCGTCGAGCAGACGCCTGCGAGTCTGGCCTCGCCGTTTCGTCACCCGGCGGGGTGTGTCGGTGGCAGGCTCGGGGGAGCGCGCCGGCGACGTCGGCATGGGCCCTCCTCCGATCGGGTCGACAGCAGCCGTCGATACACTAGCGTATCGGATACACCAGTGTATCGATCTCGGCTGTCAGAGCCCGTTCGGAGAGTTCTGCGGTCTCAGAGGTAGAGGTCCTGCTTTCGGATCAGGGCCGTCGCCACCACGCTGACGACCGAGGTGGCGACGAGGTATCCGCAGGCCAGCCAGGGAGTTCCGCCTGCGACGGCGATCAGGGCGGTGAGGATCATCGGCGTGATGCCCGATGCGTAGATTCCGGAGAACTGGTACACGACGGACAGGCCGGTGTAGCGGATCTCGGTGGGATACAGGCTCGCGTACAGCGTGCCCTGCGCACCGTAGAAGAGGGCGTGGACGACGCCGAACACGAGCACCATCGCGACACCGAACAGGATGAGATTCTCCGTGCCGAACAAGGCGAACGCGGGGAAGACCGCGAGCCCGTAGGCCCCGATCCCGACGAGGTAGATCCTCTTGGCGCCGTAACGGTCGACCAGCAGACCGGAGAACGGCAGGAGCACGGCCATGACCGTCGCGGCGACGGTGACGACCAGGAGGACGGGGATCTTCGCGAACTCCAGATTCTTGGTGGCGTACGTGATCGCGAAGACGCCCCAGGTATTGAACGCGGCGCCCTCACCCCAGCGCGAGAGCAGGCCGAGGAGGGTGCCCCGGCGGACCCGGCCGCGGAACACGTCCTTCAGCGGAGCGGAGGAGCGCTTCGCGAGGTCGTGCACTTCCTGGAACGCCGGGGTCTCCTCGACCTTCAGCCGGACCACGAATCCGACGAATACGAGAATCAGGCTGAGCAGGAAGGCGATCCGCCACCCGTAGGAGAGGAACTGGGCGTCGTCGAAGATCACCTGCAACGCGGCGAAGACGCCGGTGCCCAGGGCCAGGCCCAGCGCCAGGCCGATCTGGGGAATGCTGCCGAAGATGCCGCGCTTCTTCGCGGGACTGTGTTCGACGGCGAGGAGCACGGCGCCCGCCCATTCACCGCCCAGTGCGAACCCCTGCAGGATGCGCAGCAGGAGCAGCAGGATCGGCGCGATCACCCCGACCTGCGCGGCCGTGGGCAGCACACCCATCAGAGCGGTGGCGATGCCCATGATGAACATGGTGAGCGCGAGTGTCTTCTTGCGTCCGATGCGGTCGCCGATGTGGCCGAAGACGACTCCGCCGATCGGCCGGACCACGAAACCGACCGCGAACGTGGCGAACGCCAGCATGGTGCCGACGAACGAACTCTGATCGGGGAAGAACAGCTGGTTGAACACCAGGCTGGCGGCCGTCGCGTAGAGGAAGAAGTCGTACCACTCGACTGTCGTCCCCAGGAGGCTGGCGGCGACGACGGTGCGGAGCCGCTTGCGCCGCTCGAGGTCGGACTCGGTCGAGGATGCGTACGGGGCGTCGGACAGCGTAGTCATAGCGCGGCGACCGTAACCCTGCTCGCTGCGGTCGGGCACGATTCCGAATCACGGTGATCGAAACCCTCGCGCCCCGGCTTCGTCGTTGATGAACTGGCCTGCGCTGCCCATCTGTCGTCGACAAGAGGATCGCGCGTGTCTCTGCATTTCCACTGGTTCCTTCCCACCTACGGTGATTCCCGCAACCTGATGGCGGGTGGTCACGGGAGTTCCATGGCAGGAGACCGTCCCGCCACGCTGCGGTACCTCAATCAGATCGGCGCGGCGGCGGAGTCGAACGGCTTCGAATCGGTGCTGACGCCCACCGGCGCGTGGTGCGAGGACGCCTGGCTCACCACGGCCATGATGCTGGAGACCACGGAGACGTTGAAATTTCTGGTCGCGCTGCGGCCGGGTCTGCTCAGTCCCACGCTGGCCGCGCAGATGGCGGCGACGTTCCAGTGGCAGTCGCAGGGGCGGTTGTTGCTCAACGTCGTCACCGGCGGCGAGGACCACGAGCAGCGCACCTACGGCGACTACCTCGACAAGAACCAGCGCTACGCCCGCTGCGGCGAGTTCCTCGACGTCATCCGTCAGCTGTGGGCGGGAACCGGACCGGTCGACTACGCAGGCGACTACATCCGGGTGGAGAACGCCCAGTTGCAGCGCATCCCCGACCCGGTGCCGCCGATCTTCTTCGGCGGTTCGTCGCCGGCCGCGGGCACCGTCGCGTCCCAGTTCGCCGACACCTACCTCACCTGGGGTGAACCGCCGAGCGCCGTCGCCGGGAAGATCGCCTGGATCCGCGACCTCGCCGACGTCCAGGGCCGCACGCTCGATTACGGCATCCGGCTGCACGTGATCAGCCGCGACACGTCCGAGGAGGCGTGGGCCGAGGCCGACCGCCTGCTCTCCGCCCTCGACCCGGCGACGGTCGAGCAGGCACAGCAGAGCCTCGCCCGGTCGGGTTCCGAAGGTCAGCGCCGCATGCGTGAACTGCACGGCGGGGGAAGCGCCTACTCCGAGGACGCCGGAGCGCGCGCCCTCGAGGTGGCCCCCAACCTGTGGTCCGGTGTCGGGCTGGTCCGCGGCGGCGCAGGCACCGCGCTGGTCGGCTCCCACGAGGAGGTCGCCGACCGCATCGCCGAGTACGCGGCGCTCGGACTCGATCACTTCGTCCTCTCCGGCTACCCGCACCTCGAAGAGGCCTTCAACTTCGGCGAAGGGGTCCGGCCGATCCTCGAACGCCGCGGGCTCGTGCAATCGCGCAGTCACCGCCCCGGCGACCTGTCCGGGTCGACGGCGTTCCTGTCCTCGAGTCGGTAGCCACTGCCAGACTGGGGGCATGGCAGCGGTCGGGCGAGCGCGAACCTGACGGTCACCGAGATCTGCCACCTCGTCGGGTACACCAGCCTCGGGTCGTTCAGTGTCCAAATTCCGCCAGCTGGTCGGCGCGTCGCCGTCGGTGTATCAGGCGAAGTTCGCCGAGCACGGGGAGCCGCGCATTCCCGGCTGCTATGTGTTCATGCACGGGCTGAGCGATCGAAATGCCGCAATTTCCGAGAAGCGCGGGCCGTCGCGCCGGACATAGGTTGGTCGCATGATCACCAACGTTTCTCTCGTCACCCTGTGGGTCACCGACCAGGACGACGCGAAGAAGTTCTACATCGACACGCTCGGTTTCGCCGAGGGCACCGACGTCACGATGGGCGACGGGTTCCGGTGGGTGACGATCCTGCACCCCGACCACCCAGAACTCGAGGTCACGCTCATGAAGCCCGGGCCGCCGCTCGACGCCGACATGGCGGAGGCGATCCGCCGGTCGCTGGCCGCGGGGACGATGGGCGGATTCGGGCTGACCACCACGGACTGTCGCGAGACGTACAGGGATCTGGTCGCCAAGGGCGTCGAGTTCACCCAGCCGCCTGCCGAACGCCCTTACGGCGTCGAGGCGGTAATGCGGGACAACTCCGGCAACTGGCTGGTGCTCGTGGAGAAGCGGGAGTTCACCGGAGAGGACTTCCCGCACTGAGCGATACGGGTCAGCGCGCCCGGTGGCGTCGAACGGCGTCCCGGTTCGCGCACTTCGGTGAGCAGTACCGCTGACGGCCGTTGCGGGACGTGTCGGCGTAGATGGCGGTGCACTCGTCGAGTGCGCAGCGGCCGAGTCGGTGCATGCCGCGGCCGACGAGGTGCAGTGCGGTGCCGACGGAGAAGAGCGCCTCGAGCACGCCTGCCAGCGACTGCTGGTCGTCACGGTAGTGGAGGTGCCAGCCGTCGCCGGCGTGGTTGGTCAGTCGCGGGTAGGCGGATGCCTTCGTGAGCATGAGGTTGACCTGTTCGGCCCGGGCTTCGTCGCTGGTGGTGTCCGCGATCGACGCCCACCGGTCGAGCATCGCGAGCACGTCGGCGAGGTCGTCGTCGGTGACCGGGAAGTCGACGACGATGCCGGCGTCGACGCATCGGTCGACGAGGTCGCCGGTCGAGTCGGGTGGGTGATTCGCGAGGTCGGCGGCGAGTGTGACCGCGTATTCGCCGTAAGGGTTGAGATGCACAATGCCATTACATCATGCTGGGTGCATGAGCGAGCATCACGAACACGACTGGCAGGAAGTATCTCGGCATCGGACGAGCACGGGAGTCGTCACGTACCTCGGCTGTTCGTGCGGGCGGTGGCAGTTATCGCTGGTCGAGGCGTCGCTAGAGGAATCTAGCCATATCTACGTCTGATCGCAGATGTGAATAGATTTGTCTACGAACCTCCGTGTGCCGGGTCGAGGGTCTGGCGTTTTCGGCACGAGGCGCACATAATCACCACGTGAGCCAAGTTACTGTTACTCCGAGTTCACCCATCCTTGCCCAATCGGGCGGAGAGGGTGGCGGTGCGGCGTTCGATCAGATCATCGGAATCTCGGTGGCGACGGCGATCATCACCGTCGGTCTGCTGTGGATCGCATATCTGCACCGCACACGCAAGATCACGTGGCTGCAGACGACCGCCGACACGGCGGCGCGCGCGCTCGACCGGCCCCCGTGGGTGGCACTGCCCCTGGTGACGTTCGTCGGGACCATCCTGACGGCGTTCTTCGGTTTCATCTGGGACGTCAGCCTGCACATCGGGCGAGGCCGCGACGACGGGCCGCTCGCGAACCCCGCGCACTACTTCATCCTCGTCGGACTCTTCCTGCTGTTCATCACCGGGATGCTGGCGATGATCCTGCCGCGCGACGAGAAACCCGGTCCGGCGGCGATCAAGATCACCCGCACCTGGTACGTCCCGGTCGGCGGCGTCCTGGTGGCCGGGGCGGGGCTGTACGCCCTCATCGGGTTTCCCCTCGACGACGTCTGGCACCGGATCTTCGGTCAGGACGTCACGCTGTGGGGGCCGACGCACCTGATGCTGATCGGCGGTGCGGGGCTGTCGCTGATCGGCGTCCTGCTCCTGGACTACGAGGGCCGGATGGCGACCCCCGGTGACACGAAGCAGGACAGCAGGCTGATCTGGTTCCTGCGGTGCGGCACGTTCGGTGGCCTGCTCATCGGCCTGTCCGTCTTCCAGATCGAATACGACTTCGGCGTCGAACAATTCCGCCTCGTCCTGCAACCGATGATGATCGCGGGCGCGGCCGCGTTCACCCTGGTGGCGGCGCGCATCGTTCTCGGACCCTTCGCGGCGATCGTGGCCGTGGCGGTGGCCGGCGTCGTGCGTGCGATCACGGCACTGATGGTGGGACCGGTTCTCGGCGCCCCCACGAACGTGTTCGAACTGTGCCTCGGCGCTGCGGTGCTGATCGAGCTGCTCGCCCTGACACCGCTGATCAAGAATCGGGTGGCCTTCGGTGCCGTCGGCGGACTTCTCGTCGCGACGGTCGGGCTGTGGCTCGAGTCGCTGTGGATCGACGCCGTGTACATCTACCCCTGGCCCACCAGCATATGGCCGGAGGCGCTGGCCATGGCCGTGCCCGTGGGCATCGCGGCCGGGGCCTGCGGCGCCCTGCTCGGGCGGGTGCTCCGATCCGAGGGACTTCCGCGTCCCGCGATCAGCCGCACCATCGTCGTCGCCACGGTCGTGGTGATCGCCGGGGCCACGGCCAACGGACTCGTCGCGACCGTCCCGGACAATGCCACGGCGACAATCGCTCTCACGGAGGCCGCGCCGGACGGCGGCCGGATGGTCGACGCGGAGGTGCGCATCGACCCACCCGATCTCGCCAGTGACAATCCCGCCTGGGTGTCCATTCTGTCCTGGCAGGGCGGCACCGGACTGGGCAACGGATTCACGGTCGACCGACTCGAACGCACCGGGCCCGGCACCTACCGGACACACGAACCGGTGCCGGTCCACGGAACGTGGAAGACGTTGCTGCGCGTGCAGGACGGGCGCACGATGACGGCCGTCCCGATCTACCTGCCCAGCGATCCGGGCATCGGAGCCGAGGAACTCCCCGCCGTCGCGTCCTCGACCCGTGACTTCGTCCCGGAAATCACCATCCTGCAGCGGGAGCGGAACTTCGATCACCCGTCCTGGCTGTTCGGTGCCGCGTCGCTGGTCGTGCTCGTGTGCACTCTTGCGCTGATCACCGCGCTGGCCTGGGGAGCGGGCCGGATCAGCAAGTACACGCAGGGGCAGGCGGCCACCGGCACCCGCGAGGACGTGACGGTGACATGAATCCGGTGAACGGCCCGGACGTCGTCTACCTCGCCGATCACTCGGTGCTGCTGGCGATTCCCGCGTTCGTCCCTGCGTTCCTGGTGGCCGGCCTGGTCATCTACCTGGCGGTCCGGGACCGCAAGGCGGAAGCGGCCGAGAACGCCGAGAACGCGAAACACGGCCCGAGTGAGAAAGACGAGGAGAATTAGGTGATCAGGCGGTTGGCCGGAGTTGTCGTGGTACCTGCTGTCGTCGCCGCCCTGGTGTCGGGCTGTGGAGGCGACAGCGACACGCCGGTAACGGAGGACGGTGTCGTGATCGACGTCGTGATCGACGGCGGTTCGGTGACACCGAGCAACGAGCGCATCGAGGCCGCGGTGGGGGAGACCGTCACCGTGCGGATCGAGAGCGACGCCGACGACGAACTGCACGTGCACGCCGTGCCGGAGCATTCGTTCGAGATTCACCCCGGAACCCAGGAAACCCAGTTCTCCGTGGACGTTCCGGGCCAGGTGGCGGTGGAATTGCACGACGCGGGTACGACGGTGGCCACCCTGCTCGTGCGTCCATGACCGTTGTTCTCGCGCACGGCCTCGGCGGATCCACCGACCTTCCGATCCCGTTCACGTATGCGCTGATCGGGGCGAGCTGGGCGCTCACCGTCTCCTTCGTGGTCCTGGCGTTCGCGTGGCGCACACCGAAGCTGGACCCGGACAGTCCCGGGCACCGGTTGCCCGGCTGGGTGACGCGGTTCGCCGACGCGCCGATCACGCGGAACGTGCTGGCGGCGTTCGGTCTGGTGTTCGCGGTGTGGGTGGCGCTCGCGGCGTTCTTCGGACCCTCGGAGTCCTCGGAGAATGCCCTTCCGGGCGTGTTCTACGTGCTGCTCTGGGTGGGACTGGTCGCGGTGTCGCTGGCGTTCGGACCGGTGTGGCGAGTGCTCTCCCCGGTCCGCACGCTTCACCGATCGGTGTGCGCGGTGATCGGGCGCTCCCCGACGGAAGGCACTGCGCGGTACCGCAACTCGTGGGCGTACTGGCCCGCGGTCGCGGGACTGTTCGCCTTCGTCTGGCTCGAGCTCGCCTCCGGCGACCCGGGTTCCGTTGCCGCCGTGCGTACCTGGCTGCTGATGTACGTCGTGGTCACGACGGCCGGGGCCTTCACCTGCGGCGAGCGCTGGTGTGAGCGCGGCGATCCGTTCGAGGTGTACAGCACGCTGGCGTCGCGGTTGTCTCCACTGAGCCGGGATCGGCACGACGGCCGGATCGTGCTGCGCAATCCGCTGGACCACCTGGGATCGATGCCCGTTCGTGCCGGCTCCGTCGCGTTGATGGCAACGCTGCTGGGATCCACGGCCTTCGACAGTTTCTCGGCGTTCCCGTGGTGGGCGCGGCTGGTGGACGGAATCGGTTCCCCGATCGGCGCGACTCTCGCGCGCACCGCCGGGCTCCTGGTGTTCATCGGCTTCGTCGGGGTGTCGTTCTGGGTGGCCTCGCGGGCCGCGGGCGGATTGCGGCCGGAGCAGCGCGCCGCCCTCCCTGGGCTGCTGTCGCATTCGCTGATCCCGATCATCATCGGCTACGTCTTCGCCCACTACCTGACGTATCTCGTGGAGAAGGGTCAGGCGACGGTGATCCTGCTGGCCGACCCGATGGGTCGGGGATGGAACCCGCTGGGACTCGGCGACGCGGAGGTCTGGTACGTGCTGTCCGAGCACCCGGCCGCGACGGCGTCGATCAAGGTGCTGTGCGTCCTCGCGGGGCACGTCCTCGGAGTGATTGCGGCACACGACAAATCCGTGAGGCTCCTGCCCCGGGGTCATCAGCTGACCGGGCAGCTGGCACTGCTGTTCACGATGGTGACGTACACCTTCGGTGGGCTGTACCTGCTGTTCGGCGGTTGACGACCCCGGCCGGGGGTCAGCGTGCGAGGACGACCGCAGCCTCCGCGGTGAGCGAGGCGAACGTGAACGTCTCTTCGAGGTAGAGCGTGACGTCGGTGGCGGTGTGGCTGTCGTAGCCGATCGACAGGTCCGTGCCGAGGGTCAGCTGGTTGTCGCCACCGCGAGTGGACAGCACGTACCCACCGCTGATGGCGGGTGCCCAGATGATGTCGCCGGTGACCAGGTCACGCAGGTGGTGGAACACGGGATGTCCCTCGTCGCGGGTCTCGCTGACCGCGGTGTACGCGTCGGCGTCGAGTACCACCGAATACGGTCCCTCGACACCGGCGAGTCGCAGCGCCGACAGCGCGGACGCCACGGCGTCGGGGATGAGCAGCGGATCCTCCGGCAGACTGAGAACCGGGTTGTCGCTGGACGGTCCGAGTCCGCGGATGCCCGCCTCGTCGAATCCCTGGAAGATCGACTGGTCTTCCGCGAACGCGACGGCCTTCGCGGCGTCCTTGACGGGCTGCCAGTCGGAATCGAGGGAACCCCGGGCGACGTCGTCGACCTCGGCGCGGCTGAGGGTGAACGGGAACCGGAGTTCCACGAGCGGGTCCACCTGCCGCTGCTGTGCGCGGATCCTGCTGTCCGACGTCTTGATCGGGGTGACCCGGCCGAGGTTGTGGGCCGAGTAGGAGTATCCGAACGGTCCCGCGACGTCGACGACGCGTCGACCGGCGACGTGCCGCTTGAACGTGCGGGCGGCCTCTTCGCCGATCTGCTGCCAGGCAACCTCGGTGACGGGTGCCAGGTTGCGGTGCAGATTGCTCGAATCACTCATTGCGATACTCCTTTGAGACCACCGATTTTCAGGGACAGGTCGTACGGGCCGGCCGCGGCGGGCCCGACCGGGTCTTCGGGTGCCGACTCCGCGTCGGCCGGCTCGTCGCCGAGCGATTCGAGCACATCCCGGCTCGGCACGAAGAACAACGTGCCGGTGGCCGCCGTGGAGAAGTCGAGGATGCGGTCGTAGTTGCCGGGCGGTTCGCCGAGAAACATGCGTCGCAACATCAGCTCGGTGACGGCGGGATCCTTGGCGTACCCGATGAAGTAGGTGCCGTATTCAGCCTCGCCGAGGCTGCCGAAAGCCATGTTGTCGCGGAGGATGTCGTGCTCGACGCCGTCGTCGTCGACGATGGTGTTGAGGGTGACGTGCGAATTGACGGGCTGGACGTCGTCGTCGAGTTCGACGTTCTCGAGCTTGGTGCGCCCGATGACCCGTTCCTGTTCCTCGGTGCTCAGCGTGCTCCACGCGCTCATGTCGTGCAGGTACTTCTGCACGATCACGTAACTGCCGCCCCGGAAGTCGGGATCTTCGTCGCCGATCAGTGCGGCGTCCGCGGCGTCGTCGTCGGTGGGATTCTCGGTGCCGTCGACGAATCCGAGGAGGTCGCGGGAGTCGAAATAGCGGAAGCCGTGCACCTCGTCGACCACGGTGGCGGCGGAGCCCAGCGCGGAGACGATCTGGCGGCCCAGTTCGAAGCACAGGTCCTTGCGGGCGGCCTTGATGTGGAACAGGACGTCACCCCGCGTGGAGGGCGCGCTGTGGACCGGCCCGGACAGCGGGACGAACGGATGCAGGTGCGCCGGCTTGGACGACGAGCTCACGCGGTCCCAGAACTGCGCACCGATACCGACCACGCAGGACAGCGAGCCGGCGAGTTCGCGGAATCCCACCGCCTTGAGCGGTCCGTCGATCCCGGAGATCACATCGCACACCGTCGTGCGGGCGTCGTCGGAGTCCCCGGCGACGAGCACCAGGAACAGGGAGGCAGGGCTGGGCGGAGTGAGGACTGATTGGGGTGCCAATCTCGCGACTGGGCCTGGCATCTTTGTCTCCGTTCACTTCGACGTACGACGCTGCACTGTCCGGAACCTCAGGTCCCATCTAACCGTTTCGAACCGCCAGGTTCCATTCAATCGGTCCGCCGCGCCGGTGCGGGGCCCCGGAATCTGTCGGTGGTGGCTCCTATCGTCGAGGTCATGCCATTGTCTGTGTCCGAGCGCGAACAGTTCCTGTCCGAGCCGCACATCGCGGCGCTGTCGGTTTCCGCCGGTGAGAACCGCGGACCTCTGACGGTCCCGATCTGGTATCAGTACGCCCCGGGGGGTGATCTGTGGGTACTGACCGGCGCCGGTTCGGAGAAGGCGCGCCTCATCGAGGCGGCCGGGCGATTCACCATGATGGTCGAACGCGTCGACCCCACCGTCCGGTACGTCTCCGTCGAGGGCGCGGTGACGCGCACCGTCCCGGGAACCGACGACATGCTGCGGGAGGTCACCGAGCGCTACCTCGCGCCGGAGAAGGTCGACGCCTACCTCGATTTCGCCCGGGCCGAACTCGGCGAACAGGTCGCCATCCATCTCCGCCCCGAGCACTGGCGATCGGCTGACATGGGTCCCGCCTGACGGCGGGGCCGGTCGCGGCCCGCCGCCATGAATGAAAGCGGTATCTGACCGGTCCTAGCGGACATTCGCCGAGCATATTGCTGTGAACTGTGGAAACGGGAATCAACCCGCTTAGCCGAGAAAGCGTTTACAAATTTGGTGACGTGGGTCATAGTAGTCGGGTTCCGGCAGTTTCCCTTCACAGTCAGGAGTTCTCGATGGGCATGACCGAACTCGGCACCGAGCGGTCGACCGCGGTGCCGCACGGGTCGGCAGGGCAGCAGCGCCGCCGGGTGATCAAGGCGAGCGCGGCGGGAACCGTGATCGAGTGGTACGACTTCACGCTCTACGGTCTCGCCGCTGCCCTCGTCTTCGGGCCGCTCTACTTCCCCGGGGCGGGATCTCTCGCCGGCACGATGGCCGCCTTCGGGACGTTCGCCGTCGGGCTCGGCGCCCGCCCGATCGGTGGGCTGGTGTTCGCGCACTTCGGCGACCGGCTGGGCCGCAAGCCGATGCTCCTCATGACACTGCTCGTCATGGGCGCCTCGACGACGCTGATCGGTGCGCTGCCCACCGCGGACGCGATTGGCATCTGGGCGCCGATCCTCCTCATCGTGCTTCGCCTGTTCCAGGGCGCCGGCGCGGGCGCCGAGTTCGCCGGGGCGATCACGATGGTCACCGAATCCACGGACAGCTCCCGCCGCGCTCTCTCCAGCGCCTATCCGGGAGCCGCGATCTACGTCGGCACCGGCGGCGCCACCATGATCTTCGCGCTGCTCACGCTGATGCCCGACGACCAGTTCCTGTCCTGGGGCTGGCGTATTCCGTTCCTGGCCAGCGCCGTCATCGTCCTGGTGGCCGGCTATCTGCGGCTGAAGGTGAACGAGACCGCCGTGTTCAAGGAGGCCGCCCAGCACGGCGAGGTCGACCGTGCACCGCTGGTCGAGGCGGTCCGCAACCACTGGCGGCAGATCCTGTGCGGACTCGCCCTGTTCAGCTTCGTGATTCCGTGGGCCTACGTCATGCAGGTCTTCGCGCTCTCGTTCGTGACCAAGACCCTCGGCGTCGATTCCACCCAGGCCCTGATCGGATTGATCGTCGCCGAGTTCTGCGCCATTCCCGTCATCATCGGGTTCGGCCGCCTGGCCGACAAAGTCGGCCGCAAGCCGGTCCTGTTGTCCGGCGCCGTCTTCGGCATCGTCTTTCCGTTCCCGATGTTCATGATGCTCGACACCCGGTCACCGTGGATGGTCGGACTGGCGCTGATCCTCGGCATCTGCCTCGTCCAGGGCACGACATCCGGTCCGGGCGGTGCGCTGCTCTCCGAACTGTTCCCCACCAAGATCCGGTGGAGCGGCATCGCGATCTCCCGGGAGATCCCGGCCGCCGTGGTCGGCGGCACGATCCCGCTGGTCGCCACCGCCCTCGTCGCGGTCGCGGGCGGAACGCCCTGGCTCGTCGCGAGCTACCTCATGGGCTTGAGCGTGGTCGGGCTGATCGGCATCGCCCTGCTTCCCGAGACCCTCGGCCGGAGCGTGGGTTCGCGCACGTCCGTCGAGGCCGCATCGTGACCCGTCGCGTCGTGGTGATCGGCGCCGGACTCGCGAGCGCCGCGCATCTCACGGCACTCCGGGCTGTCGGCGCCGACGTGGTCGGTGTGGTGACGCGCGACGAGACGCGGGCGGCGGCGGCACGCCGGCTGGCACCGGAGGCACGGATACTCCCGAGCCTCGACGCGGCCGTAGCCCTGGACGCCGACACGGCGGTGGTGGTCACACCGCCGTCGAGTCACCTGGCCGTCGCGTCGGCACTGGCCGAGCGCGGCCTGAACCTGGTAATCGACAAACCGCTGGCGGACTCGTTGCACGAAGCGCAGGCGATCGTCGACGTCGCCGAGCGGTCCGGTGTGCGGGCCGCGGTCACGCTGCAACACCGCTACAAGGAGGCGGCGCGTCGCGCCCGGCATCTACTGTCGGACGGCGCGATCGGCACCCTCCGCTCGGCGACCGTCACCGTCCCGCTGTGGCGCCCCGACTCCTACTACGCCGAGGCCGGACGCGGGACCTGGGACCGCGACGGCGGCGGAGTGCTGATCACCCAGGCCATCCACACCCTCGACCTGTATCTGTCGCTGGCCGGCCCGGCGCGCAGTGTCGTGGCCGCGGCTTCCACCAGCCGAGGCCGGCTCGAGGCCGAGGACACGATGCACCTCCTGATCGACCACGGCACCCATGCGGCGTCGGTGACGGCGAGCACGGCCGCGTGGCCGGGCGGAGCCGAGACGATTCACCTCTACGGCGACGCGGGACAGATACGGCTGGTGGGGGATTCGCTCGTCCAGATCGACGACAGCGTCCGCCCGGTCGTCGGCGGGTCCGTCGACGCGTCCGGCCCGGACCCGCTGTCCATGACGGCGTGGTTCCGGTCGCTGTACGACGACGTCTTCACCAGTTGGGCGTCCGGCGCGGCGCCGCTGTCTGTCGCCCGGTCCGGGCTGCCCGTGCAAGCGGTGATCGACGCCGCCTACCGGTCCGCCGCGGCCGGCACGATGCCGGTCACTGTCTCCGAGGAAAGGGAAAGCACATGTCAGTCTTGAGTATTCGGGTCGACGGCCCGAACGACTACCGGCTCGACCACGGCGACGTCGCGGCGCCCGGCGAGGGGGAGGTGCTCGTCGCTCTCGACTCGGCCGGGATCTGCGGCGGCGACCTGTCGCACCTGCGTGGCCGGAACGCCGTCGCCGCCTATCCGACGGTGCTCGGCCACGAATGCGCGGGACGTGTGGCGCGGGTGGGTCCGGGCACGAGTCTCACGGTCGGTCAGCCGGTGATGGTCTACCCGACCACGGGATGCGGCCGATGCCGCGCCTGCCGCGACGGCCGGATCAACAACTGCCCGAGCATCCGGGTGTTCGGCCTGTCCGACCCGCGCGGGTGTTTCAGTGAGGAGTTCGTCGTTCCCGAGACGCAGTGTGTGCCGGTGAGCGACTCGGTGCTGGAGCGTTTCGGGGCCCTCGTGGAACCGCTTGCCGTCGGAGTTCATGTGGTCCGGCGCGGCGGCGCGTCCGAGGGGGACACCGCGCTGGTCATCGGGACCGGTGCGATCGGTCTCGCGACGACGCTGGTGGCCCGGAGCCGAGGCGTCCGGGTATTCGGTGTCGATCGCTACACCGAACGGGAGCAGCCTGCCCTGGCGTGCGGGATGAGCGACTTCACGACCGGCTCGGGGGCCGCGCTCGAGGGCTGGCTCCGGGACCGGACGGATTCGGTCGATCTCGTCTACGACACGGTGTGCACCGAGGACTCGTCTCGGCTGGCGCTGCGGGTCCTCGCGCCGGGCGGCCGGTACGTGGCAATCGCGTCCGCGAAACCGGGGCACGAACTGACCCTTGACTACAGCGCGCTCTACGCCCGCGAACTGTCCGTCGTGGCCTGCCGGAACTACGTCCGGCAGGACTTCGTCGACGCGGCCGAACTCCTCGAATCGGGGAAGGTGGACGCGTCACCGCTGCACACCGCGACGTTCCCGCTGGACGAGTTCGGTCGCGCGGTCGAGGAACTCGAATCGAACGGCAGCAAGCACGTCAAGGTGCTGCTGACCTCGCGGAAACTGCTCGGGACGCGCGCCTTGTTGCGCAAGGAGTGAGCGTCCGCGTGATCCGGGGCCGTCTTCGCGATACGCTGTAAGCGTTTCCACCCGCCGAGGTGGTAGACGGTAGCAATGGCGACGAGAGATGTAGAGGCAGCGATGGCTGATCAGACCCGAGTGCCCGCGAGCCGTCGCGTCACGATCAACACCGTAGCGAAGGCGGCCGGGGTCTCGATCGCCACCGTCTCCCGTGTCATGAGCGGCAGCTCGTCGGTGACCCCGGATCTCGCGGCCCGGGTCCACAAGGTCGCCGACGAGCTGTCCTACCGGCCCAGCACCGCCGCCCGCGGACTCGTCCTCGGGTCGCTGCGGAACATGGGCGTGATCCTGCCGGACCTGGCCAACGCGTACTTCTTCGACGTCGTCAAGCAGATGCACCACGGCGCCACCGCCGACGGATACCGCATGCTCGTCGCCGACTACTCCGGTGACGCGGCCGACGAACTCGCCACCGCACTCGACCTGCTCGGCCAGGTCGACGGCCTCGTGCTGCTCTCGTCGAGGATTCCGACGAGTGGCCTGAAGGAACTCGCCAAGCAGTCGACGCCCGTCCTGCTCGTCAACCGGGTCGAGCTGGAAGTCGATCTCCCCATGGTCGCCGTCGACAACTTCACCCCCATGATGCAGCTGTGCGGGCATCTCGCGAAGCTCGGCCATCGCCGGATCGTCTACGTGAAGGGCTCGGATCTGGCCTGGCAGAACCGCGAACGGTGGCGGGCCATCGAGATGGCGAAGGTGCTCGGGATCGAGGCGACGGCGGTGCCGTCGGACGGCACCATCGAGGGTGGTTACGACGTGGTGGAAGAAGCGCTCACGCACGAGCCGACCGCTCTCGTCTGCTTCAACGACCTGACGGCGCTGGGCGTCATCTCGAAACTGCGTGAGCGCGGACTCCGCGTCCCCGAGGACATTTCGGTCACCGGCTTCGACGACATCGACATGGCACGTCACCTGGCGCCGCGCCTGACCACGGTGGTCAGCCCGAAGATCGACCTGGGTGACCAGGCGTGGTCGCTGATGCGCGCGGCCCTGAACAACGAGACCACCACGTCTCCGCCGCTGATCCCCGCCGACGTCGTCATTCGCGAGTCGACGGGGCCCGCCTCGAGCTGAGCCGGGTTTCAGACGGCGGCGAGGCCGTTCGCCGCGGCGTGGACCGCGTCCTTCGGGTCTGCGGCCCACCAGCGGTCGCTGAGGATCTCGACCTCCACGAGCCCGGAGTAGCCGCCGGCGTTCCGGCAGTCGGCGACGAATCCGGTCATGTCGATGCACCCTTCGCCGGGCATGCCGCGGCTGCTGAGTTCGCCGTGGATCGGGGTGACCCAATCGGCCAATTGCACCGAGAACAGGCGTTCGCCTGCCCTTGTGATCTGCTGCGGCAGCGCCGCGTCCCACCACACGTGATACGAGTCGAGCGCGATCCCGACGATGTCGGATCCGATCGCCTCGACCAGGTCGTTGGCCTCGCCGAGTGAGGTGATTACCGACCGGCTGGACGCCATCATCGGGTGCATCGGCTCGACCGCGAGCCGCACCCCCGCCGCCCGGGCGTACGGCTCGAGTTCGGCGATGCCGTCGTGGACCTGCCGCCGCGCGCCGGCCAGGTCGCCGTGAGCGGCGCCGCAGACCAGCACGAGGCAGTCGGCGCCGAGGGCATGGGCCTGATCGACCGCCACCCGGTTGTCGTCCATGGCTTCTCGCAGCAGCCGGGCGGTCGGTTGCGGGAACATGCCGCCCCGGCAAACGCTGGTGACGCGCAGCCCCGACCGTTTGAGCCGGGCCGACGCGCCCGCCAGGTCCACGCCGTCGAGGACGTCCCGCCACAGGCCGACTCCGCCGAACCCCCACTGCTCGGCGAGTTCGGCGACCTCGGTGAAGCCGGCACCCTTGACGGTGACGGAGTTGAGACTGCACTGCGCGAGGTCCATGTCAGCGGATTCCGTGCACAGCGAAGTATGCCGAGGCCCGTGCGGCGGTGAAGTCGGGATCGGTGAACAGGCCGATCGCGTCGGCCGCGCGGATCAGTGCGGCCAGATGGGTGAGGCTGCGGCCGGTTTCGAAGCCGCCGATCATCCGGAAGTGGTCCTGCTTGCCGTTCAGGTACGCCAACCACGCGACGCCGACCTTGTAGTACTGCGTCGGGGCGGCGAACAGGAGTCGGCTCAGGGTTTCTGTGGGGCCCAGGATGTTCCGGAACCCCTGCTCGTCGCCGTCGTCCAGCCGGGCGAACGCGGCGGAGGCGAACGGGCCGAGCGCGGCGAACGCACCCAGCAGGGCGTCGCTGGTGTGGGTGCCGTCGCCGGCGATCAGGTCGACGTAGTTGTAGTCGTCGCCGGTGAACACCCGAACGTCGTCGGGCATCCGGTTGCGCAGGGCGATCTCGAGCGCGGGGTCGAGCAGGGAGACCTTGATGCCGCGTACGCGCTCGTGATGTGTGGTGATGATCTGCAGGACGGTGTCCATCGCGGCAACCGGCTCCGAGAAGCCCCAGTACCCGTCGAGGGCGGGGTCGAACACCGAGCCCAGCCAATGGAGGACGACCGGGCGGGTGGCCGCCGACAGCACCGCGTCGTACACGGCGAGGTAGTCGTCGGGGCCGGTGGCGGCGCGGGCGAGGTGCCGACTCGCCATCAGCACCACCTCGCCGCCGGCGGACTCGATCGCCTCGACCTGCTCGAGGTAGGCGTCGCGGATCTCGTCGAGCGTGGGGGTGTCGGTCTTCAGTTGATCGGTGGCCACGCCCACGACAACCTTCCCGCCGACCGCATTCGCGTCGGTGAGCGTGCGGACGGCGAGTTCCCGGGCACCGGCCCAGTCGAGCCCCATGCCGCGCTGGGCGGTGTCCATCGACTCGGCCACCCCGAGCCCCAGCGACCACAGGTCGCGGCGCAGTTGCAGGGTGGCGTCCCAGTCGATCTGATCCGCGGCATTCTCCGCGGACGCCCGTAGCGGATCGGCCACCACGTGCGAGGCCGCGTACACCGCCCTGCTGCTCGGCGGCGTGGACCGGGTGTCCAGCCGGGCGGGTGCGTTCAACGCGAGAGTCGTGGGCGAACCGTGGCGATCGGGCAGCAGGATCGAAGCCATGAAATCTCCTGTAATCGTTTTCTTGATGTTGTGCAGCTCACAATATACTGTGTCAATCACCGAGGTCCATAGCGTTAATGGGCCGATTGGCAGAATGTAAGCATTTACAGGAGCGGATATGACACAGCCTGGAACGGGTGCCGCCTCGAGGCGCTGGACACTGACCACCGCGACACGAGCCGTGAGCGACATCGCGCCAGGAGCGACCATCGCCCTCACCGGTTCGGGCGGCGGGATCCTCGAACCGGACACCGTCCTGAAGGCACTGGAGGAGTGCTTCCTCGCGACCGGATCGCCGAGGGAACTCACGATCGTGCACGCCCTCGGCATCGGCGACCGGGTGAGCCGCGGAACCAACCACCTCGCGCACAAGGGCATGGTCAAGCGGGTCATCGGCGGGCACTGGACGTGGTCGCCGACCATGATCGACCTCGTTCGCAACGACGAGATCGAGGCGTACGCGTGGCCCGGCGGCGCGATCAGTCAGCTGCTGCGGGAGATCGGTGCGCGCCGGCCGGGCCTCATCACCGCGACCGGTCTCGACACCTTCGTCGACCCACGGCACGGCGGGGGCAAGTTCACGCCGTCCGCCACCGAGGACCTCGTCGAACTCCTGACTCTGGACGGCCGCGAGTACCTGCGCTACAAGCCGTTTCCCGTCGACGTGGCCATCGTCCGCGGCGATTCCATCGACCCGTCCGGGAACGTCACGTGCTCGGGCGAGGCGGCCCAGCTCGACGCGCTGGCCGTCGCTCAGGCGGCGAAGGCGAGCGGCGGCCGGGTCATCGTGCAGGTGAAGAACCTGCTGGACCGGCCGATCGATCCGCGGCTCGTGCACATCCCGGCGGTCCTGGTGGACGACGTCGTCCACGCGCCGACCCAATGGCAGACGTACGCGGGCGAATTCGACCCGGAACTCTCCGGCGACGCGGCGAACTCCGGTTTCGGTGCCACGAACCACGACCCGATCCGCATGCTGATCGCCCGGCGGGCCGCCGCCGAGGTCCGGGACGGTGACGTCCTGAACGTCGGTTTCGGGGTGTCCGCGCTGGTCGTGGACGCGCTCGCCGAACAGGATCGGCTGGACGACATCACCCTGGCCATCGAGCAGGGGCTGATCGACGGCATCCCCGTCTCCGGCGATCTGTTCGGGGCCGCGCGAGGACCGAAGGTCGTGCATTCGTCGACCACCCAGTTCGACTTGTTCTCGGGCGGAATGCTCGACGTCAGCTGCCTCGGCATGGCCGAGGTCGACTCCACCGGCGCCGTCAACGTCAGCAAGATCGGCGGCGGAATCGTCGGACCGGGCGGGTTCATCGACATCTCCCAGAACTCGCCGCGCGCCGTGTTCTGCGGAACGTTCACCGCCCGCGGCCTGGACGTCGAGATCGTCGGAGGAGAACTGGTGATCCGGCGCGAAGGCTCGGTGCCGAAGTTCGTCGACCGTGTCGATCAGGTCACCTACTCCGGTGCTCTCGCCGTCCGCGAGGGACGTGAGGCGGTCTATGTCACCGAACGCGCCATCTTCGCCCTCACCCGGGACGGCCTCGAACTCGTCGAGATCGCACCCGGCATCGACATCGATCGGGACATTCTGCCGCACATGGGATTCCGTCCGATCATCACGAACCCACGCCTGATGGACGCGGGGTTGTTCGCCCCCGTCGCCGTACACATCTGAGGAGAACTACATGTCAACCGGAAACAGCGTCATTCCCTCGTCGGTGCTCGGCGCCGACGAACGCAAGCTCGTCGGCGAGTTCGTCGACGAACGGATCCGTCCGGTCGCCACCGAACTGGACGAGACCGAACGATTCCCCGAAGAGATCTACCGGGAGATGGGCAAGATCGGGCTCTTCGGCATCACCGTGCCCGAGAAGTTCGGTGGCTTCGGCGGCACCGCCCTCGACTACCTGTTCGTCATGGAGTCCCTGTCCTACGGGTACGCGTCGGTGGCCGACCAGTGCGGCCTCGTGGAGATCCTCGGCAGCCTGCTCGGCAACTACGGCACACCCGAGCAGCAGGAGCAGTACCTGCGCCCGATGCTCTCCGCCGAGAAGCGCTGCGCCTACGCGCTCACCGAGCCGGGATCCGGATCCGACCTCGGATCGATCACCACACGGGCGGTGCGGGACGGCGACGGCTGGGTGCTCACCGGTGAGAAGATCTACATCCACAACGCCCCCGTCGCGGACTTCGCGGTCGTCCTCGCCGTCACCGACCCCGAACTGGGGAAGCGCGGCGGCATCTCCGTCTTCCTGGTGGACGTCGACCAGCCCGGCGTCAGCCGGGCCTACCACGAACACAAGATGGGCCAGCGGGCCTCGCAGGTCGGCGGGCTGGTGTTCGACTCCGTCCCACTGTCGGCCGACGCCCTCCTCGGCGAGGAAGGCAAGGCGTTCGGTTACATGATGAAGGTGCTGGCCAAGGGCCGTCTCGGCATCTCGGGCCTGAGCCTCGGCATCAGCCGCGCCGCGCTGGACGCCGCCACCCGGCAGTCCCTCGACCGCAGCCAGTTCGGCAAGCCGATCTCCGCCAACCAGGGCATCTCCTTCTCCCTCGCCACCGTCGCCACCGAACTGCGGGCCGGCACCGCGCTGTCGGTCGAGGCGGCGCGGGCGCTCGACACGGGCGCGGCGGACGCCGAGACGCTCTGCTCGATGGCCAAGCTCTACGCGTCCGAGGGATGCGTGCGCCACGCCGACGCCGCCGTGCAGGTGTTCGGCGGCAACGGCTTCATCCGCGGATACGAGGTCGAGCGCCTCTACCGCGACGCCCGCATCACGAAGATCTACGAAGGCACCAGCGAAATGCAGCGGCTCATCATCAGCCGGGCAGTACTGAAGGGAGCCGCGGCATGAGCAGCGTTGCACAACCCACCAACTCGGTCGATCTGTCGGGGAAGACCGCCATCGTGACCGGTGCGGCAGGCGGCATCGGTTCGGCGATCGCCCGCGCCCTCGCCCGCAGCGGAGCACTCGTGGTCGCGGCGGACGCCGACCCGAAGGTCACCGACGTCGCCGCGGAGTTCGGCGGGCACGGCCTCTGCGGCGACCTCACCGACCCCGAGTTCGGTGCGCGCGCCGTCGACCTTGCCCAGCAGCTGTCGGGGCGCCTCGACATCCTGATCAACGCGGCCGGGATCCAGTTGCGGACTACGGCGATCGACGTGGACGAGGACGGGTGGGAACGCCTCCTCGACGTCAACCTGTCGGCGGCCTACCGGCTGACGAGGCAGGCGGCAAAGTCGCTCGTCGACGCCCGCGGCAGCATCGTGAACATCGCGTCGCTGTCCGCGGATCGCGCTGTCCCCGGCATCGTTCCCTACGGTGCGACGAAGGCCGCACTGACGCAGCTCGGCAAGGGACTGGCCGTGGAACTCGGCCCCCACGGCGTGCGCGTCAACACCGTGTCGCCGGGCTACATCGAAACCCCGATGACAGCGGACGTGCTGGGGCAGGAAGGCTTCCGCGCCCAGAAGCTGAGCCGTATCCCGTTGCAACGGTTCGCCGACGGCGACGACGTCGCGGACGTCGTGCTGTTCCTGGTCTCCGATGCCGCGCGGTACGTCACCGGGGTGGTCCTGCCCGTCGACGGCGGGTACTCGATCACATGACGAGCCTGGCGACCGTTCCCTCGGTCACGTTGAACAACGACATCACGATGCCCGCGCTCGGGTTCGGCCTCTTCACGATCCCCGACGAGGACATGGGTTCCACGGTGTCGCACGCGCTGTCCGCCGGCTACCGCGCGTTCGACACGGCCCCGATGTACGGCAACGAGGCCTCTCTCGGCGCGGCGCTGGCCCGGGCTGACGTCGATCGGGACGAGATCTTCGTGACCACCAAGATCTCCAACGAGGACCAGGGTTACCAGCGGACACTGGACGCGTTCGAGGCGAGTGCGGCGAAACTCGGCCGCATCGACCTGTGCCTGATCCACTGGCCGGCACCGAGCCGCGGACAGTACCTGGAGACGTGGCGGGCACTCGAAAAGCTGTACTACGACGGACGGGTGCGGGCGATCGGCGTGTCGAACTTCCAGTCCGAACAGCTCGAGCGGCTCGCGGAGATCGCGACGATCACCCCGGCGGTCAATCAGATCGAACTGCACCCGCTGCTCACGCAGTCCGCGCTGACGGATCTGCACCGGTCGATGGGCGTCCGCACCCAGGCGTGGGCGCCGCTGGCGAGGGGGCACCTGAACGACCACGCACTCCTGGCGGCGCTCGCCGCCCGGCACCGTGTGTCGGTCGCGCAGATCGTGCTCCGCTGGCATTTGCAGATCGGGACGATTCCACTGCCCAAATCTTTTGCGGTGCACAGGATTCGGCAGAACGTGAATGTGTTCGACTTCCGGCTGTCCGCCGCGGAGATGGACGCGATTTCCGCTCTGAATCGCGATCAGCGCACGGGACCCCACCCCGATGACGTCGACTGACGCCGGCTCGATGCGGGTGGCGGTCGCCCCGGATTCGTTCAAGGGCTCACTGACCGCGACGGAGGTGGCGGCGGCTCTGGCAGCCGGCTGGTCGACGGTCCGGCCGAACGACGAGCTGGTCCTGCTCCCGCAGGCGGACGGCGGCGAAGGCACGGTGGACGCCGTCGCGTCCTGCCACGACACCGGCGTGTGGCGTGAGGTGCCGGGGGTTCGAGGCCCCGACGGACGTCCGGCGACCGGACGCTGGCTGCTGCTCCGGGACGGCACGGCGGTGGTCGAGCTGGCCCAGATGAGTGGGCTGCCGCTGATGGACTCGCCGGATCCAGGGGGAGCGTCGACGACCGGTCTGGGACAGGTGATCGCCGCCGCACTGGCGGACGGCGCGAAGGCACTGCTGGTCGGACTCGGCGGTTCCGCGTCCACCGACGGCGGTGCGGGCGCCCTGCGGGCGCTCG
The DNA here is from genome assembly GCF_048381435.1 of Rhodococcus mengyinensis. Classification (NCBI taxonomy): domain Bacteria; kingdom Bacillati; phylum Actinomycetota; class Actinomycetes; order Mycobacteriales; family Nocardiaceae; genus Rhodococcus; species Rhodococcus mengyinensis. Next base: position 97,316 of record NZ_JBLWIT010000050.1, on the reverse strand, counting down.
GCGCGAAGCTCCTGGACCGCGACGGCCGCGAGATCCCCGACGGGGGCGACGGCCTGGCCGCTCTCGACTCGATCGACGTTGGCTCGCTGATCGAGCCCCCACCCGGCGGCGTCGAACTGCTGACGGACACGACGGCCGTCCTGTGCGGCCCACAGGGGGCGGCGCACGTCTTCGGGCCGCAGAAGGGTGCCGACCCCGCGGAGCGCGACCGCCTCGATCGCGCGCTCGCGACGTTCGCCGCCTGCCTCGGCGCACGACTGCCGTGCAGTCCCGACGAACCCGGCGCGGGAGCGGCGGGAGGCACTGGATTCGGACTGTCGGCCTGGGGCGGCCGGCTGGTGCCGGGCGCCGCCCGCATCGCGGACCTCACCGGGCTGAGCGCCGAGTTCGGCCGCGCCGACGTCGTGGTCACCGGTGAAGGTCAATTCGATGCGACGTCGCTGTCCGGCAAACTCGTCGGTTCCGTGCTGGAACGGTGCGCGGAGACCGCGACCCGATCGGTGGTCGTCGCAGGCCGCCTCGCGGCGGCGCCACCCGGCATCGGGATCTCACTGTCCGACCTGGCGGGGAGCTCCGAATCGGCACTCGCCGCACCCGCGATGTGGTGCCGGGTGGCCGGAGCGGTCGCCGCCGCCCGGCTCACCAGCATTTTGTAACCGATTTCTCACCTGTCCGGTCGATCCGGATGACTCTTGACCACACCATGCAGTGCTTGACTTGTGACGCCGATCACGGTAAGAAAGCGTTTACATTCTTTTTCAGGAAGTGGACGAACGATGACACGGACGCAACGATCAATCAGGGCGGCAGCCCGGGCCGTCGGCGTTGCCGCGGCAGTCTCCGTCATGGCGAGCTCCGCCATCGCCTGCTCGACGGGATCGGAACAGATCGAGCGGGACGGGGCTGCCGTCGACCGGGGCGACATGGTGATGGTCTCCGAGGTCCGGTCGCTGACCAACCCGTACGAGGCCGCGTGGGTGCAGGGCAGCCGCGCGTACGCCGAATCGCTGGGGATCGAACTGAAGGTGATCGTCTACGGCGGCGACTCGCAGAACGCGCTGTCGCAGTTGCAGTCGGTGCTCGCGGCAGGCAAGACCGTCCTGCTCAACATCAACCCGAACACGAGCGCCGACACCCCCGCGATCGTGCGCGCCGTGCAGAACAGTGGTGGCTGCGCGGTCACCCAGTGGAGCAAGCCCGCGGACCTCCACCCCTGGGACGTCGGGAACGGATGGGCGTCCTACGTCGCCTACGACGGCGTCCAACAGGGGGCCGACACGGGCAAAGCCCTCGTCGATTCGCTCGGCGGCACCGGCGGCGTGATCGCGCTGCAGGGTTTGCTCGCCAACGAGATCAGCCAGACCCGGTTCCAGGGGTTCCAGCAGGCCATGGACGGACAGTCCGGGGTCACCCTGCTCGACGACCAGCCTGCCGACTTCGACCGCAACAAGGCCTACACCACCACGCAGACCCTCCTCAACAAGTACGGCGACCAGGTGAACGGCATTTGGGCCGCAACGGATTCCATGGCACTGGGCGCCCTCCAGGCGGTCCGCGAGGCGGGCCGCGCGGGTGAGATCAAGATCGCCAGCGCCGCGGACGCCACCCCGGAAGGCCTGGACGCCATCGCCAACGGGGAACTGGTCTCCACCTACACGACCGACCCCTACTTCAACGGGGCGATGGGACTCGCCATCTGCTACCAGGCCATGGCCGGTGCACTCGACGTCGAGTCGCTGCCCCGGGAGAACCGCGAGTTCTTCGTCGACCAGTCGCTGATCACCGCGGCCAACGTCGACCAGTTCCTCGCAGTGCCGAGTGACGAGGAGATCGTGCGGTCCGTGCAGGATCCGTTCTCCCGCATCACCGGCCCGGTGGCCCGATAACCCCCGCTCACGATTCACGAACCACACAATCTTCCGAAGGAGTGACGATGTCGACGACTGAAGTGACCGGGGAGGTGACGACCCCCGCAGAACCCGTTGCGCCCGTGCGCAGCACACGACCACGCGTGCGCCGGTTGCTCTCCACCGCCGGCCCGCTCGCCGCCCTGCTGGGACTGTGCGCCGTCTTCGCCGCGCTGGCTCCCGGCTTCGCGACGGCGAGCAACGCGATGGCGATCGTGGAGCAGGCCGCGATTCCCGTGGTCCTCGCAATGGGCGCCACGCTGGTTGTCCTGGTGGGCGGCGTGGACCTGTCGATCGAGGGCGTGATGGCGGCCAGCGGGCTGACGTTCGTCCTGCTCGCGGCGAACAGCGTCAACGGCAACGACCTGGGACTTCTCGCGGTCCTGCTGGCGCTGGGGGTCGGTCTGCTCTTCGGAGTGGTCAACGGCGTGCTGCACGTCGTCGTCCGGGTGCCGTCCTTCCTCGTCACCCTGGGGACCTGGTTCGTCGGGCTCGGTGCCGCCACCGTGCTCTTCGGCACCGCCACCCCACAGCTCGCGGACCCGTCTCTCGCGGCCTGGGCAGGCGGCCACTGGCTCGGGCTTCCCGTCGTCGTGGTGTTCGCGCTCGCCGCCGTGGCCGTGACAGTGCTGCTGTGCAAGGGAACCCGGCTCGGCATGCACACCTACGCCATCGGCGGCGACGAGGCGACCAGCCGCCTGGCGGGCGTCCCGGTCGGGCGCACCAAGATCATCCTGTTCGCCGTGGCCGGACTGCTGTCCGGGCTCGGCGGCGTGCTGGCCACCATCCGGCTCGGCGTCGGCGACGTGAGCGTCGGATCGGGAAGCCTCTTCCTCACCCTGTCCGCGGTGGTCGTCGGCGGCACCCTCCTGAGCGGCGGTCGCGGCGGACCCCTGCATTCCCTGGTGGGTGTGCTGCTCCTCGTGGTCCTCGGCAACGGACTTCTCCTGTCGGGCGCCAGCCCGTACATCCAGCAGGGCGCGCAGGGTCTCATCATCGTGGTCGCGGTGATCGCCACCGGGTGGCCCGCCCGCAGTCGATTGAGGGTCGTGAAATGACATCTCTCCTGGAACTCCGCAATGTCACGAAGAAATTCGGACCCAACACCGTCCTCGACGACGTGAGCCTGTCCATCGCTCCGAACGAGGTCGTGGGGCTGATCGGCGAGAACGGCGCTGGAAAGTCGACGCTGCTCAAGATCCTCGCGGGAGTCCACCGCCAGGACGGCGGCCGGATGGTGCTGGGCGGGCGCGACGTGAGCTTCGGAAGCCCGGCCGACGCCGCCGACCACGGGATCGGGGTGGTGCATCAGGAGCAGTCGCTGCTGCCGAACCTCACCGTCGGCCAGAACCTGATCCTCGGACACGAGGGCGACACCGCCCGCGCCGGGTTCCTCCGCCGACGGAAGATCAGGGCCCGCGCCCAGGAAATGTTGTCGGTGGTGGAGTCGACGGTCGACCCGGGCGCCCTGACCGAGACGCTGGGGTTCGCCCAGCGCCAGATGGTGGAGGTGGCTCGGGCCGTCGGCGGCAGGCAGGTGGAACACCCGCCGCTGCTCATCCTCGACGAACCGACGTCGGTGCTCGAACCCGAGGACGTCGAGGTGCTCCATCGCCGGGTCGCCGCCCTCAAGGAACGCGGTTCCGTCATCTTCGTCTCCCACCGTCTCGACGAGGTCCTCCGCTTCTCCGACCGCGTGTACGTGCTGCGCGACGGCAAGGTGGTCGGTGAGCGGATCGCCTCGGCGGCAACCGAATCCGAGCTGTACCAGCTGATGATAGGCAAGGGCGCGGCCGAGGAGATCTACTCGTCGGAGCGCAAGCAGGCCGTTCCCCGGACGGGCACGCCGACTCTGTCGGTCCGCAACCTCACCTGCGGCGGCAAGGCGAAGGACGTGTCGCTGAACGTCCACGCCGGCGAGATCGTGTCGGTGGTGGGCGTGGTCGACTCCGGGCGCGAGGAGGTGGCCCGCGCCGTCTTCGGCGCCGTCCCCATCGACTCCGGAACCGTCGAGATCGACGGACAGCGGTCGGCCCCCGGATCACCCGCGGACGCCGTGCGGTCCGGTGTCGCATACGTTCCCGCCGAGCGTCGCGTCGAAGGCATGATCGCGGGCGCGACCGTCGCGCAGAACATCGCGACGGTGCATCCGGTGAAGGCCGGCGGTGGCCGGATCTCCTCGGGTGCCCGGGTGGAGGAGACCGCCCGCGGCTGGATCGAGAAACTCGGCATCCGGCCCGCGGACCCCGACGCCGACATCGCGCGACTGTCGGGCGGCAACCAGCAGAAGGCCGTGGTGGCCAAGTGGATCCTGGGCGACGGCCTGAAGGTACTGGTTCTCGACCACCCCACCCGCGGCCTCGACATCGGCGCGAAAGAAGACCTCTACGCCGTCTTCCGGGACCTCTCCGACAGGGGAGTGGCGATTCTGGTGATCGCCGACACCCTGGACGAGGCGATCGGCCTCGGCCACCGCGTGATCGTGATGCGGGACGGCGAGATCACCGGCGCGTTCGACTCGCCGCCCGGAAACCCGCCCAGCAAACTCCAACTCCTCGAGAAGATGATGTGATCGCCGTGGCAACAAGAACTTCCATCGAGAGGACTTCCGCCGAGATGCGCGCACCCGAGGGTGCGGCGCAGGCGGTGTCCCGGACCACGCGGGACCGGTTGCGGCTGGCAGGCCCGTCGGTCGTGCTGGTCGCGCTCGTTCTGCTCGTCGCTCTCGCCGAACCGAACTTCCTGTCGATGAACGCCCTCGCGGTGGTCTCGGCGCAGGCGGTCCCGATTCTGCTGCTCGGGCTGGGCCAGATGTTCGTCATCCTCACCGGCGGCATCGACCTGTCGGTGGCGGCGCTGGCGTCGCTCGCCACGGTGATCCTGGCGACGGTGATCGGCTCCCTCGGACCGCTCGCCGTCGTCGTCACCCTCGTGGCGCTCACTCTGATCGGTGCGCTGACCGGTCTGCTTATCGTGTTCGGGCAGGTCCCGTCGTTCGTCGTCTCGCTCGGGGCGCTGGGGTTCTGGGGTGCGGTCGCGCTCGTGGCATCCGGGTCGACCACCATCTACATCAGCGAAGGCTACGACGCGATCTTCTGGCTCAGTTCATGGACGATGCTCGGTCTCCCCATGGCGGTGTGGGCCGGTGTGGCGGCGGTGGCCGCGGTATTCTGCGCGATGCGGTTCTCGCCGCGGGGCAACGTCTTTCACCTCGTCGGACTGGGGGAGAAGGCCGCGATGATGAGCGGCGTCCGAACCCGGGTCGTCCGGATCGGAGCATTCGCCCTGTCCGGATTCTTCGCGGGCGCAGCGGGTGTCGTATTGTCGGCCCAGCAGCAGAGCGCCGCACCGCAACTCGCGGATTCGCTGCTCCTACCTGCCATCGCGGCCGTGCTGGTCGGCGGCTGTGCCATCACCGGTGGAATCGGCGGAGCTTGGCGGGTGCTCGTCGGCGCCCTGGTGGTCACCGTTCTCCGGGTCGGCGGCTCGGTGGCCGGCATCGACCCCAGTTTCCAGCAGATCGTGTACGGCGCGGTCGTCATCGTCGCGGTCGCCGTGACCCTCGACCGCAGCCGGCTCTCGATCATCAAGTAAGACTCTGTGTCAGTGTGAGATTCGAAGGAGAACGATGAGTACGACGGCACGCGGTGCGGTGATTTCCGAAGTGGGCGGCAAGTGGGAGGTCGACGACCTCGTCCTCGCGGGGCCCGGTCCCGGCGAGGTGCGGATCAAGGTGATGGCGTCCGGACTGTGCCACTCCGACGATCACCTCGTCACCGGTGACATCCCCAATACGCTGCCGCTGGTCGGCGGACACGAGGGTGCCGGTGTGATCGATGCGGTCGGGCCCGGTGTCACCCGGCTCGCCGTCGGCGATCACGTCGCCACCGCCTACCTCCCGGCCTGCGGAACTTGCGCCTGGTGCGCGCAGGGGATGCAATATATCTGCGACACGGGGGCCGGTATGGAGGCTGGTTTCATGCTCGACGGAACGGCGCGGTTCGCCACGCAGTCAGGGCGGCCGATCGGCGCCATGCAGCGCCTCGGCACGTTCGCGAACTACCTCGTCACCTCGCAGGCCCAGGCCGTCAAGATCGACGACGGCATCCCGTTCGACGTGGCCTGCCTCGTCTCGTGCGGGGTCGCCACCGGGTGGGGTTCCGCCGTGAACGGTGCGGGTGTCCGTCCCCGGGACACGACGCTGGTCGTCGGGGTCGGCGGTGTGGGCATCAATGCGGTGCAGGGTGCCCACCACGCCGGTGCCGCGCACGTCGTCGCGGTCGATCCGGTCGCGTTCAAACGCGAACGAGCACTCGAACTCGGTGCCACCCACGCGTACGCGTCGATCGACGAGGCCATGCCGTTCGTCCGCTCGGTCACCAACGGGCAGGGCGCCGACAGCGCCGTCGTCACCGTCGGCGTGGTGGACGGACAACTGATCGCCGACGCGTTCGGCGCCGTCCGCAAGGAGGGAACCGTCGCCGTCGTGTCGATCGGCCAGAACGGACCCGGGATCCCGATCAGCCCGCTCGAACTGGTGGTCTACGCCAAGCATCTGCGCGGAGTCCTGTTCGGCAACTGCAACCCGACCCGGGACATCCCGGCCCTGCTGGACTACTACAAGTCGGGACGACTGAAGCTGGACGAACTGATCACCCGGCGCTACAGCCTGGACCAGGTCAACGACGCATACGTGGACATGCACGCGGGGCTCAACCTGCGTGGTGTCCTGATCCACGAACACTGACGAGGAACTGCCAAAGATGTCGACAGTCGAAGCAACACAGATCCGCAGCTACGGACACTTCATCGGCGGGCGCAGCGTGCCCCCGTCGGAGAACATCATCGAACGGGTCAGCCCGGCCGACGGCCGCGTCGTCGCCACGTTCACCGCGGGCACCCGCGCCGACGCGGCCCTGGCCGTCGCGGTCGCGCGGGAGGCCTTCGACGACGGCGAGTGGCCGCACTGGACCGCGATGGAACGCGGCCGGGCGCTGCTGCGCTGCGCGGGGCTGATGCGCGAACACGAGGAACGTCTCGCCCGGATCGACGCGGAGGAGTCGGGCAAACCGATCACTCTGGCCCGCGGCGACGTCGGGGCGAGCATCGAGTTGTTCGAGTACGCCGCGGCGCTGGCCATGACGATGCACGGTGAGGCCCACACGGCGCTCGGCGACGACTGCACCGCCATGGTGGTCCGGGAGCCCGCCGGCGTGGTGGGCATGATCATCCCGTGGAACTTCCCGCTGCTCCTGCTCGCGCAGAAGTTGCCGTTCGCGCTCGGCGCGGGCTGCACGGCGGTGGTGAAGCCGTCCGAGTTCACGTCCGGCACCGCCGTCGAGCTGGCCCGGTTGCTCACCGAGGCCGGGGTCCCCGACGGCGTGGTGAACGTGGTGACGGGCGCGGGGGCCGAGGTCGGTGCCCCGCTCGCGGAGAGCAGCCTGGTCGACATCCTGTCGTTCACCGGGAGCACCGCCACCGGCAAGCGCATCGTGGAGGCCTCGGCGGGCAGCGTCAAACGACTGTCGATGGAACTGGGCGGCAAGGCCGCCAGCGTGGTGTTCGACGACGCCGACCTCGACGACGCACTCGACGGCGTCCTGTTCGGGGTGTTCTTCAATCAGGGTGAGTGCTGCGTGTCGGGTGCCCGGCTCCTGGTCCAGGACTCGATCGCGGACGCGTTCCTCGCCCGCCTCGTCGACGCCGCCGCGCGCATCACGGTGGGCGGACCGCTCGACGACGCGAGCGAACTGGGACCGATGATCGACGCCGGCCACCTCGAGAAGGTGCTCGGGCACATCGACGCGGCGCGGCGGGACGGCGCGACCGTCCTGACCGGCGGTGACCGGCTGGGCGGCGAGACCTGGGGGAGCGGGCATTTCGTCGCTCCCACGATCCTCGACGGCGTGGCCGAGGAGTCCGCCGCCTTCCAGGAGGAGATCTTCGGTCCCGTGCTCACCGTCACCCGGTTCAGCGACGTCGACCACGCCATCCGGCTCGCCAACGCCACGGAATACGGACTTGCCGGGTCGATCTGGACCAAGAACATCGACAAGGCGCTGCGGGTGGCGAAGGAGATGCGCAGCGGCCGCGTGTGGGTGAACACCACCATCGACGGCGCCCCGCAGCTGCCTGCCGGCGGCATGAAGCAGAGCGGGTTCGGCCGCGAGATGGGGCAGGCCGGCTTCGACGAGTTCACCGACGTCAAGACCATTCAGATCCGCACCGGACCGCGCAAGCGTGTGTTCCCGAACTGGACCGGAGGCAACCGATGAGTGCCACCTACGACTACGTCATCGCGGGCGGCGGCACCGCGGGCTGCGTGCTGGCCGGACGGCTGACCGAGGATCCGACGGTCCGGGTCCTCCTGCTCGAGGCCGGCGGCAACGACCGGCATCCGTTCATCCACGTGCCCGCAGGATTCGCGAAACTCACCGCGAGCAAGTACGACTGGGGCTTCTCGAGCGTCCCCCAGAAACACTGCAACGACCGGGTCATCCCCCTCGCCCAGGGCAAGGTCATCGGCGGTGGCGGCTCGATCAACGCCCAGGTGTTCACCCGCGGCGCGCACGAGGACTACGACGAGTGGGCACTGAAGTACGGCTGCGCGGGATGGTCGTTCGAGGAGATCCAGAAGTACTTCCTCCGGTCCGAGGACAACGAACGACTGTCGGCGCCGTACCACGGCACCGACGGGCCGCTCGGCGTCTCCGATCCCGTCAATCCTCAACCGCTGTCGAAGTCGTTCGTCCAGGCGGGTCAGGAATTCGGGCTGCCGTTCAACGGCGACTTCAACGGTGAGCACCAGTACGGTGTCGGCCTCTACCAGACGACCACGAAGAACGCCCGCCGGTGCAGCGCCGCGGTCGCGTACCTCGCACCCGCCAGGAAGCGGCCCAACCTGACGGTGCGGGAGAACGTCGCTGTGTCGCGGGTTCTGCTCGACGGCGGACGCGCCACCGGGATCGAGGTGCTGACCCCGCACGGTGTGGAGACGTTCCGCGCGTCCCGCGAGGTGCTGGTTGCGGCGGGCGCGTTCGGATCGCCCAAGATCCTGCAACTGTCGGGGATCGGTCATCCCGACGACCTTCGCGACGCGAATGTCGAGGTGGCCCATGCCCTTCCCGGTGTCGGCCGGAACCTGCACGACCACTGCGATCTCGACGTCATCTACGAACTCCGTGAATACCAGAGCCTCGACCGACTGAACCTGATGCGTCCGGCCACGGCGAAGGCGGGACTCGAGTACGCGGCCTTCCGGCGGGGCCCGTTGGCGTCGACCGTCGTCGAGGCCGGTGGGTTCAGTTTCGGGCACGCGGGGGAGTCGATTCCGGATCTGCAGTTCCACTTCCTGCCCGCCGCCGGCGTCGAGGCCGGTGTCGCCGCGGTCCGTCCCGGCTACGGCTGCACCCTGAACTCGTACTCACTGCGGCCGGAGAGCCGCGGCTCGGTGAAGATCAGGTCGAACGATCCCACCGCCCAGCCGCTGATCGACCCGAACTTCCTCGCCACCGACTTCGACCTGGAGTCGAGCATCGAGGGGCTCCGGCAGAGCCGCGAGATCATGGCGCAGTCGTCGATGGCGCGGCACATCAAGGCGGAACATCTGGCCGGTGGTCTGTCGGTGAACACGAAGGACGACTACGTGAAGTTCGTTCGCGCGTACGGCCGCACCTCGTACCACCCGGTCGGCACGTGCGCGATGGGTGTCGGCGACGACGCCGTGGTCTCACCGGAATTGAAGGTGATGGGCATCGAGGGTCTGCGGGTGGTCGACTCGTCCGTCATGCCGCGCATCGTCAGTTCCAACACCCAGGCTCCCACGGTGATGATCGCCGAGAAGGCGATCGATCTGATCCGTGGGGTAAGGATGACCGGATGACCAATTTTTCCGGACTGACCGAGGACGTGGCTCGGGAGGCCGTCGAGCTGGCTCGGCCGTCGATCGAGAACCTCTCCCACGGATCTCCGGGGCATCTCGTCGTGCTCCGGCCAGGCGTCGCCCCCACCGCCGACGCGGAGTTGCCCGTCGTCTTCCGCTGTAGCTGGGGTGAGAAGAAGGACTGGGCCGGGCCGTACGACGCGATTGCCGAGTCGAAAGCGCGGATCAGCTGGACCACCGGCCTGCCGTCGCACGCCGTTCAGCAACTGCATCCCTACCTGTACCAGCACGGTTGGACCAAGTGGGGTGGCAGCGCGGTGGGCGAGGGCGGGCTGGTCGTGGCGTACAGCGGCGACAAGTGGTTCCACGACCAGTTCTATTCGGAGCTGGTCGTCGCGGCGATCACGGTCGTGTGCCTTCGCGAGATGGACGCCGTGATGCGCGACCCGAGCACCCTGTTCCTCGGCAACGGAAGCGAGAATCCATGAAGGTGAACGACACTCGGACGTTCGGGCGCGCAGGGTTCGACGTGACCCTGCTCGGCTACGGCGGTGCGCCCATCGGCAACATCTTCCGGCCGGTCCCCGAGGCGGAGGCGCAGGCGCAGATCGCCGAGGCGTGGGACATGGGGGTGCGTTCGTTCGACACCGCACCCATGTACGGGCACGGGCTGTCCGAGCACCGAGTGGGCCATGCACTGCTGACGAGGGACCGCGACGACTACGTGTTGTCCACGAAGGTGGGGCGCACGCTGACGCCCGCGCGCCGTGGGTCGTTCGACACCGGAATCTGGGTGAACACCCCGCCGTTCCGGGCCGACTTCGACTACTCGTACGACGCTGTCCTGCGGCAGGTGGAGGACAGCCTGCAGCGCATGTGCCAGGACAGATTCGACATCCTCTACGTGCACGACGTCGACCGGTACACGCACGGCGACGCCCAGCCCGCGCGGTTCGCGGAAGCGCTCGAGGGTGCGTTCCCCGCGCTGATCCGGTTACGGGAGGAGGGCGTGGTCCGGGCGATCGGCGTCGGGGTCAACGAGGCCGACGTCTGCGTCGACGCCCTCGAACACGTCGATCTCGACTGCATCCTCCTCGCGGGGAGATACACACTGCTCGAGCAGGATCCGGTGAAGGACCTGCTGCCGCTCGCGGTGGAGCGCGACGTCGCGATCGTCCTCGGCGGTGTGTTCAATTCGGGCATCCTGGCCACCGGCGCGGTGCCCGGCGCCAAGTTCAACTACCAGCCCGCATCCGAAGCGGTGCTGAGCCGGGTGCGCGACATCGAGACGTTCTGCGAGCGTCATCGGGTTCCGTTGGCGGCCGCTTCGATTCAGTTCGCGGCCGCGCATCCCGCGGTGCGGGAACTTCTGCTGGGCGCACGGAATTGCGAGCAGCTGCGCCAGAACGCGGCCTGGCTCGAACACCCGATCCCGGCCGAATTCTGGGATGACCTGCGCGCCGCGGGACTGATCCTGGAGGAGGCGCCCACGCCGTCCTGACAGCGGGTCACATCGTGTACGGAGCGGTCGCGTTCTGTAGCTCCTCGAGAAAGTCGGAGGGCACCGTCGCCCAGTCCGGCCGCCACTCTCCCGCCAGCTGATCTGCGCGGAGATCCGCGACCAGAGCTACGACGAAGGGTCCGCCGTCGGGAAGCACGCGGTGGAGTCCACGTGCCGCGCAGATCGAGGCGATGGAGGCGAGGGCCTGCTTCGCCTCCTCGTCGCGGCCCGCGGCGGCGAGGCACGCCACCCGGAGGCGCTCGGCCAGCAGGTAGGCGCGGTTGCGGCCGGTGCCGGCCAGCCGATCGGTCCACTCCTGAGCCCAGGTGCACGCCAGCTCGATGTTCTCGCGTGCCCCGGTGGCGAGCAGCATCCGGATCGCGGTGGTCTCCTCGACCTGCGCGACGATCTCGTCGATGCCCGACACCGGGCGCCGCCGGTCGTCGTGCCGGATCGGGTCCGGCGCCCCCAGTGAGGGATGCGGGGTGATGCCGAGCCGCCGGCGTTCGTTCTCGATGCGGGCCCGCAGGCGGGCGAGGGAGTAGGTCTGGGCCACCTCGAGTCCGGCGTGCAGGCGTGTCGTCGCCTCCTCACGGTCACCCCGGAGCGCCTTGACGTGAGCGCCGGTGACGAAGCGGGCGACCTTGAAGTCCACCCCACCGGTCTCGACGGCGAGGGTGTAACCGTCGTCGAGGAGACGTTCGGCTTCTTCGACGTCCCCGCGTTCGTAGAGCACCTCACCGAGCAGCGACCCCGCGAGCCGGGCGGACGGCGCTCGCGGCCCGCCCAGTTTCCGTCCGGCTCGGCGGGCCCGCCGGAAACGGTCGACGGCGTCGTCGACGTCGAGCTGCTCGTAGGATGCGACACCCAGATAGCTCTGACCGTGAACGACGTTGTGCGGTCCGGTGTTCCGCTCGTAGTAGGGCCGGGCCACCTCCTGGATCCTGCGCACCTCCGCGAAGTCGAAGCGGTACACGGCGGCGAACGTCGTGACGTTGAAAGCGGCGCACACCACCCACGGGGACATGGCCTCCGGCCGCGCCAGGCAGTCGGCGGCGAGTTCGTCGATCCGGTCGCTGCGGTCGTTGCGCAGTTCGGCCACCGCACGGACGACGCCCGCCTCCGCCCGCAGATCCGCCGTGTCGCTCGCGCTCGCGCCGCTGTGTTCGAGTGCCCATTCGGCTCGCTCGAGCGCGCGTTCGGCGGCCATGGTCCGGTTCGCCATCGCGTGCGCCCACGCCGTCGTGACCTGCAGCCGGGCGCTCGCGGCGACGAGAGCCGGTGGCAGCTTGTCGACCACCGCCGACAACGTCGCCGCCTGGGACTGCTCGAGCAGTATCAGTCCGTCGGCCTCGACGAGTTCCACGGCGCGCTGCTCTTCGCCGCCGGCGATGGCGTGGTCGACGGCCTCGCGGAGCAGGCTGTGGTCGCAGAACCAGCGGGACGCGATGCGGTGCAGTTCCCGGACGCGGTCGGGTTGGTCGCGTTCGAGCCGGCGGCGCAGGAACTCCGCGAACAGGGTGTGGTACCGGAACCACGTCCGCTCGTCGTCGATGTGGCGCAGGAACAGGTCCCGGTCCTCGGCGGCCTCGAGCATCGCCTGCCCACGGGCGGTGTGCGCGAGGGCGCCGGCGAGGCTGCCGCACGTGCGCTCGGTGATCGAGGTGGCCAGCAGGAAGTCGAGCATCTCGGGTTCGAGGGTGTCGAGGACGTTCTCGGCGAGAAATTCGCCGATCGCGTGGTGACGGCCGGACAGTCCGGCGATCAGCTCGGAGGGGTCCGCTCGCCCGCGCAGTGAAAGCGACGCCAGTTGGAGAGCCGCCACCCATCCGTCGGTGGAGTCGCGGAGCTCGGTGACGTCCTCACTGTCGAGGGGCAGGCCACCGAGGTCGACGAGGAACGATCGGGCTTCGGAATCGTCGAAACGCAGTTCGGAGTAGTCGATTTCGACGAGTTCGTCCTTGACGCGCATGCGGCTCATCGGCAGCCCGGCCCTGGTTCGGCTCGTCACCACGACCTGCAGGTGGTGGCAGCCGTTGTCGAGGAGGAACTCCAGGGCGGCGATCGTCGCGGGCTCGGACACGCGCTGCCAGTCGTCGATGATCAGGGCGATCCGTTCGCCGCTCTCGTGGATCTGGTTGACGAGCGAGGTGAGCACGTAGCGTTCGGCCTCGTCGTCGTGCTCCTCGAGGACCTGGCCGAGTTCCTTGGCCAGGTTGGGACGCACGCGGCGGATCGCCTCGATGAGGTGCGCGACGAACCAGACCACGTTGTCGTCGTCGTTGTCGACGGTGAGCCACGCGACGGCCACCCCCTCGTCGGCGAGGACGTTCCGCCACTGGGCGGCCAGAGTGCTCTTGCCGAATCCGGTGGGGCCGTGGATCACGGTCAGCAGGCGCCGGCGTCCGGCCCGCAGCAGGTCGATCAGCCGGTTCCGCTCGACGAGCTGGCGGGTCGCGGCGGGCGGCCGGAACCGGGTGGCCGGCGCGGGCGGTGGCGTCGACGCGTAGCGCGCCCGTCCCGTCGTGGACGTCCGGAACGGACCGGAGATGGTCGAGACCGCCCCGGGCGAGGAATCCTCGACGTGGTGCACCCCGGCGTCGACGGGCATCGCCATCTCGTCCACAGCCAATCCGTGGTGGCGTTCGACCTCCCGCAGTTCGTCCCCGAATGCGGCGGCGGACGCGGGGCGATCCTCCGGTTTACCGGACATCGCCCGCTGGATCACGGCGCTGAGGTCCTCGGGGAAACCCTCGGTCCGCAGGTCCGGGACGGGTTGGGTGGTGATGCGCAGGAACTGCGCGATCACCTCCTCGCCGTTGTGCCGTTCGAAAGCCGCGTGCCCGGTGATCGCGCTGAACAGGGTCGCACCGAGGCTGTACACGTCGGAGGCGGCGGTCGGGGTCCGCCCCGACAGCACCTCGGGTGCGGTAAATGCGGGGGAGCCGGTGACGGTGCCCGCAGTCGTCTCGAACGCCCCCGACATCCGCGCGATCCCGAAATCGGTGAGCTGCGGTTCGCCGTACTCCGTCAGCAGGATGTTTCCCGGTTTGACGTCCCGGTGCAGGATGCCCACCCGGTGCGCGGTTTCGAGCGCACCGGCAAGTTTCACCCCGACCCGCAGGGCGTCGCTCCAGGGGATGGGCCCGCGCCTGCGGATCTGCGCGTCCAGCGAATCGTGGGGATGGAACTGCATCACGATGTACGGCCGGCCGGTGTCGGTCGTCCCGACCTGCATGATGTTGACGATGTGCGGGTGGCCGCTCAGCCGGCCCATGGCGCGCTGCTCCCGCAGGAACCGTTCGAGGTTCTCGGCATCGAGTGCCGCGGTGAGGACCTTGACCGCCACGGTTCGATCGAGTTCCGGTTGGGCACACCGATAGACCACCCCGAACCCACCGTGCCCGATCTCCCTGGCGTCCTCGAGACCGACCGCGGACAGCTCGGTTGCGAGTGTTTTCGACACCGACTCACGCTGGGTGGCGAGCGGGTCAAAATCGGTCATTCCACCACCTCTTCGCTCGTCATCGAGCATATCGCGGTACGCGTGACCCCGAGGCCGGACAATCGAGCGATGCCACACGTGCGGAAAATCGTGGATCTGTCACACACGATCGGGCCGGGGATGCAGGTGTATCCCGGCGACCCGGTGCCGACGCTGATCCGGCACTGCACTCTCGAACGCGACGGCTACAACGTGCTGGACGTCAGGATCGGTTCGCAGTCCGGGACTCATGTCGACGCCCCGGCGCATCTGAAGGCGGGGGCCGCGACCGTCGACCGGCTGGCACCGGAGCTGTTCGTCGGCCGCGGCGTCGTGTTCGACCTGCGCGAGCTCGTTGCGCGGCAGCGGATTACCCGCGAACTGATCATGTCCCGGGCGGGCGACGTCGGGCCGGGCGACATCGCCGTGTTCCATACCGGGTGGTCTCGCCACTACGGAACGGATGCCTACTACACACATCCATTCCTCGACCCCGAGGCGTGCGCACTGCTGCTCGACCGGGGAGTGCGGACGTTCTGCCTCGACGCCCCGAGCATCGACGAGACTCCGGACGAGGACCACGCCGACGCCGGATACCCGGTTCACCATCTGATCGCCGACGCCGGCGGAGTGATCGGCGAGAATCTGTGCCGGCTCGACCGGATCGACTTCCCCGACCCGCTCCTCAGCCTCCTGCCGATCGCCCTGGAGGCCGGGGACGGAGCGCCCACCCGGGCAGTGGCGATGGAGCTTGCGGAGTAGTCGCGCTCAGCCGCCGGCCACGGACTGCAGAATCTGCAGTTCCTGCCCGGGCGTCACCTCGGTGCCGACGCCGCCGAGGAGCCGGACGTCCTCGCCGTCCACGTAGACATTGACGTACCGCCGCAGGGCGCCGGTTTCGTCGCGAATCCGCCGGCCGAGAATCGGGAACTCGCCCGCGAGGACGTCGAGCACGTGGGACACCGTCGAGGCGGCGTCGAGGGGAACGTGCACGGAGCGTTCACCGCCGACGATCGACGCCAGTGCCCGCGGAACCCGCACGGTGACGCCCCCGCTCATGACGCGACCACCGCGGCCCGCACACACAGGACGTCGGGCAGATGCGCCGCGACCGTGCCGAACGAGGCACCCTCGTCGGCGCTCCCGTAGACCTCGCCGCCGCGCGTGCCGAAATACACCCCGACCGGCTCGGCGGTGTCCACTGCGGCGGCATCGCGAAGCACCACGTTGTAGTCGCGTTCCGGCAGCCCGCTGTCGAGGCGGGTCCAGCTGTTCCCGGCGTCCTCGCTCCGGTAGGCGGCCAGCCGGCCGTCGGGTGGGATCCGTTTGCCGTCCGCCTCGATCGGAACGACCCAGATGGTTCCCTCCCGGCGGGGATGGGTGAGCATCACGAACCCGAAGTCCGTC
This sequence comes from Rhodococcus mengyinensis, assembly GCF_048381435.1. Taxonomy (NCBI): domain Bacteria; kingdom Bacillati; phylum Actinomycetota; class Actinomycetes; order Mycobacteriales; family Nocardiaceae; genus Rhodococcus; species Rhodococcus mengyinensis. The sequence continues at coordinate 81,135 of NZ_JBLWIT010000050.1, read as the reverse complement.
GGCAGTCCGTCCGCGATCGATTTCCACGTGTCGCCGCTGTCGTCGGAGCGGTAGACGCCGTGATGGTTCTGGGCGTACAACCGGTCGGGAACGACGGCGTCACGGGCGATCTTGTGGACGCACTGGCCGAACTCCGGGTTCGGGTCCGGCAGGAAGTAGGCAGTGATCCCGGTGTTGCGTGGCTCCCAGGACGCGCCCCCGTCCGTGGTGCGGTAGACACCTCCGGTGCTCATCGCGACATGCACCGTGTTCTCGTCCTGCGGATGAGGGACGACGGAATGTGCTGCGGCACCGCCATATCCGGCTCCCCACTCGAGGCGGTGCGGATGGTCCCACAGCCCACGTTCGAGGTCGAAATGCTCGCCGCCGTCGACCGACCGCCACACCGAGATGGGTTCGCACCCCGCCCACACGACGCCCGGACGGTCGTCCGTGTCGGGCCGGAGCTGCCACACTCGCTCGAGCGCGGCGCCGTCACCGTCGCCGAAGCGGATGGCGCCGTGGTCCGGTTCGGTCCAGGTGGCACCCAGGTCGTCGGAGTGCGCGACGGTGGGACCCCAGTGCTCGGATCGGACCCCGACCAGAATGCGGGTGCGGCCGGCCCGCGTGTCGATCCCGATACTCGGAATCTCGTTCATCAGGAAGTGCGGGCCTGACAACGCCCAGGTGGCGCGGTCGCGGCTGGTGGCCAGCCACAGGCCCTTCTTCGTTCCGATAGCGACCAGGACCGTGTCGGGTGCGCTCATGAATCCATCGGACCACTCGGCCCCCGCAATTGGCAACGACCGGGCGGGAACTCTCAGCGGGCAGGCCCGTTCCCGATCCTCGCCCGCAGGTGGCTCAGCGCCCGGTGCTGGGCGACACGGACGGCGCCCGGAGTGGTGTCCAGGACCCGTGCGGTCTGCTCGGCCGACATTCCCACGATGACGCGCATGAAGAGGATCTGCTGGTGCCGGACCGGAAGGGTCTCGACGAGCTGGCCCATCTCGCCGCGCAGTTCGCGGCGCAGGACGTGATGCTCGGGGCCGTCCTCGACGTCCACCACATGATGTGCGGCAGCGCCGCGCGCGGTGGTCGGTGCGGACAACCGGGTGGCGCGGCGCCGCGCGTCGGACACCTTGTGCGCGGCGATGCCGAAGATGAACGACAGCAGCGACTTCCCCTGATTCTCGTACGTCCGCAGGGAACTCATCAACGCGAGGCACACATCCTGGGTGACGTCGTCGGCGGTGGCGTGCGGGTGATCCACCGACTCGAGCCTGCTCGTGCAGTAGCGGTGCACGAGTGGGTGCGCGATGCGGAGAACCTCTTCGACGGCGTTCTCATCGCCCGTCGCTGCGTGCGGCGCGAGGCGTTCCAACTCGGCTCTGGCGTCCAACTCGATCATGGTGTTCTCCCTGTTCCTGGTGCTGCATCCAGCCTCGGGGGAACGCGCGATCGTCGATAGGCACCGAAGGGTGCGGAAGTCACCACCCCGGCTAGGACTTCATAGTGGGATCTAGGACACGCGCTAGATGAGCGCAGATTCGGCAACAGAGGTTGTTACCTTCGTGGCCATGGACCCTGTCCGTAACCCCTATGCGCCCGGCGCGGGGCAACGCCCGCCGGAGCTCGCGGGCCGAACCAGGCAGCTCGACGCGTTCGACGTGGTGCTCGAGCGGATCGCGCGCGGTCGCCCGGAACGCAGCGTGATGCTCACGGGTCTGCGCGGCGTCGGGAAGACGGTCCTGTTGAACCACCTGCGGTCGGCCGCCATCTCGCGGCGGTGGGGCACGGGGAAGATCGAGGCCCGCCCGGATCAGGATCTGCGGCGGCCGCTGTCGTCGGCGTTGCACATGGCGGTTCGGGAGATCGCGGGCTCGCATCGCGACCCCGACCGGGTGGAGGAGTTTCTCGGCGTCCTGAAGTCGTTCGCCCTGCGGGCGACGGCCGACAAGGGCATGCGGGAGCGGTGGCAGCCGGGCATCGACGCCCCCGCGGTGAAGGGTCGCGCAGATTCCGGCGACATCGAGATCGACCTGGTGGAACTGCTGCTCGACGCGTCGTCCCTGGCCCGCGACGTCGGGGTCGGGATCGCACTGTTCATCGACGAGATGCAGGACCTCGGCGCCGCGGACGTCTCGGCGGTGTGCGGGGCGTGCCACGAGCTCAGCCAGGACGCGGCGCCGCTGATCGTGGTCGGAGCCGGCCTGCCGCACCTGCCCGCGGTGCTGTCGGCGTCCAAGAGTTACTCGGAGCGGCTGTTCAGCTATCACCGCATCGACCGGCTGGACCGGGTGTCGGCCGATCGGGCATTGATCGCGCCCGCCGAGCGGGAGGACGTGAAGTTCACGGACGAGGCGCTCGACGCGTTGTACGCCGCGGCCGACGGCTACCCCTATTTTGTCCAGGCCTACGGCAAGGCGACGTGGGACGTGGCCGCGGCCAGCCCGATCACCGAGGAGGACGTGCGGGTGGCCGCCCCCACCGCGGAGGAGGAACTCGCGGTCGGGTTCTTCGGGTCGCGGTACGAGCGCGCGACGCCTGCCGAGCGGGAGTACATGCGGGCGATGGCCGACCTCTCCGGGGACGACGGACCGGTCGCCACGTCGGCGATCGCCTCCGAGCTCGGCCGCAAACCCGCGTCGCTGTCACCGGCGCGGGACGGGCTGATCAAGAAGGGCCTGATCTATTCGGCCGAGCGCGGGTCGATCGGATTCACCGTGCCGCACTTCGGCAAGTATCTGCGGGCGCAGAACGACTAGCGGAATCTAGCTTTCTCTACGAATTTACCTAGATAGCCGAAGATTGTCCTGTCGAGTGCCGGACGTGTTCGGGGCGCTGGCCCTCGCCGTGACTCCGGCGCATCCTGGAGGTACGACGAAGGGATCAGCGATGTCGGACACTGTCGCCCGCAAGGTCATCGGTGCACACCTCCTCGACGGCCGGATGGAACCGGGCGAGGAGATCTCGATCCGGATCGACCAGACCCTCACCCAGGACGCCACCGGAACCCTGGTGATGCAGGAACTCGAGGCGCTCCACCTCGATCGCATCAAGACCGAGTTGAGCGCGCAATACGTCGACCACAATCTGCTGCAGACCGACGAGAAGAACGCCGAGGACCACGAGTTCCTCCGCACCGCCGCGCTGCGGTACGGGTTGTGGTTCTCGAAGCCGGGCAACGGGGTCTCTCATCCCACCCACATGCAGCGCTTCGGTGTTCCCGGCAAGACCATGGTCGGTTCCGACTCGCACACACCGGCGGCGGGATCGCTGGGCATGCTCGCGATCGGCGTCGGTGGGCTCGAGGTCGCCATGGCGATCGCGGGTCAGCCCCTGCACCTGCGGATGCCTCAGATCTGGGGTGTGGAGTTGACCGGCAGGCTCCCCGACTGGAGTTCGGCGAAGGACGTCATCCTCGAGATGCTCCGCCGCCACGGGGTCAAGGGTGGGCTCAACAGAATCATCGAATACCACGGTGAGGGGCTCGCAACGTTGACGGCGATGGATCGTCACGTGATCGCGAACATGGGCGCCGAACTGGGCGCCACGACGTCCATCTTTCCCGCCGACGACGCCGTCCGCGATTTCCTGCGCGCCGAGGGCAGGGAAGCCGACTTCGTGGAACTGCTCGCCGATGCAGGCGCGGAATACGACGTGCACGAACACCTCGACCTGTCGACGATCGAGCCGCTGATCGCGAAACCGTCTTCGCCGGGAAACGTGGTGCCCGTCCGGGAGGTCGCCGGTGAGGACGTCAGCCAGGTGGTGATCGGGTCGTCCGCCAATCCCGGGCTGCGCGATTTCGCGATCGCTGCGGCCATGGTGTCGGGGAGGCAGACCGACCCGAGCGTGAGCTTCGACGTCAATCCGAGTTCGCGGGAGATCCTTTCCGATCTGACGAAGATGGGCGCCACGCTCGCGCTCGTCGTGGCAGGCGCGCGAATTCATCAATCCGGGTGCATGGGCTGCATCGGCATGGGCCAGGCGCCGGCGACCGGCCGGAATTCCCTCCGGACGATGCCCCGCAATTTCCCGGGGCGTTCGGGCACCCGTGAGGATTCCGTGTGGCTGTGTTCACCCGAGACGGCGGCGGCGTCGGCTCTCACCGGGGTGATCACCGACCCGCGGGACTGGGCGGAGAAAGTGGGGATGCCGTACCCGGAGATCACACTTCCGGACGAGGCCACCGTCAACACGGCCATGCTGGTGGCTCCGCTGCCCGAGGAGGAGGCTCGGCTCGTCGAACTCGTGAAGGGTCCCAACATCTCGTCCCTGCCCGAGTTTCCGCCCCTGCCCGACCGCATCGAGGCACCGGTGCTTCTCAAGGTCGGTGACAACATCTCCACCGACGAGATCTCTCCGGCCGGGGCGCGGGCCCTGCCGTTCCGCTCCAACATTCCCAAGCTGTCCCGGTTCACCTTCACCCAGGTGGACGAGACCTATCCGGCGCGCGCGGAGAAGACGGCGAAGACCACCGGGCATTTCATCGTCGGCGGTGACAACTACGGGCAGGGGTCCTCGCGTGAGCACGCCGCGATCACCCCGCGCTACCTCGGGTTGCACGCGGTGATCGCCACCTCGTTCGCCCGTATCCACTGGCAGAACCTCGCCAACTTCGGTGTCCTCGCGCTCGAATTCGAGAACCCGGACGACTACGACACGATTCGGCAGGACGACGTGCTTGTTCTCGACGGGGTTCGGGAGGCCATTCGTTCCGGCCCCCACCTGACCCTGTTCGACTCGACCCGTGACGTGGAGATCCCGGTGCGTCATCGGCTGTCCCCACGTCAGGTCGACGACGTGCTCGCGGGCGGATTGATTCCACAGCTGGCACGCAGGGAGTGAGCAGCCGGTCGCCGTACACTCGGCGCCGATGAATGGAATTCAATCGCTGTGGGAGCGCATGAGCGCCGTCAGCCCCGCGCCGGCTCCCTGGATCGTTCAGGTCACGGCGGTGGTGGCGGTGATACTCGTCCTCGAACCGCACGCCTGGCGAGTCACCCGCAACGTGGTGACCATCGTGCACGAGGGCGCGCATCTGGTGGTCGCCCTGCTGTTCGGTCGAACGCTGAAGGGGGTGCGGCTGCACTCGGACACGTCGGGTGTCGCCATCTCGTCCGGCAAACCGACCGGGCTCGGTGTGGTCCTCATGACGTTCGCCGGCTACGTGGGTCCTGCCGTTCTGGGGCTCGGTGCGGCCTGGGTGCTGGGCACCCAGCACGCGGTCGCGGTGCTGTGGATCGGTGTCGTCGCTCTTGCGGCCATGCTGATCCTCGTCCGAAACCTGTACGGGTTGTTCTCCCTGACGGTGGTCGGGGCGCTGCTGTTCGGACTCGTGTGGTTCGGGACGCAGGACCAGCAGGTGGCCGCGGCGTATCTGATCACCCTGTTCATGCTCGTCGCCGCGCCGCGTCCGGTCCTCGAACTGCAGCGGCAACGCGCCCGCGGCGCAGCACCGGAGTCGGATGCGGATCAGCTGGCGCGGCTCACCCGCGTTCCCGGCATCGTCTGGGTGGGTCTGTCCCTACTCGTAACGCTGAGCTGCCTCGCACTGGGTGGCTGGTGGATTCTCCGTCCCGTCGGTGGCTGAGGCGCCCGCCAGGTATTCGGCCAGGATCGGTCCGATGACGGCCAGCGCCTCCGGGTCGGTCATCCGGGTGTGTGGGCGGTCGACGGTGTGTGCGATGACGTCCCCATCGATCCACGGCCGCCACGTTGCGCTCGCCGGAGCGGGCTGGGATCCGTTCCTGGCAGCGCCGAAGAACGCCAGGTCGCCGTCGAAGTGTCCCGGTACGAAGTCGGCGGCAGCGTCGACGACGTCGACGTAGTCCTCGTACAACCGGGTCAGCTGCTCCGGCCCGAGGTGCTCCGACGCCCCGCCGCCGAATTCCGTGAGCAGTTCCGGCAGCGTCGGTGCCGGGGTGTCCCGCTCCGCCGCCGCGTAGCTGTCGATCATCGCGAGCACACGCACCTCCTCGCCGAGCGAGCGCAACTCGACGGCCATCGCGTGCGCGATCACGCCGCCCACCGAGTACCCGAGCAGGTGATACGGCCCCCGCGGCTGCACACGGCGAATCTCCTCCACATATCGATGGGCCCGCTGCGTGATCGACGAAAACCGTTCGCCGGGCACGGTCACGGCGGGCGACTGCACCCCCCAGACGGGGCGGTCGGGGCCGAGATGCGCACTCAATCCCGCATAGCACCAGGCCAACCCGATGGCCGGATGGATGCAGAACAGCGGCTCCCGTCCACCGTCCGGGTGCAGCGGCAGCAACACCCCGAGTCCGGCGGAAGCGTCGGAGGCCGCCGCGAAACTCGACGAGATTCGCGCGGCGATGCTCTCCGCGGTCGCGTCGGCGAAGAACCATTCGAGGCGGACCTCGACCCGAGTCGTGGCGTGCAGCCGCGACGCCGCCCTGGTCGCGGACAGCGAGTTGCCGCCCAGTTCGAAGAAATTGTCGTCCAGCCCCACCAGACCCGTGCCGAGAACGTCCGCGAACACCGCGGTGACCAGTTTCTCGGTGCGGGTCGTCGGGGGACGGAACCGCTGCGCCCGCGGCACCCCCGGATCCGGAAGCGCCCGTCGATCCAGCTTGCCGTGGGGTGTGGACGGTAGCGCCTCCAGCACCACGACCTGGTTGGGCACCATGTAGCGAGGCAGCCGCTGTGCCAGTTCCGCCGACACGGCACGGGTGTCCACCACCATGTCCGGACGCGGCACCACGTAGCCGACCAGCCGGGCCCCCGTGCCGGCTGATTCGTACACGGCCGCCGCGGACTGCGCGACGGCAGCATGGCGTCGCAGCGCCGTCTCGATCTCCTCCAGTTCGACGCGCTGACCGCGGATCTTCACCTGGAGATCGCGCCGGCCGAGATAGTCGATCGTCCCGTCTCTGCGGCGACTCACCACGTCGCCTGTCCGGTACATCCGCTGACCGGGCGGTCCCCACGGATTGGCGGGGAATCGGGCGGCTGTCACCCCCGGCTGCCCGAGATAGCCGCGCGCCAACTGGGCACCGGCGAGGTAGAGCTCACCCGGAACGCCGACGGGCACCGGATGCAGCCGCGAATCCAGCACGAGCACGCCGACGCCCTTCTGCGGCACACCGATCGAGACGGTCGCGGCCTCCGTGCCGACGACCGTGCGGGTCACAGCGACCGCCGTCTCGGTCGGGCCGTACTCGTTGTACAGCACGGCATCCGGGCACCGCGCGTGGAAACTGTGTGCCGTGCCGGGAGGCAGGACCTCCCCGCCACAGGACACCTGCCGCAGTGACGTGAGGTCTGCGTCGGGGATCGCGAGGATCTCGGCCAGCATCAGGGGAAGGAAGTATCCCGCGGTCACCCGGTGCCGTCCGATCAGCTCGGCGAGATGCCGCGGGTCGCGGTGGCCGTCCGGTCGAGCGATCACCAGCCGCGCACCGGCGATCAGCGGCCACCAGAACTCGCGGACCGAGGCGTCGAACGTGTACTGCAACTTGAGCATCACCGTGTCGTCCGCGCTGAGCGGGTCGGTGTCCTGGCGCCAGCTCAGGAAGCTCACGACGGCCGCATGAGTCACGACGACCCCCTTGGGGGTGCCCGTCGAGCCCGACGTGTGGATCGCGTACGCGGGGTTCTGCGCCCGCAGGGGAGCGATCCGGTCCAGGTCGGAGATCGGCGACGGATCGACGCCGGACAGGTCCACCCGGTCGATGACGACGAGCTGTGTCTCCGTGGGCAGGACGTCGGAGAGGTCGAACCGGTCGCGCTCGGTGGTGAGGACGACGCGTGTGTCCGAGGACCGGATGACCTGGGCATTGCGCTGCGCGGGCTGATCGGGGTCGATCGGCACGTACGCCCCGCCCGCCTTGGCGACGGCATACATTCCGACGAGGAGTTCGACCGAGCGGCGAATCGCCAGTCCCACCATGGACTCCGGGCCGACGCCGGCGCCGATCAGGTGGCGGGCCAGTCGATTCACGTGCTCGTCGAGTTCACGGTAGGTGAGCGCACGATCTCCGGAGACGAGTGCGGTCGCGTCAGGTGAACCGGCGACCTGCCGCTCGAACAGATCGACGAGAGTCTCGCCGGAGGACGGCGCGGCGGTGGGGACGTCCGGGTCCGGATCGAGGAGGGCGAGGTCGCCGACGGACGTATCCGGTTGTGCGACGGCCTCGCTCAACATCCGGATGAACCGTTCGCCGATGTCCGCGACGGTGTGGTGGTCGAACAGGTCGGTGGCGTACGTGAACACCGCCGCACGCCGGGTGCGTTCCGTCGACGGGTCCGGATCGGCGGTCACGGTGAGTTGCAGGTCGAATCGGGCCGACCGGGTAGGGGGAGTCATCGCCGACACCCGCAGTCCGGGCAGGGTGAGCGGGGTGTGGTCGAGGTTCTGGAACGCCAGGGCCACCTGAAACAGTGGATTGCGTGCACGTGACCGGGCGGGATCGAGCACCTCGACCACGGTTTCGAACGGAACGGTGGAGTGCGCGAACGCGTCCAGGTCGACCTCTCGCACGCGGCCGAGCAGTTCCGCGAAGCTTTCCGCGGGAATCACGTCGGTGCGCAGGACCAGGTTGTTGACGAACATGCCCACCAGGTCGTCGAGGGCTTGATCCCCGCGTCCCGCGACGGGAGTGCCGATCACGATGTCGGTGGATCCGCTGAGCCTCGCGAGCAACACCGCGAATACCGCGTGCACGACCATGAACGGGGTGACGGCAAGGGCCGTAGCGGTGTGCTCGACCGCGCGATAGAGCACGTCGTCGAGCGCGAATTCGACTGTTCCGCCGCGGTGCGACGCAATGGCGGGATGCGGCCGGTCTGCAGGGAGGGACAGTTGTTCCGGCGCACCCGTCAACGTGTCCTTCCAGTACGACAGTTGCTGGGCGGCAACGGACTGCGGGTCGTCGCGGTCGCCCAGCAACTCGTGCTGCCACAGGGTGTAATCCGTGTACTGGACCGGTAACTCGGGCCACCGCGGTGCCTCGCCCGAGACCCGCGCCGCGTAGGCGGTCATCACGTCGCGGACGAGCACCGGCACCGAGAACCCGTCCGTGCTGATGTGATGGACCATGACGGCGAGCACCCATTCGTCGGGGGCCGGGGCGAACAGCCGGGCACGGATCGGCGGTTCGGCGCCCAGGGCGAAACCCTTCGACGCGAACGTCGCAACCCGCGCGGCGACGTCACCGCGGGACACGGGTATCGGTCGGAGTGTGGGAGCGGCCCGCGACACCGGGATCAACTGCTGATAGGCCACGCCGTCACTGTCGGGATACACGGTGCGCAGCGGTTCGTGACGGCCCACCACGTCTGCGACGGCCGCGGTGAGCGCGGCGACGTCGAGTGCCCCGGTCAGCCGCAACGCCATCGGGATGGTGTATTCGGGGGAGCCGGGTGCGAGGCGGGCGAGGAACCACAGGCGTTGCTGCGCAGGCGACAGCGGCACGCGGGCCGGGCGCGGACGCACGGTGAGTGCGACGTGCGTCGCGCCGTCGGTCTGCTCGGTGACAGATGCCGCGAGCGCCGAGACGGTCGGCGAGTCGAACACCGCGCGCACCGGCACCGTCGTGTGCAGTGCGGCACCGATCCGGGACGCGGCGCGCGTGGCGGACAGGGAACTGCCGCCCACGGCGAAGAAGTTGGCCTCACGACCCACGAGGTCGAGTCCGAGCACCTCGGCGAACACTGTGGCCACCACCCGTTCGGCGGGCGTGTGCGGGGCCTCGAATTCGGTCGCCGGAGGGACGGGGTCGGGCAGCGCCGAGCGGTCCAGTTTCCCGTTCACGGTGAGCGGGACGGCGTCCACCACGACCACGATCGCGGGCACCAGCGTCGTCGGCAGACGCGTCGCCGCGAAGCGGATCAGCTGATCCGGATCGACCGTCTCGTTCCGTGCCGGGATCACGTACGACACGAGTGCGTCGACGCCGTCCCGCAGTTCACGCACATCCGTCGCCGCGAATCGCACGGTCGAATGGGTGAGAAGGGTGGCTTCGATCTCGCCGAGTTCGATTCGGACGCCGCGCAGTTCGATCTGCGAGTCGTTGCGGTGCAGATACTCGATCGACCCGTCGCGACGCCACCGACCGACATCGCCCGTCCGATACATCCGCTCCCCGGAGGTGCCGAACGGGGAGGCGACGAAGCGCGCGGCGGTCAGCGCGGGCCTGCGATGATAGCCGCGGGCGACGCCCGGACCGCAGATGTAGAGTTCGCCGGCCACTCCCGTCGGAACCGGATGCAGACGCGAATCCAGCAGGAGTACGGTGGCGCCGCGGACCGGACGGCCGATGGTGACCGGCCCGCCGGCCGCCAGGGGATCACTGATACTCGCCATGACCGTCGTCTCGGTCGGACCGTATCCGTTGAACATCTGCTCCTGCGCCGCCCACACCGCCACGAGTTCCGGTGGGCAGGGTTCGCCGCCCACCACGACGACCCGGAGGTCGTGCAGGCCGCGCGGGTCGACCGTCGCCAGCACCGTCGGCGTGGTGAACACGTGGCTGACCCGCTCGCGGGCCAGCAGGTCCGTGAGCGGGTCGTCGGCCTGGACTGTCGGTGGTGCGAGCACCATGCAGGCGCCCGCACCGAGCGCGAGCAGTATCTCCAGCACCGAGCCGTCGAAGCTGGGAGACGACGCGTGCAGGGTGCGCGACGACGTCGTCACCGAATACCGCTCCCGCTGTTCCGCCGTGAAGTCGGCGAGACCGGTGTGGGTCACCACCACTCCCTTGGGATTTCCCGTCGAACCGGATGTGTAGATCACGTACGCGGGGTGGCGCGCATCCAGCGGCCGAGCACGGTCGGCATCGGTGACCGGGGCCGAAGAGTAGCCGCGACATTCGGTTCGGAAGTCCGGGTCGTCGAGCAACAGCCAGTCCGCACCGTCCGACAGGGCCTCGCGGTCCGCGGCGGTGGTCAGCCCGAGGGCGGCGCCGGAGTCGTCCATCAGGTACCGGACCCGTGCGGCGGGGTAGTGCGGGTCGACGGGCACGAACGCGGCACCCGTCTTCGCGACCGCCCACACGGAGACGACGGACAGGACCGAGCGCGGCACCCCGAGGGCCACGAGAGCCTCGGGTCCCACCCCGCGCCGCATCAGGGCGCGGGCGAGCCGATTCGATTCGGCGTCGAGTTCGCGATACGTCATCGACCGGCCGTCCGCCGTCAGCGCCGATTCCCCCGGATTCTGCCGGGCGGCAGCGGACATCAGGTCGGGCAGGGTGCGCTGAGGCACCGAAGGCGGTCCGTGATGCTGCGCCTGCTGTTCCGCGACGTCCCGCACGTCGATGTCGCCGATCACGGCGGACGGGTGTGCGAGCGCGGCCCGCAGAAGGCGCTGGAACCGGTCCGCGACTCCCGAGACCGTGTCGTCGTCGAACAGATCGGTGGCGTAGGTGAAAACGCACGATATCGGTCCCGGGGCGCCTGCGTCGTCCACTGATTCGGTTACCGTGAGCTGGAGGTCGAATTTCGCGGTGTGCGTCTCGATCTCGACGATGTCGGCGGAGATCTCCGGCAGGTCGATCACGACCGGCGCCGTGTTGTGATAGGCGAGCGCCAGCTGGAACAGCGGATTACGACTGCGGGACCGAGCGGGCGCGACCGCCTGCACAACCTCCTCGAACGAGACGTCCGCATGGGCGTACGCGGCCAGATCGACGTCCCGCACGCGGCCGATCATGTCGGCGAACGTGGTGTGCAGCGGGACGTCTGTCCGGAGCACCAGTGTATTGACGAACATCCCGACGAGATCGTCGAGTGCGCGGGGCCCGCGACCCGCGATCGGCGTGCCGACGACGATGTCCGACGTGTCGCCGAGTCTGGCCGCGAGGACGGCCAGCGCCGCATGCACCACCATGAACGGAGTGGCGACGTGAGTACGCGCGAGAGCACGAATCCGCCGATGAATCTCGGCGTCGAGAATGAACTCGATGCTCGCGCCCCGGTGCGTCGTGACGGGCGGGCGCGCACGGTCGAACGGCAGGGGGAGCAGTTCGGGCAACCCGGACAGGGTCTGCGTCCAATACGCCAGTCCGCGCTGCCCGTCCTGCAGTTCACGCTGCCAGAGGGCGTAGTCGGCGTAACGGACGGGAAGGGGCATCCAGACCGGCGAGTTGCCCTGCGCCCGGGCGCGATATGCGGCCATCACATCCCGGGCGAGCGGTCCCAGCGAGAACCCGTCCGCACTGATGTGATGGACGACGAGGGCCAGCACCCATTCGTCGGCGCTCACCGCGAGAAGTTCGGTGCGAACCGGGGGTTCGGCGGTGAGGTCGAATCCGGTCGACAGCAGGCCGCGGACCCGGCCGATCGGGTCCGTCGTCGTCCGCACCGTGCACGGCGGCACCGCGGAGGTGGGGAGAACATGCTGGCAGGGGACCCCGTCGTGCTCGGGATAGACGGTGCGCAGGGGTTCGTGTCGTTCCATCACGTCACCCACCGCCGCACACAGTGCCGATTCGTCGAGCGTGCCGGTGAGGCGGAGCACGACGGGAATGCTGTCGGTCGCCGAGCGTCCGTCGAGCCGGTTCAGGAACCACAGTCGCTGCTGTGCCAGGGACAGCGGCACGTGGGCGGTCGGGGCGCGGGGGACGAGGGGCGCCCGCCCGGTCTGGTGCCTTCGCTTCGCGAGATACTCCGACAGGTCCGCGACCGTCGGGTGGTCGAACAGTGCGCGGACGTCGACGGAGATTCCCAGCGCCGCTCCGACGCGGGCGACGGCTTGCGCCGCGGTCAGCGAGTTTCCGCCCGCCGCAAAGAAGTTGTCGTGCCTGCCCACCCCGCCGGTGCCGGTGACCTCCGCGAACACGAACGCGACCACGTCCTCGGTGGGGGTGACGGGCGGGTCGAAAGAGGAGGTCGCGGAGGTCGGTTCCGGTAGGGCGGCGCGATCCAGCTTTCCACTGGTGGTGAGTGGTAGTGCCGCGAGCGGGACGACGGCGGAGGGAATCATGTAGTCCGGGAGCAGACCGGCGAGACGGTCGACGATCCGGCGCTCATCCGGCGGCACACCGTCCGCGGCTACGACATAGGCGATCAGCCGATCTCCCGCTTCCGCGTCACGGTGCACCGTGACCGCCGCGTGAGTCACCGCCGGGTCGGACGTGAGCGCGGACTCGATCTCGCCGGGTTCGATGCGCTGGCCGCGGAGTTTGATCTGGAAGTCGGTGCGCCCGAGATACTCGAGCCGGCCCGACTGATTCCACCGCACCACGTCGCCGGTGCGGTACATCCGTCCACCGGTTCCGCCGAAGGGATCAGCGACGAAGCGTTCGGCGGTCAGGTCGGGGCGTCCGGCATACCCGCGCGCCAAGTACGCACCGGCAAGGTACAACTCGCCCCTTGTCCCGATCGGCGCCGGCCGGAGCCGGCTGTCGAGTACATACGTACGTATGTTGTGAATGGGACGGCCGATGGCGACCGCGGTGCCGAACTCCTTGCCGTCGACCGACTCCGAGGTCGCCGCCGCCGCCTCGCACGGGCCGTACCAGTTGTACAGCGCGGCGGGACTGCGTCCCTCGAATCGCGATGCCGTCGCCGCGGACAGGGGTTCACCCGCCGAGTACACGCGGCGCAGCGGGGCGAGTTCCCGCGGCCCGCACTGCTCCAGAAAGGCGTCGAGCATCGACGGCACGACATGGAGAGTCGTGATCGACTCCTGCGCGACGATCCGTGCGAGGTAGCGGGGATCGCGGTGACCGTCGGGTGCGGCGATCACCACCCGTGCACCGGTGTGCAAGGGCCACAGCAGTTCCCACGCGGAAATGTCGAACGTGAGAGGCGTCTTGTGCAATACCGCATCGGAACCGTCGAGCGGTGTCAGCGTCTGCGCCCAGCGGAACTGGTTCACCATCATCTCGTGGGTCACCGTCACGCCCTTGGGCCGGCCCGTGGAACCGGACGTGTAGATGACGTACGCGGCGTTCGCCGGATGCAGCGGTGCGCGTCGCTCGGAATCCGTGATAGATCGGGGGTCGTACCCGGTGAGGTCCAACAGATCGAGATCCACGACGGCGACTCCGTCCGGGACCGTGCGATTGCGGGAATCGGACGTGAGGACCAGCGCGGGTGAGGCCGAGTCGATGACGAGTGCCGTTCGTCCGAGCGGGTGCTCGGGGTCCATCGGCAGGTAGGCGCCGCCGGCTTTCAATACCGCGTGCAGCGCCACGAGAAGCTGGATCGAGCGGGGTACCGCGACACCGACGACGGTTTCCGGTCCGATTCCCTTCGCGACGAGATACCGGGCGAGTCGATTCACCCGTGCGTCGAACTCCGCGTACGTCAGTCGATCCGGGCCGAAGACCACCGCGACGGCCTCCGGGGAACGCTCGGCCTGCGCGTCGAACAGGTCCACCAGGGTCTGCGAGGGTACCGGTGCGTCCGTCGCGTTCCAGGTGCGCAGCACCCGCTCGCGCTCCTGATCGCCGAGGAGGTCGAGCCTGCCGAGGACGACGTGCGGATCCCCGTTGATGCACTCGAGGACGCGCCCGACGCGGGCGAGCAGGGCTTTCTCGTCGTACCGGCGTGACCGGCACTTCGCCGTCAACCGGAGGGTCCGGGAGACTGTCACCGCCAGCGTCACGGCGTAGTGCGACGCATCGTGTGCGCGGACCTCGTCCAGTGTGAGTCCGTCGACGGGTTCCGGCAGCGCGGTGCGGTCCACGGGGTACGACTCGAACGCGACCAGCGTGTCGAACAGCGGCGCCACGCCGACTGCCTGCTGGATGTCCGCCAGGCCCAGATGGTGATGGTCCAGGAGGCGCACATGGTCGGCCTGCAGGCGGGTGAGCAGCATGGCGGTGTCGGTATCGGGGACCAGCGGGATCCGCACGGGCACGGTGTTGACGAACAATCCCACCGCACTCTCCACCCCGGCGACGTCCGCGGGCCTGCCGGAGACGGTCGCGCCGATCACGACGTCGTCCCGGGCGGTCGCCTGCCCGAGAACGATTCCCCAGGCCGCCTGCACGATCGTGCTCAGCGTGACGCCGAGCTCGGTCGCTCGCGCGGTCAGCTTTCGGGTGTCCTCCTCGCTCAGCTCCAGCACCGCCTCGGACGTGGTGGGGGTGGGTTCGGCCGACGCGGCGGGCTCGGTGATGCCGTCGAGAGCCGCGACCCACGCCCGCGCCGAGGCCTCGGTGTCCTTCGTCGCCAGCCATTCCAGGTAGTCGCGGTACGGGCTCGAATCCGGCGGCTCGGTGCGGACATCGTCGCGTTGGTAGGCGGTGAAGAGTTCGCGCACCAGCAACGGCATGGACCAGCCGTCCAGCACGATGTGGTGGGCGGTGATCGCCAGGTCGGCGCGGTTAGGCCCTCGCGACAGCAGGGTGAACCGAATCAGCGGTGGGGCAGACATGTCGAAGCGGGTGGTGCGGTCGTCGCGCAGGATGTCCTCGGGATCCTCTGTGACGCCCGTGAGGTCGACGTGCCGCCACCGCAGCGGCACGTCGTCGAGCACGAGTTGCACCGGGACGCCGCGACTGTCGCGCACGAACGCGGTGCGCAGGTTCGCGTGCCCCGCGAGCACCGCGCCGCATGCGCGCCGGAGCCGATCCTGATCGAGGTGTCCGGACAGGGTCAGGATCACCTGCATCGCATACGGATCGGCATCCGTACCCGCGAGTGCCGCGTGGAACAGCAGGCCCGACTGCAACGGCGTCAGCGGCCATACGTCGAGCAGACCCGGATGGTCCCGCTCCCACTCGTCGATGTCGTTGCGGTCCACGGCGACGAGCGGCAGATCGGACGGCGTGAGTCCACCGGCGTGCGGAGAACGCGCCACCGCGGCGAGGGCTGTCAGCGCCTGCGCCCACAGATCGGCCAGCGCCCGCACGTCCTCGGACGCAATCGCACCCGCCGGGTATGCGAAAGTGGCGTCGAGGACGCCGTGGGTGGTGAACGCGGTGATGTCGGTCAGCGCGGTGGCCGGCATCGACGGTTCCGCCGACGAGAACACGGCGGTGTCATCCCGCACCGGGCGCCAATCATGTTCTGTCTCAGCGTTATCGAGCCGGCCGAGGTAGTTGAAGGCGACCTGGCCGAGGTCGTCCCCCGGATACCGCAACAGCCCGTAGCCGATGCCCTTGTCGGGCACCGCACGCAACTGTTCCTTGACCAACTTGATCGCGGTGCTTGCAGCAGGGCCGCCCGCGAACGCCTCGTCCAGGTCGACGTCCCCGAGGTCGAGGCGAACCGGGAAGATGCTGGTGAACCACCCGACGGTGCGGGAAAGGTCGGCGCCGGGGAGCACCGCTTCCTCGCGGCCGTGCCCCTCGAGCCGGATCACCGGCGCGGTGGCCGGTCGTCCCCGCCGGCGCTGCCATTGCGCGAGGGCGAGGGTGAGCGCGGTGAGCAGTGCGTCGTTGACCTCACAGCGGAAGGCGGCCGGGAGGCCGGTGAGCAACGAGTGCGTGACGTCCGCAGACACTTCCGTGTGGACCCGATCCACGGTGGAATTCACGTCACGCCGCGCGTCGAGGGGGCGGGTGCCGAGCGGCGAATCCTCGTACGCGGTCATCTCACGCCAGAACGGCAGCTCGGACCTGCGGCCCGGCCGCTGCGCCTCCTCGATCAGGCCGTGCGACCACCGGCGCAGGGAGGTGCCGATCGGTGCCAGGGTAGGCGATATCCCCGCCTCCACCTGCGCCCACGCTGCCGCGAGGTCGCCGATCAGGATTCGCCACGAGACGCCGTCGATCACCAGGTGATGGGCGACGAGGAGGAGCCGCCCGCGGCGCGTGGTGTCTTCCGGTCCGGGATCGAGCCAGACGCACTGCACCATCACGCCCGCAGCAGGATTCAACCGGCGGACTGCGGCCTCGTGTTCGTCCCGCGTACGCTGCGCCGGGTCGGCGTGGTCGGGCAGCGGGACCCGCAGGATCGTGCCCGCCGGCAGCGGTGCGCCTGCCGGGCTCACGGTGAGGAACGCCGTCCCGTCCGAGCCGCGCACGAGGCGCGCCCGCAGTGCGTCGTGCCGGTCGGCGACGGCGCCGATCACCGTGTGCAACCTCTCCGTGTCCATGCCCCGTGGCAGTTCCACCGCCACCGCCTGTGCGTACCGGTCGATGACGCCCGCCCGGTCGAGGAGAAATCGGGCCGCCGGGGTGAGCGGCATGTCGCCGACCCCGCCGCCCGGCAGTTCCGCGATGACCGGTCTGTCGAGGTCGCTCCCCGCTACGTGGCCGAGACGGGAGATCGTGCGCTGCTCGAAAACGTCGCGCGGAGTGAACGAAATTCCCGCACTCCTCGCCCGGGAGGCCAATTGGATCGCCATGATGCTGTCGCCGCCGAGCGCGAAGAACGACTCGTCCATACCGAAATCGGACGTCCCGAGAACGTCGGCGTACAGGCCGTGGAGTGTGCGTTCGCGCTCGCTTCTGGGGGCGGTCCGGGAACGTGACGGGAGGCTGTGCTCGGGGAGGGCAGTGCGGTCCAGCTTGCCCGACGGGGTCAACGGAATGTCGGGGAGCACGACGACGACGGCCGGCACCAGATGCGGTGGCAGTTCGGCGGTGAGGAACGACAGCAGCTCCTGCTCGGCCAGGGTGTCGGCGCCCACCACATACGACACGAGCTGATCGCCGGCCGTCTGCGAGCGAATCACGGTGACGGCGAATCGAACCGCCGGATGCCGGCGGAGTGTCGCGTCGATCTCGCCGGGCTCGACGCGCAGACCCCGGAGGTTCACCTGTTCGTCGCTGCGTCCGAGGTACTCGAGTTCGTGGTCCCGGGTCCAGCGGACCGTGTCGCCGGTGCGGTACATGCGGGTGCCCGCTGGTCCGTACGGGTCGGCGACGAACCGTTCCGACGTCCGCCGAACCCTGCGGTGGTACCCGCGGGCCAGGGCGGTCCCCGCGACGTACAGCTCGCCGACCACACCGGCGGGGACCGGGCGGAGCCGGTGGTCGAGGACCACGGCCCTTATTCCGCGGATCGGCCGGCCGATGGTGACGGGTTCCTCATCGGCGAGGGGTTTGCTGACGGTCGCCATGACGGTAGTCTCCGCCGGACCGTACGCGTCGATCATCCGGCATCGGGATGCCCACCGAGACACCAGTTCCGGCGGACACTTCTCACCCGCGACGACGAGTGTGCGCAGGCCTCCGACCTCCCCGGGGTCCATCGACGCCAGGACCGACGGGGTGATCACCGCGTGGGTGACGCGTTCGGTGGTCATCAGCCGTGCGAGAGGGGATCCACCGAACACTGCGGGTGAGGCGATGACGAGCGCAGCACCGGAGCCGAAGGCCATCAGCATCTCGAAGACGGAGGCGTCGAAGCTCGGTGATGCGACATGCAGAACCCTTGCCGCGCTGTCGAGGTCGAGTCGGGTGCGCTGCGCGGAGACCAGATTGGCGATCCCGCGGTGGGTGACCACGACTCCCTTGGGAACTCCGGTGGATCCGGATGTGTAGATGAGGTAGGCGGCGTCGTCGAGTCGCGTTGTCGGCGTGGGCACATCGTCGGCGGTCGAGCCGCCCGACTCGTCGCGCAGTAACCACTCGATGCTGTCCGGCAGCGTGTTCGTGTATTCGGTGGACGTCAACCCGACTGCCGCGTGGGAGTCGTCGAGCATGTGCCGAACACGGGCGACCGGGTAGGTCGGATCCACCGGCAGGAATGCCGCCCCCGTCTTCGCGACGGCCCAGACCGCGCAGACGTAGTCGGAGGACCGCGGCAAAGCCACCGCGACCATGTCGCCGGACCCGACGCCGAGCCGTGCCAGCATCGCAGCGATCCGATCCGATCGCCCGTCGAGTTCGCGGTAGGTGATCTCGCGGCCGGCGCTGACGACGGCGGTCGCGTCCGGATGCTGTGACGCAGAGGCGCGAAACACGTCGGCGAGCGTGACGGGCACGCTGTCGGGCGGTCCGGGGAAGGGGACCAGTGCCGCGGTTTCGTTCTCCGTGAGGACCGGGAGTTCACCGATCGGGTGGGCGGCATCGGCGTCGAGGAAGTGCCGGAAGTACCACAGGAATCTCGTATGGTGCCCCTCGAGCTCGTCCTGCGAATACAGTCTCGGGTTCGCCTTGAAATCGAGGTGCACACGTCCGCGGGGACCGTACCGGTACAGATTCACCAGGAGGTCTTCGATCGGACCCGAAGACAGCACATGCAATTGGCTGCGTAGCGAACCGAGTTCCAACTCTTCGGGGAACAGCATGATGTTGACGGCGGGGCCGAACAGTCGCGGCCCGGACAGTGCGCTTCCCAGGTCTGCGCGAATGTCCTCGTGCCGGTACCGCTGATGCCGCAGGGCCCCCGACATCACGAGGCGCGTGCGGGACACCAGATCGCCGACAGTCCCGGTCCCCGCGGACGTGATGCGCAGCGGCACCACGTTGGACACCATGCCGCCGGACCGGCGCAGCGCCGCGGTCGTGCGTGCGGACACCGGCAGGCTGAGCGTGACGTCGTCCTCGCCGGTCATTCGCGCCAGATAGCCCGCGACCGCACAGACGGTGAGCGTCGCAGGATTGACGCCGTGCGCTGCCGCGCTCTTCTCGAGTTGATCGACGACCTCGGTGGTCAACGTTGCGCCGACGTGCCGGGAACCGGCGGTCGGCGGCGCGGAGCCGCGCGCGAGGGTGCTCGCGTGGGTGACACCACGCATCGTTTCTGTCCAGTAGTCCCGGTCGGATTCCCGGCGGGCGGAGGTGCGGTAGTCGGTCTCGAGTTCGTGGATGCGCCGCAGACCGACCGGACTGCTCGCGGGTGGTGGCAGTCCGTGCACCGCGGCGGTGTAGAGCGCGGCGATCCGGTAGAGCATCGTGACGGACCCGAAACCGTCCATCGCGATGTGGTGGGCGCGCGAATACCAGAAGTAATGGTCGTGTCCGACGTGGAGAAGGAACGAGACGGTCAGACGGTCACGCTGGATGTCGATCGGATCGGCGGTCTCGGTGCGCATCCACGCGTGCGCCGACGCCTCCGGGTCCGGCGTGTCCCGGAAGTCGAGGTAGCCGACGGAGGCGTCCAGGCTCGGGTCCACCCATTGCAGCGGTTGCCCGTCGATCTCGGAGACCTTCAGGAAAAACGATTCGAATTCGGCGGCCGCGCGGACACACGCGTCTGTCAGGGCGCTCCGGTCCAGGTCGCCGTGGATGTCGACGTACTGGGCGACCGACACCGGAACTGCGGGATCGACGTGCTGCGCGAGCCACATCCCCGCTTGCGCGGGTGACAGGGGGAACGCGCGCGCCGACGAGTCTCCGGGACCAACCGAGGTCGGTGAACTCATGCTGACTTCTCTCACGCATACGTCCCCGCACGACGCTGCTTGCTGGGGTGCCTCCATTCAGGAGTCTGCCCCAGTTTTCTAGGAGATTGCTTAGAAACGTCTAGATAGTGCTACTGCCGGTTGCAGTCGTGCGGTCATGCCACCTCGTGTTCTCCGCCGGCAGCGACTTTCCGCAGGCCACGATAGGCGCCTTCCGGCGTCTGCCGACCCGCGACCACCGCCTCGACCTCGGCGGCAATGGGCATCTCCACGTTGTAGTCGCGGGCCAGTTCCATCACGGTGGGGGCCGTCTTCACGCCCTCGGCCACCTGCCCCAACTTGGCGACCGCCTCGTCGACCGTCATGCCGCGGGCGATGTACTCGCCCACCCGCCGGTTACGCGAACTCGGGCTCATACAGGTGGCGATCAGGTCTCCGACCCCGGTGAGTCCCGCGAACGTCCGCGGGTTCGCGCCCATCGCCTCACCCAGCCGGGTCATCTCGGCCAACCCTCGCGCCAGGACCATCGCGCGCGTGTTGTCGCCGACATCCAGCCCGTCGGCCATTCCCGAGGCGATCGCCACGATGTTCTTCAGCACGCCACCGAGTTCGCAGCCCAGCACATCGGTGTTCCGGTACACCCGGAACACGGCGGACGCGAACAACGGCTGCAACGCGGTGGCCACCCGAACGTCCTGGGTGGCCACGACCGACGCGGCCGCCAGTCCGTCCACGATCTCCCGCGCAATATTCGGGCCCGCGAGAAGCCCGACCGGATGCCCGGGCAGGCACTCGGCGATCACCTCGGTGGGTCGCAGCCGTGTTCCCGGCTCCAGCCCCTTCGCCAGCGACAGCACCGGCACCCACGCCCGCACCTCGTTGGCGATCTGGGCGAGGGTGCTGCGGACCGCGTGCGACGGCACCCCAACCACGAGAACGTCGGCTTCATGGGCCGCTTCGACGATGTCGGCTGTGGAGCGCATGGAGTCGGGGAGCGGGCGGTCGCCGAGGTAGCGGGAGTTGCGGTGCTCGTTGTTGATCTCGTCGGCCGTATCCGAGTTCCGCGCCCACAGCAGGGTCGGTGTGTTGTGGGCGGCGAGACCTGCCACCGTCGTCCCCCACGAGCCGGCGCCGAGCACGACGACGCGTACCGGGCGGGCCATTACCGGTCACCCATCGAGTTGATGCTGTCCATGACCTCAAGCCTGGCACTTGCCGGGCGTTCACGAAGCTGATTCGGCAAGTCCCTATGGCCGCTAGCATCCATTCATGCGTGGACGAATTGCAGGACTTGCGGCGTGTGTCGGTGTGCTCGTCTCCATGGCGGCCGGTGAAGCGCGCGCCGTGCCCCCGCCGCTCGGCGACGTGGCGGCAGTGCGAGCCGCCCTCCAATCGGCCGCCCTGCCGATCAGCACCCGCACCGCGCAGTCGATCACGACCACCATCGGGCGCATCGCCGCCGGTACACCGCGCTACAACTACTTCCCCCGATCGGTTCATCTCGTCGAGGGCACCGCCCAGCCGTTCCTGTACGACACCACCGCAGCCGACTGCCTCCCTGCCGGCTTCGGTGAGCAGAACGATTCGGTCGGTATCGCTCGCGCGATAGCAGGCCCCGCCGTCGACGAGAACCTTCCTGTCCCAGTCATTCCGCCGGGGAAGGTCAATGTCTTCTTCAGCGGGATGAACACGGCAATGTCGTCGCCACTGCAGGGCGACCTCGTCGAGGTCGCCTGGCTGAACCTCACCACCATGCAGTCGGGGCGAGCGCCGCTGTATCAGGAGCGGCCGGCCGACTACATCGTCACGCTGTCCAATACCCTCGAGACAGGCAGGGGCACAATCGTGTTCGTCGTCTTCGGGAGCATCCTCGACAACACCAGCCGGGCATTGCCGCCATGTGATTACGCCCCGGTGGTCGGCGTCGTCCAGGCGTGATCGCGCTGTCACGACGCACGCAGGCGTGCGATCAGTACCGCCTCGACCTCCGACTGTCGTGCCGCGGACGGGAGCGGCGGGGCCGCCGATCGGTAGTGGTGCCCGGTCGGGGTGCCGAGGTCGAGGAGGTGGGTGCCGCCGGGCCGCTGTATCGGGCGGGCGGTCCAACCCGGTGCTTCCTTCGCGTAGTTGCAGGCCACGCAGAGCCCGGACCCGTTGTGCACGCTGGTTGCCCCGTGCTTTCGGCGTGAGCGGATGTGGTCGTGATGCCGGATCGGCGCATCACACCACGGGGTGCGGCACGTCCGATCCCGCAGGTCGATCAGCTGTCGCAGGCCCTTCGGGAACGTGCGCGACCGGGACTCCATCGCGGTCAACGCCCCCGACTGGGGGCACGAATACACCCGCCGCAGCGACGTCTCGGTGCCACGATCGACGGCCTCGGCCACCAGCTGCCGGGCAATCCCCGCCGGCACCGGCCCGAACCCCTGCAACTGCGCGGCCTCGTGCCCACCGGCGAGGAGTGTCTCGTCCGAGAGCACCAGATTCACCGCCACCGGCACACCCGATGCTACGGATGCTCCGCTGCCGCGCTCGAACAACAGGTCCACCATCAGCTGATTGCGAGTCCGACCGCCGCTGTTCCCGGTGGCAATCAGGCTGTCGGCATCTCGACCCAGCGTGGCCTGGAGGCACACTGCTTGCTCCACCGGCATCAACACACTGAGGTAGGCCATCGAATCCGGCGCAGGCCGTGTCGTGACCCGACGCTCGGACACCGCCTTGCGATGCCGGGCTACAACCGCCGCGGCGTCGAGTTCGACCGCCAACGCTTTCGCCCGCGCGATCAGACCCCGGTCGCCGACCCCGTCGAGAGTGGCCGGGTCCGAACACAACCGACGGTCCACGATGCCCCGATCCGTCGCCGACAGGCACGCCGTCTCCCGCACGAGCAGGGTGGCTCGCCATTCGTTCAGCCGGCCGGTCTGCAACAGGGCTAGGGTGTGCGGCATCTCGTGCACCAACGCCTGCGCGAACCCGAGATGCCGACCGCCGCGGTTCGGGGATTCCCTGCGCGCCAACGCAATCTGCGAGGTAATGCCGCGGTCCCAATCCGCCCGCGGCAACCCGGCAGCCTTGCGGTCCGCGCGGATAGACGTGGCGACGTCGTCGGTGATCACCGCCTGCGCCGCGCACCCGACCGACTTCAACGTCTCGATCGCGTCGAGCAGATCGATGCCCAATCCCGCATCGCCACTCGCCGCCTCGGCACATTGCAACCGCGCCGTGAATGCGCGTAATTCCTCGAGAAGTAATGCCCCCACAGCCAACCTCCCCCAAGGTCATTCGAATGCATGTTCGACTCTAGCAACCCATTCCGGACCGGGCAATACCCAAGTTGCCGAATGGGTAACGTGTGCATGGTCGGGGTGGAGGGGGAGTGCGATGACCCAGCGGGTCGAGTCGAAATGGCGCAAGAGCATCTGGATGGACGTGACGGTGGTCGTGTCGGTGGTGGCGGTGGGGATCGTGGTCGCGGGCATGCTGAACGAGCCTGCCGAAGAATCGTCCGCCGACTCGCGCATCCCGGGCTGCGACGTCGTCGAGCCGCCCATGGAGCCGAGGCGCTTCAGCGTCGCGTATTCCCCGTCACAGGACTACTACAACGCGAAGTACCCATGGTTTTCCGGTCCGAAGGCGACCGCGATGACGAACGCCGTCATCCAATCTCTGCCCGCCGATGTGGACGTGGTGTTCGCCAGTCCCGGCGAGTCGCTCGAGTTTCAGCCGATCGATGACATCGCACAATCGCAGTTGCCCGATGATGTCGACGCGGCACTGTTCAATGGGTCGACCAGTGCTCGGGGCTCGCTGGTCCGGGACGGACAGGTCGGCACGCTGACAGTCGATGTCCGCGCGTGGGATCGGCCGGTGCCGCCTTGCGTAGCCGGCGGATTGGGCCGGCGCGAAATGCTACCGAACGGCACCGTGCTCGACTTGCAGGAAACGTGGGCCGAAAGCAACGGTGTGCGACACCTGAAGCGCGACGTAGTGGCGTACTTACCGGACGGAACCAGGGTCGTCGCCAGAGTCGACGACAGCGACTCGACGGAGCCGAACGCCCGAACCCGGCACGCCGGCCGCACCCCGCTGACCCTCGACGACCTCACTGCCATCGCGACGACGCCGGATTTGGCTGTCGCAGCCGGGGTTCCGCCGGGCACGTTGCCGCCGATGCGTGCGTGCAGTACCGAATCGAACGGGACGGGACCCGTGTTGACCCGGGGAGCCGTTGCCGACATCAATCGGGCACTCGATGAGCGGTGGTCCGGTGTGTCGAGCACCGGCGTCTCCCTGGACCGTCCGATCGGTTCGCTGCGTCCGGGGGATTTCGGCAGAGACAACGTGTGCGAGGTGCTCACGACAACATCCGGGGGCGGCTCCGGTCGGCTCGAGATCGCGCTCCTGAGCGGTAGGGATACTCCGTCGCCTCACGAGCAACTTTTGTCGGAAGTCGACCGGGACAGGAAGTCCGAAACGCTGCAAGACGGTTCCGTCATCGTTCGCGCGGCCTACCCGTCGAACGGCGGTGCCTTCGTGTCGGTCACCCGGCCGTCCGGTGCGCAGGTCGTGGTCAGCGCGTCGGCGCCCGAAGCATCCGCGTCGCCGTTGACACTGGAGGAACTCGAGTTCATTGCCACCACACCGGGCGTCGTGCCGTGATCAGCAGCGACGCACCGGTCGTCGACGGTCAGACGACGAAGATCTGGTACGACGCTGCCGACCCGGGCAACGAGAGGACGATCGTGGTCGACCTCGCTACCACTTCCGTGCGGTGAGGAGGAGGTATTCCCAGTTCATCACGGTGCTGCCGGTGCCGTGGTCGAAACGACGTGCGAGATCGGCGAGTTCGTGATCCAGCGCGGCGACGCGGGCGGGGTCGTCGGCGATGTTCCGGTACACGGCGATGGTCGGGCCGTAGCGGGATTTGAAGTAGTCACGGAAGTCTTCCGGCGACCGGAACTGATCGATGCGCACGGTGTGCCGGGTTGCCACGATGTCGGTGACGCGATGGCCGAACAATGCCCGGACGTGTTCTTCACGACCCCACAGTGGCGGAGGCTGCGCGCCCGGAGGGGGCGGGGGTGCATACGGTTTCATCGTTGCGAACATCTGCCCGATGAAACCTTCGGGGGTCCAGCTGAGTAGGCCGATCGTTCCTCCCGGTCGGCAGACGCGGACGAGTTCGTCGGCGCTCGCCTGATGGTGCGGGGCGAACATGACGCCGACGCACGACAGCACGGTGTCGAACTCGTTGTCGGCGAACGGCATGGCCTCGGCGTCGGCTTCGCGCCACTCCACCTCGGCTCCGAGTTCGGCGGCACGGCGGCGTCCGGCGTCGAACAGTTCGGGGGTGAGGTCACCGGCGACGACGCTCGCGCCGGACAGCGCCGCGGGGATGGCGGCGTTGCCGGAGCCTGCCGCGACGTCGAGAACGCGGTCGCCGGGCCTGACCCGGCTGGCGCGGACCAGGGCGGGCCCGAGGCCGGCGATGATGTCGGTGGCCAGGGCGGGGTAGTCGCCGAGAGCCCACATGGCGCGGTGTTTGTTCTTCAGGTCGCGGTCGGCTTGCACTGCGTCGATCGTGTCATCCATCTCGGTACTCCGGTGGGTCGGCTGCATCGGTCGAGATCCAGCCTGGCCGGACGGCGGTGCCCCGAACAGGCACCCTCGGGGTAGGTTCCCGCCACCCCGAACGTCAGTCCTGGTCGCGGAACTGCGCCGCGAGTTCGCTGCGCGAGCGGATGCCGAGCTTCGCGTAGACCCGGGTCAGGTGGTACTGCACGGTCTTGACGGACAGGAACAGTTCGCCCGCAGCCTCCTTGTTGCTGGCTCCGCCGGCGACGAGTTCGGTCACGGCCCGTTCCTGCGGAGTGAGTTCCTCGAGTGTGAACCTGCTGCGTTTGAGGTTGAGGCCGCCGGCCTTGAGTTCGCGGTCGCACCGCTGCACGTAGGAGGTGGCTCCGAGCGCGAAATATCCCTCCCGGGCGGCCTGCATGACGGCGTCCGCTTCGCGCCGCTTGCCTGCCCGGCGCAAAGTCTGGCCGTACGCGAAGTTCACGCGCGCCCGATCGTAGGGGAGAGGAAGTGTGTCGAGGTGCGTCAACGCCGTCTCGAACACGTCCCGGGCGGCATCGATGTCGCCACGCGCGCCGGCGACGCGACCGCGGGCGTAACCGAGGCGAGCCATCGCCGACCGGTGCCCGCGCTCCACGGCGCGTTCCTCGTGCGGGATGAGGAACGCGTCCGCGTCGTCGACGCGACCGGCCATCACGAGAGCGTTCGCGTAGACGTCGGGCCACTGCCAGAAGCCGGGCTCGTCGATGCCCTCCCGCGGTTGCAGGCGGGTGAGAGGCTCGAGCGCCCTGATCACGGCGGCGTAGTCGGCCTGCACTTCGGCGCACTGGGCGCGGGCCAGGGAGGACGGAATGAACATCATCGGGTAGTCGTGCGAACTCGCCGCCGCGAGGCGGAGGTGCTCCTGCGCAGCGGGCCAGTTTCCGCGCAGCGCGTGTGTCTGCGCGCCGGTCCAGTGCACGAGGGGCCGGACGAGGTCGAGCGCGGCGTCCTCGAGTTGGTGTGCGGCACGGTCGACCGTGGCGATCGCGCCGCTCCAGTCACCGAGGGCGAATTGCGTTCGCGCCAGCCAGGCCTGCGCCCACAGCGAGATGCGGGTCGAGCCCATCCGGAAGGCCGTGGGGACGGCGCTCTCGAGTTCCTGACGCGCCGATTCGGGATCGTCCAGCGCCAGGTCGAGCCAGCCCCTGGCCATGTCGAAGCGCTGGGACTGGGCACCGAGAGCGATCTTCGCGGACAGCGTGTCGTAGGCGGCCCGTGCCTCCACGATCTGACCCGTGGCGGCGAGTCCGAGTCCCATGATCGCCGCGGATTCGACGGCCGACGGATCGCCCGGATCGACGAGAGCCACGGCCCGGCTGGCCCATTCGACGAGGTCCGGTCCGTGCCAGCGGACGAGTGAGTCCAGGACGCGGCGCTGGCAGATCAGCGCGGCGGTGGCCGGATCGGTATCCGGGTCGCATGCGGTCCACGACTGGGTGAGCAGCAGATCGGCTTCCGCGGGTCGTCCCCGGAGGATGGCGAGGTAGCCGAGTACGGCGTCGCGTAACGGACTTTCGGGGAAGCTCTCGATCTCCGGCGCGAAAGCCAGTGCCTGGGGAAGGTTGCTGGCACCGACGAGAGCGTCGACGGCCCGAATGAGGCGTTGTTCGCGTTCGCCGCGGTCCGCGGTGAGGCGGCTCGACTTGATCAATGCGTCCGCGACAGCCGACCACGCCCCGACGGTCGCCCGCTGCGCAGAGTAGATGTCCAGTTCGTCCGCGAGCGCCGGATCGGCGAACGGGGCGGCCGCGGCGCGATGGTCCAGTCGCCTGCCCTCGTCCTCGACGATCCGTGCGGCATGATCGTGCAGGTCACGCAGCCGGATGGGCCCGAGGCTGCGGTAGACGGCGGCCCGGGTCAGCGGCGACGGGAAGGTCAGCACGGTCACGCCGCGATGCTCGCCGACGGTGAGGAGGCCGGCCCGATGGATTTCGTCGAGCGCTTCCACCGGGTTCTCGATGGCGGCGAGCGCGGCAGCGTCGGCGAATCGGGGATCTCCGGCGAGTACCGCCGCCGATTCGACGAGCGCCCGGGCAGGCGCCGAGCACGCGGACAGTTGTGACTGCACTTTCGCGGCGAACGTGCGGGGCACCGGGAGCACTGGCTGCCACTGGCTCCACGCGCTCGGGTCGACTTCCTGCAGAAGTTGCGTGAGGTGCCGTGGATTCCCCGCCGTGTGCTGAACGAGCTGGTGCGCCACCGGGGCCGGAAGGTCGAGATGCGCAAGGGTATTCGCAAGTCTTCGGGTGTCGGACGCATCGAGCGGACGGACCTGGATCCGATGCCGGCGATGCCGGTCGAGGAGGTCGAGGACGTCCGCGGGAACACCCTCAGGAGGTTCCGAGTTCGTGACGAGGACGATCATTGCCGGTCGGTCGAGCAGGTGCACGGCGGAGGTCAGCGCCTGCAGTGAGGTGAGGTCTGCCCAGTGCGCATCGTCGAGCACGAAGACGAACGGAACGTCACCGGCAGGCGGATCCACTGCAGCGACGAGTTCGCGGGCGACGTCGACGGGGTCCTCCGACGTCACGGCCGCCCCGAGGAGCTGTTCGGCGACGCCGAAGGGATGGCCGGACGCCCACGGGGCGCAGACCGCGGAGAACGCCGGCAGGTCGGGATGTGCCGCGAGGAAGTGTTCCATCAGAGTGGTCTTGCCGACGCCCGGCACGCCTTCGACGACCACGACGGCGGGCGCGTTCTCGCGCGCCTCACGCAGGATCGACTCTAGTTCGGCGAGTTCGCGGGAACGCCCGACGAGCTCGATGTTCCCTGGGTCACTCACACCACTCACCGTATCGCGACGCCTGATTTCGGCGTGTTCCTGGCGAAAACTGGGAACGCTTGTACCGTGAGGTTAGAAGCTGCTGGTCAGAACGACTACGAGTCGAAGGATTCGGTGCACTCATGACGACGGAGGTTAACTCCACGAAGCTGGAACGGGTGGCGATCCGCTTTGCCGGAGACTCCGGCGACGGCATGCAGTTGACCGGCGACCGGTTCACGTCGGAGGCGGCGGCGTTCGGCAACGACCTCGCCACCCAGCCCAACTTCCCCGCCGAGATCCGGGCGCCTCAGGGCACGCTCCCCGGTGTGTCGTCGTTCCAGATCCAGATCGCGGACTACGACATCCTCACCGCCGGCGACCGCCCGGACGTTCTGGTCGCCATGAACCCGGCGGCGTTGAAGGCGAACCTGGACGATCTGCCGCGGGGCGGCATGATCATCGTGAACACGGACGAATTCACCAAACGGAATCTCGCGAAGGTCGGATACGCCACGAGCCCCCTCGACGACGACTCCCTCGAGGACTACGTGGTGCATCCGGTGGCGATGTCGACGTTGACGGTCGGCGCGGTCGAACCCGCCGGACTGAGCAGGAAGGACGGCGAGCGGGCGAAGAACATGTTCGCGCTCGGACTGCTGTCGTGGATGTACAACCGCCCCACCCACAGCATCGAGCGGTTCCTGGAGACCAAGTTCGCAGCGAAGCCGCAGATCGCGGAGGGCAATCTGCTCGCGTTCAAGGCCGGGTGGAACTACGGGGAGACGACGGAGAGTTTCGCGACCACCTACGAGGTGTCCGCGGCGACGCTCCCACCGGCCACGTACCGCCAGGTCACCGGGAACACGGCCCTGGCCTACGGGGTGGTGACCGCGGGACGGCTGGCGTCGCGGGACGTCTTCCTCGGCACCTATCCGATCACGCCGGCGTCGGACATCCTGCACGAGCTGAGCAAGCACCGGAATCTCGGCGTCACCACGTTCCAGGCGGAGGACGAGATCGCCGGAATAGGCGCGGCGCTGGGCGCGTCGATCGGGGGTGCGCTCGGCGTGACCAGCACGTCCGGACCCGGACTGGCGTTGAAGAGCGAAGCCATCGGGCTGGCGGTGATGACGGAGGTCCCGCTGCTCGTCATCGACGTCCAGCGCGGTGGCCCGTCCACCGGTCTGCCGACGAAGACCGAACAGTCGGACCTGTTGCAGGCGATGTACGGACGCAACGGCGAGTCTCCGGTCGCCGTGATCGCGCCACGCTCACCCGCGGATTGTTTCGATGCCGCGGTCGAGGCCGCCCGGATCGCGTTCACGTACCGCACACCGGTGCTGTTGCTGTCGGACGGCGCCATCGCGAACGGCAGCGAACCGTGGGCCATCCCGGACGTGTCCGAACTGGACCGGATCGACCCCGGCTGCGACACGGCACCACCGGTGGACGGCGAGTTTGCACCGTACGCCCGCGACCGGGAGACGCTCGCCCGTGCCATGGCGATACCGGGAACGCCCGGGCTCGAACACCGCATCGGCGGACTCGAGAAGGCGGACGGCAGCGGCGACATCTCCTATGATCCCGCCAACCACGACCTCATGGTGCGGTTGCGCCAGGCCAAGATCGACGGAATCGCCGTTCCCGACGCGGTCGTCGACGACCCGTCGGGTGAGGCCGACCTGCTGCTCGTCGGGTGGGGCAGCTCGTACGGACCCATCGGCGAGGCCTGCCGCCGTGCTCGCCGCGAGGGCAAGAAGGTGGCCCACGTGCACGTGCGCAACCTCAATCCGCTGCCCGCCAATCTCGGTGCGGTGCTGCGCAGCTACGGGACCGTCGTCGCGCCGGAGATGAATCTGGGCCAGCTCGCGATGATCCTCCGTTCGAGATTCCTCGTCGACGTGCTCTCGGTGACCAAGGTGCAGGGGCTCGCCTTCCTCGGTGACGAACTGCACGAGGTGATCGACTCTGCGCTGGCCGGAACGTTGCGTGAGCACGAGCTCGCGAAGACCGCCGACGCGCTCGCGTCGGCTACCTACCGATCGACCGGACCCCGGCAGGAGGAATCGGTGTGACACGGATGATCAGTCGTGTCGGTGCGGATCTGGGCCTGAGCGCCACCGCGCACGTGCCCAGGACCGACGAACCGCAGAAGGCCAAGGACTTCACGTCGGACCAGGAGGTCCGTTGGTGTCCGGGGTGCGGCGATTACGTCATCCTCGCCACGATCCGAAGTTTCCTGCCGGAGTTGGGACTCCGACGCGAGAATCTGATGTTCGTCTCCGGTATCGGATGCTCGAGCCGGTTCCCGTACTACCTGGACACGTACGGCCTGCACTCGATCCACGGTCGTGCGCCCGCCATCGCGACGGGTCTCGCGGTGACGCGCCCCGACCTGTCGGTGTGGGTGGTGACCGGCGACGGCGACGCCCTGTCGATCGGGGGCAACCATCTCATCCACGCCCTGCGGAGAAACGTCAACATGACGATCCTGTTGTTCAACAACAGGATCTACGGGTTGACCAAGGGGCAGTACTCGCCGACGTCGGAGGTCGGCAAGGTCACCAAGTCGACTCCGATGGGATCGGTGGACCACCCGTTCAACACCCTGTCCCTCGCGCTGGGAGCCGAGGCCACCTTCGCGGCCCGCGCCATGGACTCGGACCGCAAGGGGCTGACGGAGGTGCTGCGGCAGGCGGCGGCGCACCGCGGCACGTCGTTCGTGGAGATCTACCAGGACTGCCCAATCTTCAACGACGGCTCGTTCGACGTCCTACGCAAGGACGGTTCGGAGCAGCGCCTCATCCCGCTCACCCACGGCGAGCCGGTCGTCTTCGGCGGAGCGGGCGAATACTGCGTCGTCCGATCGGGTTTCGGTCTGAAGGTGGTTGCGACCGCCGACGTCGACCGGGACGACATCGTCGTGCACGACGCCCACACCGACGACCCCGACTACGC
This sequence comes from Rhodococcus mengyinensis, assembly GCF_048381435.1. NCBI lineage: Bacteria > Bacillati > Actinomycetota > Actinomycetes > Mycobacteriales > Nocardiaceae > Rhodococcus > Rhodococcus mengyinensis. The sequence goes on along the minus strand of NZ_JBLWIT010000050.1, from coordinate 49,594 downwards.
GTACGCACTGTCGAGGCTCTCCGACCAGGACCTCACCCACACCGTGACCGGTGTGTTCCGCAGCGTCACACGGGACACGTACGACGACATGGTGCGCCTGCAGAACGAGATCGCGCGGGAGAAGGACCCCGTCGACGACGGCTCGCTGCAGCGACTGCTTACCGGTCACGACACCTGGACGGTGGAGTAGGCGGCTGCAGGCGCGGCGCGGGTGACCCGTGCGCGCGGAACGAAGAACGTCACGATCCCGCCCAGGACGGCGATGCCCGCGAAGACGTAGAACGCAACCTGGCTGCTGATGCCGGCGCTGATCAGTGCTCCGCCGATCAGGGGGCCGAAGATGCCGCCCAGCCGGCCGAATCCGGCGCACCAGGCCACCCCGGCGCCGCGCGCGGACGTCGAGTAGTAGTTGGAGACGAAGCCGTAGATCAGGACCTGCGTGCCGATGGTGCCGACTCCGGCGACGGCGACGGACGCGAGGAGCACGGGCAGCGGGAAGCCGAGCGTCAGGAGTATCAGTGCCAGCGCGGCGAGACCGAACGTCGTGGCGACGACGCGTTGTGGTCCGATGCCGTCGGCGACCTTGGATGCGATCAGACCGCCGAGGATCGCGCCGCCGTTGAGGACGAGTAGGAACGACAGCGAACCCTTCGCGTTGAAACCGGCGTCTTCCATGATCTTCGGAAGCCATGTGTTGAGGCCGTAGGTGAGCAGGAGGCCGGAGAAGCTCATCATTCCGAGAAGCGCAGTGCCCCAGGCGTAACGGTGGGTCGCGAGTGCGGCGAAGCCGACCTTCTCGACGGAGGCCCGTTCCGCGGCGATCTCGTCGGCGTCGGGCATCGGGATGCCGGTGCGTTCGGAGATGCGGCGTGCCTTGTCCTCGTGGCCGCGGGCGACGAGCCACTTCGGCGACTCGGGCAGTTTCACGAGAGCCAGCGGAAGCAGGATCACGATGGGCAGTGCGCCGATCCAGAAGAGGCCGCGCCAGCCGATCGTGTCGCGCAGGACGATCGCGAGGAGGGAGGCGAGAACTCCGCCGGCGGGGACGCCGCTGTAGACGATGGCGTTGTACAGGTTCCGCTTTCCGGGCGGTGCGAACTCCGCCACCATCGCACCGGCGGTGGCGACGAGGCCACCGACCCCGATGCCGGTGAAGAATCGCAGCAGGCCGAACATGGTGACGTTGGTGGCCAACGCGGCGAGTCCCATTCCGATGGAGAACCACGCGATGTTGACGAGCATCATCCGCCGCCGGCCCAGGTAGTCGCCCACGGCGCCGGCGGTGAGTGCGCCCACCATGACACCAATGAGCGCGTACGAGCCCAGTGCACCGGCCTGCTGCGCGGAGATCTCGCCGAGCTGGCCGGGATCGTTCATCAACGTCGGGAGGATGGTGCCGTACACGACCAGGTCGTAGCCGTCGAAGATGATCGCGATCGTGGCGATCGCGACGACCCACGTGACGGCACTACGGTGTCTCGGACTCGCCCAGGTATCGGGGGTGGTGGATGGGTTCATGGTGATCTCCGCTCGGTGGGTGTGACGGGGAACCGGGTCGAACTCGTAAGTGTGCTGTGTCACAATCGAATTCGGCTAAAGAAATGCCCCATCGGCGAGACGATGCAATGCGCCCCGCCGATGAGGCGGTCGAGATCTGTGGGCTGCTAGCCGAGGTCGCCACCGGCGACGGGCAGTACCGTCCCGGTGATGTAGGTGGCCTCGTCGGAGGCCAGGAAGACGATGGCCGCGGCCTGCTCGTCCAGCGTCCCGTACCGCTTCAGCAGGGATGAGTCGACGGTCTGGTCGACGATCTGCTGGTACCAGGCCTTTTCCTGATCAGTCTCCGCGCCGGGACCGCGGGGAACACGGCGAGCGGGCGCCTCGGTGCCGCCGGGAGCGGTGGCGACCACACGGATTCCGTACTGCGCGGCTTCGAGAGCCAGGGAGGCGGTGAGGGCGTTGACGCCGCCCTTCGACGCCGCGTAGGGCACGCGGTTGACACCCCGCGTGGCTACCGAGGACACGTTGACGATGGTGCCCGACTGCTGCGCGATCAGGTAAGGGAGGACGGCGCGGCACGTCCACAGGGTCGGGAACAGCGACCGCTGCACCTCCGCCTGGATCTGCTCCGCCGTGTAGTGCTCGTACGGCTTGGCCCAGATGGTGCCGCCGACGTTGTTGATCAGCACGTCGAGCCGGCCGTGCTGCTGCCGCGCCTCGTCGATCGCCGCCTCGGCGTCCGCGAACTGTTCCAGATCGGCGGTGATGCTGTGCGCGTCGGTGCCGTTCTCGCGCAAACCCTTCGCGACCTCGTGGACGAGTTCGGCGCGGTCGATCAGGATCAGCGACGCACCCTCGGCCGCGAGTCGGGTCGCGACCGTCAGGCCGATGCCCTGCGCTGCGCCGGTGACCGCGACGACCTTGCCGTCGAAGCGGTGCGGAGTGACGAGTCCACTCATGCGACGGCACTCCTCTCGATGGCGCGGCACATGGTGGCCTTGGCGTGCGCGCTGTGGCTGACGATCAGGTCGTGGGCGGCGGCCCGGTCACCCTTCTCGAAGGCGGAGACGATGTCGAGGTGGTCGTGCTGGATGTGCTCCTCCACCCAGTCCGCGGTGCGGAGCACCTTCGTCATGAGCTGCGTGACCTCCAGGCGGTTGTACGCCTCGAGGAGCACGTCGTTGGCGGTGCACCGGAACAGGAATTCGTGGAAGGCGGCGTTGGTGTCGGTGAAGGCGCCGGCGTCCGTGAAGTGGTCGTTCTCGATCGATTCGCAGGAGGTCTCGGCGAGGATCCGGTACTCGGACAGCTGTTCCTTCGTCATCCGGCCGATGGTCAGTTCCATCGCACCGAGTTCGAGCGCCATGCGGGCGTCGAACTGTGCGTCCGACTCGGACAGCGGCTGGTGTTCCTCACCGATCTCGTACTCGGGGGCCGCGTCGACGGCGGCGGCCGGCGGTGCGGACGCGTCGGCGCCACTCGGTGTCGCGGCGTTGTTGAACTTCTCGAAGTAGAAGTTCGCCGGCGTGACGCCCTCCGACTTCAGATGGTCGCGCACCGCCTCGACCATGGGAGGCGGACCGCACAGGTACACGTCCACATCGCCGTCGTTCAGGTGTGCGGGCTCGAACAGTCCGGTGACGTACCCCTTGTTCGGCGCACTGCTCTCCGGGTCGGACACGCAGTAGTCGAACGTGAACTGGGGCAGGGACTTCGTGTATTCCTCGAGCTTGTCCAGTTCCACCAGGTCCGCGTCGGACGAAACACCGTAGACCAGGTGCACGGGGTGGTCGGCGGCGTCGGTGCGCATCTTGTCGAGGATCGACAGCAGCGGGGCCAGCCCGGTGCCGCCGGCCAGCAGCAGGGCGCGACGCTTCTGCTCGCGGAGGAAGAAGCTTCCCATCGGGCCGGTGAACTCGAGCGTGTCGCCGACCTGTGCGCGGCTGCGCAGGTACTCCGACATCAGGCCGCCGTCGGTGATCTTGACCAGGAACGACAGTTCCTTCGACGTGGGTCCGGTGCTGAACGAGTACGAGCGCGTCGCTTCGGTCCCGGGAACGGTGATGTTCACGTACTGGCCGGGGAGGAAAACCAGGTCGTCGCGGTTCGGGATCTCGATCGTGAACCCGATGGTGGTGTCGGAGAACTTACGGATCTCGGTGACCGTCGAGGTGAACGTGCCTGCGGCGGTCTTCGCGACGTCGGACGTCGTCGGGATCTGCAGCACCAGATCACTTTCCGGCATCATCTGGCACGGAAGGCAGTAGCCCTGCTCCGCCTCTTCGTCGGTGAGCGCTTCCTCGATGTAGTCGCCGCCGTCGTACGTGCCGGATTCGCAGAGCGACTTGCAGGTGCCGCACGCCCCGTCTCGGCAGTCGAGGGGAATGTTGATGCGCGCGCGGTAGGACGCGTCGGCGACCGTCTCGTCGCCGTCACACTTGATGAAGCGGGTGATCCCGTCCTCGAAACTCAGTGCAACTTGGAAAGTCATGGAAAACAGCTCGATTCGCGAAGAATGGGGAAGAAATCAGATGTGGTAGATGTCGACCACGTGGTGGATGTAGTCGTTCTTGAGCACGACCTTCTTCTTCAGGATCAGAGGCTGCTCACCGGAGAAGTCGATGGTGTAGAACGAATTCCCGAAGTACGTGTCGACCGTGTTGTACCGGAAGTAGAGCGTGAACCAGTTGAACCGGACATCTACGACTTCGCCGCGACGGTCGGTGACCTCGACGTTCGAGATGTTGTGACCGGTGCGGGGTTCCGGCAGGCTCGTCGCGCTCGACCGGTCGGTCTTGATGCGGAACACCCGGTCCTCGATTCCACCACGGTTGGCGTAGTAGATCAGGGAAATCTCGGTCATCGGGTCGGTGGTCAGTTCACCGTCGTCGGCCCACGCCGGCATCCAGAACTCGGAGTCGGGGTGATAGCACTCGATCCACTTCTCGAACTCGCGGTCGTCGAGGTAGCGGGCCTCACGGTAGAGGAACTGCTCGATGTCGTGCTGGGTGACAGTGCTTTCGGCTACTGCGGTCATGTTTCTCGTCTCCCTCAGCGGTTGTTCGCGGCAACGTCGGCGTCGAGCGCCTTGGTGAGCGCTTGCACCCAGTAGCCGTGCTGGATCGGGTACAGGCCCTCGTCCTCGGTCTTCACGCCGCTGGAGATGGGGTTGATGCCGATCTTCTTCGCGTCCTCGTCGGGGCCCTGGAGTTGGTGGGTGACACCGCGGCTGAGGTCGTTGAACGGGGCGGCGCCAGCCTGGTACGTCTTCTGGCAGGAGCGGAACTCCTCGAGATCGTCCGGGGTGGCCATGCCGGTGGCGTTGAAGAAGTCCTCGTACTGGCGGATGCGGGCGGCGCGCGCCGTGCGGCTCTCACCCTTGGGGGCGATGCAGTAGATGGTGACCTCGGTCTTGTCGACGGAGATCGGACGGAAATGCCGGATCTGCGAACCGAACTGGTCCATCAGGTACACGTTCGGGTACAGGCACAGGTTGCGGGACACACCGATCATCCAATCGGCCCGGTCCTCGCCGTAGTCCGCGACGAGTTCGTCACGACGCTCGTTGAGGGGACGGTTGGCGGGGTCGGCCCACTTGGTCCACAGCAGCAGGTGACCGTTGTCGAACGAGTAGTAGCCGCCCTGCTGCTTCGACCACTTGCCGGCGTCCATCGCCTTCGTGGCGTTGGTGGACTCGCCCGACTCCCGGCGCGACGTGGTCGCCGCGTAGTTCCAATGGGTGGCGGACACGTGGTAGCCGTCGGCACCGTTCTCGGTCTGCAGCTTCCAGTTGCCGTCATAGGTGTAGGTGGACGCACCGCGCAGGACCTCGAGGCCGTCGGGCGACTGGTCGACGATCATGTCGATGATCTTCGTGGTGTCACCGAGGTGTTCCTCGAGCGGCGGGACGTCGGCATTGAGGCTGCCGAACAGGAAACCGCGGTAGTTCTCGAACCGCGCGACCTTGGTGAGGTCGTGGGAGCCGTCCTTGTTGAACTGTTCCGGGTAGCCGGCCTCACGCGGGTCCTTGACCTTGAGGAGCTTGCCGGAGTTGTTGAAGGTCCAGCCGTGGAACGGGCAGGTGAACGTGGTCCGGTTGTCCGTCTTGCGCCGGCAGAGCATGGCGCCGCGGTGGCTGCACGCGTTCACCAGGGCGTTGAGTTCGCCCTCCTTGTTGCGGGAGATCACGATCGGCTGGCGGCCCATGTACGTGGTGAAGTAGTCGCCGACGTTCGGGATCTGGCTCTCGTGGGCCAGGTAGATCCAGTTGCCCTCGAAAATGTGCTTCATCTCGAGTTCGAACAGGTCCTCGTCGGTGAAAACGCTACGTCGCACCTGGTAGCGGCCGGTTTCCGCGTCCTCGATGAGCGCGTCGGCCAGCTTGGCGCGCACGTCGTCGGACGGCGCTGTGTACAGGGTTTCAGTCATGGGATCCTCCAAGATCTCCGGGGGCTTGCGCCCTGCGAGGGCGCCCGGGTCCGGCAATGGATTCCACTCTTACAGCCTGTGCGCTGCATCACACTAGGCATTTGCCGAGTACTGACTAGGACGTGTTCGGCATGCGCACGCCGAGGCTCGGGGGCCTCGGCGTGCGCATCGGGTGCCGTCGTCACGCGGCGGGCGTGAACTTCTCCCGGAAGATCCGTCGCGGAGCCATGCGCCGGCGCTTGAACGCCTTGATGCCGGCGTCGACCATCGCCGGCGGCCCGCACAGGTACCCGGAGTAGCCGCGGCACGTGTCGAAGTCCTCCACGAATGCGTCGGTGACGTAGCCGGACCGCCCGGACCACGACTGGTCGCTCAGACACGGCACGTACCGGAAGCCCGGGTGTGCGCGCTCCCACTCCCGAAACAGTTCCATGTCGTACAGGTCGGCTGCTTCCCGTACGCCGTGATAGAGGTGGATCCCGCGTTCCGGTGTGACCGTGAGTGCCTGGCGGACCATCGATTTCAGTGGGGCGAGCCCGGTTCCGCCGCCGAGCAGGATCATCGGACCCTCGTCCTCCGGATCGAGACGGAAGTCGCCGAGCGGCCCCGCCATGTCGACGCGCTCGCCGACGGACAGCGAGCCGAACACCCAACCGTCCGTCGCGATTCCACCCGGTTGTCTGCGGATGTGGAACTCGAGCTGTTTCGACTCGCCCGGCGTGTTCGCCATGGAGTACTGGCGGCCGTGGTCGGTGCCGGGTACTCGCAGTTCGACGTACTGCCCCGCGGAGAACTCGAGCGGGCTGTCGAGCGTGACGAGTACCCGCCGCGTGTCACGGGCGACGTCCTCGATCGCGCTCACGGTGCCGACCAGGTCCCGCAGGGCGTGGACGGTGCCCGCCGGCGCCGTGTCCAGGCGTTCCACCACGGTGTCACCACACGGAGTGGCCTGGCAGGCCAGGGCGAATCCCTGCTCGCGCTCGGCCTGGGTCAGCGTGGTCTCGGGCGAGCGCCCGTGATCGACCGATCCCGACACGACCCGCAGCTTGCACGTTCCGCACGTGCCCTGGTTGCAGGAGTTCGGCATCCACACGCTGCCCCGCAGGAAGGCGTCGAGTATCGGCTGGTCGGTGCGGCATTCCACCCTGTCCGCGGCGACCGAGACGGTGACGGTCACGGCTACACCTCCCACGTGGCCCGGAGGGCGGTCGGGCCGCGGAAACCCCAGCCCCAGAACTCGACGTCCGCGCCGGAGTCACGTTCGAGGTTCGGGATCGCCTCGAACAACTCCTCCAGGCCGATGCGGCAGACGTGGTTCGCGAAGTAGATGCCCGCGCACGCGTGGTTGCCGGAACCGAACGCCAGGTGGGGGAGCGGGGGGCGCGTCATGTCGTAGTCGGAGGGGGCGTCGTAGACGGCAGTGTCGTGGTTGGCCGAACCGTAGGACAACAGGACCACGGATCCTTCGGGAAGGAACACATCCCCGAGCGTGACGTCCTTGGTGCTGATGCGGGCCGTGGCCGACCAGATCGGGGAGGTCCAGCGCATTCCCTCGGATATCGCCCGCGGAAGCAGGGCGGGCTCGTCGATGACGGCCTCGAGCTGCTCGGGGCGGGTGAACAGGCCCACGAGTGTCGATGCCATTCCGTGCCCGGGTTCCTGCATCGCGCCCAGCAGGTAGACGAAGAGCGTGGGGTAGATGTACTCGCGGTCGCGGACTTGTCCTTCGGGCATGCCGTCGTGCAGCCAGTGCGAGATGGCGCTGTCGTCGGGGTCGACGATCCACTTGTCGATGAGCGGATCGACGACGGCCCGGATCTCTGCCTTGGCCTCGTCGCCCTGCACGAATCCCTCCGGGTTCGTGAAGTCGCCGTTCGCGTCCACCCCGGCATTGGTGAAGGAGTTCGACAGTCGGTGAAACCAGTCACGCAACGTGTCCGAGCTGACGTCGTTCAGCCCCAGCAGGTCGCCGAGTGCGCGCACGCTGACGGGTTCGCAGTACTGCGAGACCAGATCGGCCTTGCCGTCGTTTTCGAACTGCTCCACGTAGCGCCGCGCGATGGGGCGGACGAGTCCGTCGACCCAGCGGTCCACCTCCGACGGTTGCAGTGCGGGGTCGACCATCGAGCGGAGGTCGCGGTGGATCTCGCCGTTGACGCCGATCACCGCAGGGTGACCGAACGTGCGGCCGCCGGCCTTGGTGATGATCCCCTCGAAGTCGGGGCTGTTGGCGATGGTGCGGCACAAGTCGGCGGTCGTCGCGACGAACGAGCCGAGGACCGGGACGTAGGCCAGCGGCGCCTCGGCGCGCAGCCGCTCGTAGACGGGGTACGGGTTGCGCTCGAGTTCCGTCATCGTGATCTCGTCGATCCAAGAGAGGGTGGCGGTCATCTGAATCTCCTCATTCAAAGCAACTGCTCGGAAACAACTTTCGTTGTGTGAGCGGGGTGAGGAAGAAGGTAGGCCGTCGCAGGAGGGTGGTCTAGCCACTCTGCGCGGTCTCTGGACCATCTGCGCGACTACTTGTGATTGCGGTCTCAGTTATCCTCGACTGGGCGTGACGACACGGTTTCAATGAGGTCGGAACGATTCTTCAGTGAGGCAGGTGCATGACGATGGCATCGACGATCACCGAAACCCAGGACTGGGATGCGGCGTCGAGGGCGGTGGCCGGTGCGTACTTTCCCCACACGTTGACCGACTTGTCGCCGAACGGTGCGATGAAGCTGTCGATGCGGACCGTCGACTTCGGCCCCGTCACTCTCGGCAGGCTGGGCTGGGGTGCCGACGTGTCGATCGAGTGCGACTATCCGGATGCGTACGAGATCAACATTCCGCTGTCCGGTTCGCTGGAGTCCTGTTCGCAGGGCGACACAGTGCTGTCGCGCCCGGGTCAGGCCACGGTCTTCCGGGCGGACGAGCCGACCCTGATCACCCGGTGGAGCGGCGACTGCTCGGTGCTCGGCGTCAAATTCGACAGCGCCTACCTCGAGAAGGAGGCTGACCGGATCCTCGGCTCCGACCTGCGGCCCGGGCTGCACCTGCCCTCGCAGATCGATCTCACCGAGGCCCTCGGACACAGCTGGTTTCGTCTGGTGCGCTCATTGACCGCGCAACTGCGGGAGCCGGCCGACCTCCTGGCCAACCCGGTGGTCGGCCCACAGCTCGCCGGCGCGATCACCTCGGCGTTCGTCCTGGCCGTCACGCCCGACGAGGAGGTGCGCGGGGGCGCACCCCGACCGCGAATCGTCAAGCGAGTGCTCGACGGACTCAACGACGACCCGGCCCGCGCCTGGACGGCAGCCGACATGGCCGAGCTGGCGGGTATCAGCGTCCGCCGGTTGCAGGAAGGGTTTCGCGAGTACGTCGGGCGCAGTCCGTCGGAATGCCTCCTCGACATCCGCCTGAGTCGCGCCGATGCCGACCTGCGAGCGCTGGAACCCGGGGTCACGGTCTCCGAAGTCGCTGCCCGGTGGGGGTTCACCCATGCGGGCCGATTCTCCGCCGCCTACCGCCGGCGGTACGGCAAATCCCCGTCAGAGCTGATTCGCTTCTGACGGGGATTGCGCGGGTGTGCGATTACTTGTTGCCGAAGTACGAGACGTCGTCGTTGCCGATGAGGTCGGGGACCGTCCAGCCGTCGAGGTCGTATTCGGACAGGCACTGCTCGGCGAAGCCCTTCATCGAGGCGACGTCGCCACGGTTCTCGGCGGCGAACAGCAGTTCGGCCTTGACGTTTTCGTGGTTGCCGGAGTAGTTGCGCTCGTAGAGTTCGTGGCGGCCACCGAACTCGCTGCCGATCGAATCCCACAGTGCCTTCATGATCTTGACGCGTTCGACGGCGGTCATGCCGTCGGAGCCGCGGACGTACTTGTCCAGGTACGGGCGGACGTCGGGGCTCTTGAAGTCGCGGGCGCTCGAGGGCAGGTAGATCAGGCCGGACGCGACGTCCTGCTCGATGATCTCCTTGATCCGCGGGTAGCCCTGGATCATGAACATGCGGTACGTGAGGCCGTATTCGAGCTTGGGGATGACGGTGTCGCCGATCCACGGCTCGGGGTTGCGTGCCATGGATTCGGTCAACGACCAGAACAGGTTCCGCCAGCCGATGACCTCACCGACGCGGGTCTGCACGCCGCGGAAGCCGCCGGCTCCGGTGGCGTCGAGGGCCTTCATCAGCATGCCGGCGATGAAGTCGAGTTTCACGGCGAGACGCGTGCAGCCCTGGAACGTGAAGCGGGGCAGGAATCCGGACTGCGGGAAGAAGCCGTTGATCTTGTCGACGTCGCCGTACATGAAGACGTTCTCCCACGGCACCAGCACCTTGTCGAAGATGAAGATGGTGTCGTTCTCGTCCATCCGGCTCGACAGCGGGTAGTCGAACGGGGTGCCCATCACGGCCGCGTTCTGGGTGAACGAGGACCGGCAGATCAGCTTCACCCCCGGTGCGTCCATCGGGACGGTGCAGATCAGGGCGAATTCCTTCTTCTTGATCGGCAGGCCGTAGTGGGCGATGAAGTTGTAGTTGGTGATGGCCGAGCCGGTGGCCACGACCTTGGCGCCGGAGACGATGAGGCCGGCGTCGGTCTCCTTCTCCACCTTCATGAACACGTCGCCGACCTCGTCGGGCGGGAGCTGCCGGTCGACCGGCGGGTTGATGATCGCGTGGTTCCAGTACAGGACCTTTTCCTGCGATTCCTTGTACCAGCGCTCGGCGTTGTCCTGGAACGGCGAGTACAGCTCCTTGTTGGCATGCAGGGTGCCGAGGAAGGAGGCCTTGTAGTCGGGCGACCGGCCCATCCAGCCGTACGTCATGCGCGCCCAGGTGGCGATGGCGTCGCGTTCCTTCAGCAGGTCGTCCGAGGAGCTGGGTGCCTTGAAGAACGGCATCGTGACGCCGCCGTTGCCGGTGTCGGTGGGGGTGGTGACCTTGTCGACGTGTTCGCCGGTGTGCATCGAGTCGTAGAGGCGTGCGGTCATCCGGATGGGGTTGCGGAACGCCGGATGCGTGGTGACGTCCTCGACGCGCTCGCCGTGCAACCAGATTTCGCGGTCGTCGCGCAACGACTCGATGTATTCGTCGCCGGTCATCGGGCGCGACGCGAAGTTGGCGGTGCGGTTGGCTTCGCAGTCTGCGGCCGGGTTGACCTTCGTCGGGTCGAGCGCGGTCTCGGGAGCGCTTTCGGTGGTGGTCATGGAATGTCCTTTCGGATTCGGCGGTCAGTTGACGGGCTGAAGATGGAACGGGGTGAAGGAGGTGGTGGAGTCGAACCAGCCGTTGTTCGGATCGTCCATCGATCCGTTCCACGCGGCCGACGCGGACGGTGAGCCGAGATCGTGGAAGGTGCTCCGGTAGAACAGCAGCGGGTCCTTGCCGCTGGATTCGGCCGCGACGATCTCACCGATGAAGATGATGTGATCGCCGCCGTCGTACTCGGCCCACGGCCGGCACGACAACGTGGCGGCGGCACCGCAGATGATGGGGGCGGTCGGTCCGTCGGCCCACACGGGTTCGGGGTTCTGCGGTCGCCCGGCGAAATGCATCGCGGTGTCCACCTGGTCGGCGGCGAGAATGTTGACGGCGAACGGTGCCTTGCTCAAGTAGTTGCAGGCCTTGGACTTTCGGGTCAGGGTGATCTGGCACAATCTCGGCTCGATCGAGACGGCGGTGAAGGCGGTGACCGTCGCTCCGTGCGGCAGGCCCTCGGAGTTGGCGCACGTGATGACCGTGACTCCGCTGGCAAACTGCCCGAAAATGTTCCGGAGTTCGCGTTGCTCCATGGTCGGAGCCTCCCTTCCTGTCCGGGGCGCTGATGAGGTACGGACGAAGGTACGACCGTGGGAACGGCGCGTCGATCCGCTGAGCGCGGAGGTGATCCGCTTTGCGCGGTGACTTGGATCACGCCGAAAATTGCAATCGAAGGTGTCCGTAGTCACACTGGTGCCATGCAGCCCGCGTCCAAGCTGATTCGCCCCGAAGATTGGGACGAAGCGTCGCACGTGGTGTCGGACGTGTACTTCCCACACCGGCTGACCCCGCTGAACAGGTCCAACGCGGGCAACACCGTCGCGGAGGCGGTGGAACTCGGGCCGGTGAAGATCACCCATATCGGTTGGGGCGCGGACGTGTCGATCCAGTCGGACCACCCCGGCGCGTATGCGATCAACGTGCCGCTGTCGGGGCATCTGGAATCGGTGACCGGCAAGCACGAGGTGTCGTCCGTGCCCGGGGCGGGAACGATATGCCCGCCCGACACGACGACGCTCATCACCGACTGGAGCAAGGACTGCTCCATCATCGGCGTGCGCGTCGACCGCGACTACCTGCACCGCGAGATGGCACGGATCCTGGCGCGGCCGGGACTGCGACTGCCCCCGCAGTTGGATCTGACCAGCGAGAACGGTGCCAGCTGGCTGGCTCTGGTGCGGTCGCTGCTCGACCAGATGCTGCGGTCGGACGGCATCTACACCAACCCCCTCGTCGCCGAGCAACTGTCGGGGGCGGTCACCACGGCACTGGTCCTGGCAGCGATCCCGGACGACGAGACGGCCGGTGCCGGTACCCGGCCGCGCATCGTCAAGCGCGTCATCGACGAGATCCACGCCGATCCCGCACGGGCGTGGACGGCGGCCGAGATGGCCGAGATCGCGGGTGTCGGGGTCCGCCGCCTGCAGGAGGGATTCCAGGAGTACGTCGGGGTGAGCCCCCGCGACTACCTGCTGGACGTCCGGCTCGAACGTGTCCACGACGACCTGCTGCGCGCGGACGGTTCGTCGACGGTCGCCGAGGTCGCGATGCGCTGGGGTTTCACCCACACCGGCCGGTTCGCGGCGGCGTACCGCCGGAAGTACGGCGTGGCGCCCTCCGAAGCGCTCCGGGGCTGACGGTGCGGCTTCAGCTCACGTAGGAGAAGATCGTCGCCATCCCGGCGGCAAGGTGATAGTCGTTGTGACAGTGCGTGATCCACTGACCGGGGTTGGTCGCGTCGATGTCGGCGGCGACGGTCTGCCCCGGGAGCACGATCACGGTGTCCTTCCGCGGTCCGGAGCCGTCCGGCCGGGCGACGGCGAACGTGTGCCCGTGCAGGTGCATGGGGTGGAACATCATCGTGGGGTTCGTATAGACCAGCCGCACTCGCTGGTCCCGGTGGACGGTCAGCGGGGTGTGGTCGGGATAGGCCTCGCCGTTCACCGTCCACACGTACTGCTTCATGTCGCCGCCGAGCGACGCCTCCAGGGTGACACTCGGGTCGACGACGGGTAACCGGACGGCGTCGGTGGCCCGCAGCCCGACCACGGTGAGTGGGGGAGGGCCCAGCTCACGGGGCGTCACGGCGGGGTCGGGGGCCGCGCCGCCGCCGGTGCGCACCACCGCGAATGCCTGCGCGCCCTTCCCCTCGGCGACCGCGACCAGCGGGAACACCCCGTCCTGCAGGGTGAAGACGGCGTCGTACCGCTCGCCCATGCCGATCAGCACCGAGTCGGTGTCGACCGGTTCGACGGCGAATCCGTCCGTGTCCGTGACGGTCAGCCGGTGGCCACCCAGCGCGACCCGGAACGCGGTGTCGTCGCCCGCGTTGATCAGCCGGATGCGGGCTCGCTGCCCCGGTCGTGCGGTGAAGACGGCCGGATCGCCGGGTGGTTTCCCGTTCAGCAGGTACACCGGGTACCGGACGTCGCCGGAGTCACCGCCGAGCACGCGCGACGTCATCTCGGGCATGGACGTCATCCGCCTGCCGTGGAGTTCGTCGAAGACCTGCGACGGCGTGCGGTCGGTCAACCAGTCGGAGAGCACGACGACGAACTCGGCGTCGTAGTTCGCGGGAGCCCCGGGATCGTCGATGATCAGAGCCCCGTACAGCCCGCGGCCGCGCTGGAGATCGCCGTGCGTGTGGTACCAGTACGTGCCCGGGTCGGGCGGGATGAAGTCGTAGACGAACTCTGTGTCCGCCGGTATCGGAGCCTGCGTGACATCCGGGACCCCGTCCATGTCGTTGCGGATGGCCAGCCCGTGCCAATGCACGGTGGTGGAATCCGGGAGCTGATTGCGAAACCGCACCTGAACCCTGTCCCCGACGTTCGCCCGCAGGATCGGGCCCGGCAGTTGCGTGTTGTACAACCACGCGGCAGTCCGCGTACCTGCGATGTCGACGTCGGACTGTGTCGCGGAGAGCTCGTAGGCGACCGGCCTCCCGCCGGGAAATCGCCGGGACTCGGCCTCGGCGAACGCGCGGACCTCCGGAGAGTCGGGTCCGATCGCGCCCTCGGTGTCGTCGCTGCGGGCGCAGGCTCCGGTGAGCCCGAGGAGTGCAGCTCCGGCTCCCCACTGCAGCACCCGCCGCCGGGACAACTGCACGTCGAGTGGACGGTTCCCAGGCATCCCCCCCGCTCCTTCCGCGGGTAGACCGTTTCCCGTGACGCTACTCGGGCGGATTACGCCAGGGCGCCGATTCGCGCCCGGTCGCGGAGGGCGATGAGTTCGCGGGCGTGCGCCTCCAGCTTGCGGTCCTCGTCGGACTGCGGCACCCACTGCTGCACTGCCGTTGCGGCGCCGTCCTCGTCGACGGCGGCGACGACGGTGAGGCAGTGGGTGGTGAGGTTCATTTCCCGGGTGCGAGGGTCGCCGGATCGCACGTGCACGGAGATGTGCATGGTCTGCGCGCCGGTGTGCAGCAGGCGGGCGTCGACCTCGACGACATGACCGATCTGGATCGGGCGGTAGAAGCGCACCCCGCCGGCGTACACGGACACGCACGGCGTGCCGTTCCACGACGTGCCGCACAGGTAGGCGGCCTCGTCGATCCAGCGCATCACGGTTCCGCCGTGCGTCTTGCCGCCCCAGTTGACGTCGGTGGGCGCGGCGAGGAAGCGGGTGAGCGATTCCGGTGCGGTGCCCGCGTCGGTGTAGTTCTGCTTGCTCATCGCCTCTTCGATGTCGGCCCGCAGGCCGATGCGCATGACCGCCTCCTCGGACTCGGCACGGTCGGTGGCGGTGACGGGCTGCCACGGCGGCACGCTCGTCGGCTTACCGGAGTCGTCGACGGCGACGAAGATGATCAGGCAGTTGCTGGCCTCGGTGAACTGTCCGGTGCGCGGGTCGGCCGACGACACGGTGCACTGGATGTGCATGCTCGAGCGCCCGGTGTGGACGAGCCGCGCTTCGACCTCGACGAGGTGACCCGACTCGATGGACCGGGTGAACTTGATGTTTCCCACGTAGGCGGTGACGCAGTAGCTCCCGCTCCAGCCGACCGCGCAGGCGTAGGCGGCCTTGTCGATCCATTCGAGGATCCGGCCACCCTGGACGGCCCCTCCGAGCGTCGCCACCTCGGTGGGTGCGGCCAGGAAGCGGAGGGTGATGCTGCGGGGAGGCGTGGTCATCGATGTGATCCTCGGGAATTCGACGTGGCCGGCACGAGGGCGCGAACCGGGGACGGCGAAACGTCGTTGTCCGCCGGTGGCGGGGAAATTATCCCACAGATGCACCGGGCCGACCCGTCCGCAATGTGAACGGAACGGAGGTTGACGAACGCGTGTGACCACGCGCACACTCGACAACGACCGCACAGCGTTCTCAACGTACGCACAGCGTACGCAAGTGATCGGATCAGGTGATGACCTCGACGTCGACGACGACCGCACCTCACGTGGACCAGGCCTGCCTCGACCACGTCGACCGGGAGTTCTACCTCCCCGCGCAGCGAGTGCTGCCGTGGAAGGCGAACCTCGCGGCACTTCCCGGCGAACCGGGAACTCCGCTCCGCATCGCGGGGGTCGTGCGCTCACGCGACGGCGAACCGCTGTCGGGGGCGGAGCTCGAGATCTGGCACGCGGACGCCGACGGCTGCTACTCCGGGTACTCCGTCGAGATTCTGCGCAACAACCTGCGCGGCATCGTCGTCACATGCGCCGGGGGCCGCTTCGACATCTCGACCGTGCAGCCGGCGCCGTGCGAATTCTCGAGCGCCCGAGGCGAAGCGGATGTCGGGCATGTCAACGTGATCGTGCATGCGCGGGGCTTCCGTCCGCTCGAGACGCGGCTGGTGCCGACGCCGGGCGCATCGCGAGAAGTGGACGCGTCCGCCGTCGAGTCGCTCGTCGACGTCGGGCTCGGCGGAGAGGTCTCCTGCGACTTCGTGCTCGACCCGATCTGACCGACGTGATGCCGTCAGCCGGCGAAACCCATGTCCGTGCTCAGGGCGGCCGCGGCGGCGAGGACGCACGGAACGGCCTGTTCGCGGAACTGTGCCGGAGTGTTCCGCGCGGACGACGTGGAGCACGCGACCACGCCGACCACTGTGTCGCCGGCGTCGCGGACGGGGGCGGCCAGTGAGATCAGCCCCTTCTCCAGCTCCTCGGACGTCAGGGCGAACCCCTGCTCGCGGACCTTGGCGAGTTCCCGTTCGAGTTCGGCTGCAGTGCCGATGGTTTCGGGCCCGAGCTTCTCGAATGTGGACTCGGCGACCACCCGCTCGACGACGTCGGCGGGGGCCCAGGCAAGGAGCGCACGACCCATGGACGTGGCGTACGCGGGGACGCGGGTGCCGACGGAGACGTTGATGCTCATGATCCGGCGGACGGGAACGCGCGCCGCGTAGACCACGTCGGCGCCGTCGAGCACGCCGAGCGACGCGGACTCCTGGGTCTTCTCGGCCACCTCGAGCAGTCGGGGCATCGCGGCCTCGATCAGTGCGTGCGACTCCGAGTAGTGCTGTCCGATGCTGAGCACGCGGGGGGTGAGCGACCACCGGCCTCCCGAGCCGGCGACGTACCCCAGCTTCTGCAGGGTGAGCAGGATCCGGCGGACCGCGGGACGCGACAGTCCCGCTTCTGTGGCGAGTTCGGCGAGCGTCGGGTTCGGACGCTGCGCGTCGAATGCGAGGAGCACTGCGAACCCGCGCTCGATGCTCTGGATGTAATCGCGATCGCTCTCGGTCATTGCGGCCTCCACCAGCGATTCGTGTGCGTATTCGGACTCGGGGTTGACATTTCAATGTGACTGCGCGCACAGTAGGGGTGTACGCACAGCGTGATGTTAGTACGCACAGCGTACACAACGCAAGGCCTCCGGCGCGTGAACACCCACCGCGTCGCCCAAAACTCGATATCAGCCCAATCCGCTCCCCTCCCAGCCCAAGGAGAAACAGATGACCACCACCGAGAGCCCCACCGCCGCCGGATCCGGCTCCGCCGCCACCGACAAGTTCAAGGCCGAGCGCGCCACCGCCGACACCTCGCCCGAGCGGCTCGCGGCCATCGCCAAGGATGCACTCGGCGCACTCAACGACGTGATCCTCAAGCACGGCGTCACCTACCCCGAGTACCGCGTGTTCAAGCAGTGGCTCATCGACGTGGGCGAGGGTGGCGAATGGCCGCTGTTCCTCGACGTGTTCATCGAGCACTCGGTCGAAGAAGTCCTCGCCCGCAGCCGCAAGGGCACGAAGGGCAGCATCGAGGGCCCGTACTACATCGAGAACTCGCCCGAACTGCCGTCGAAGTGCACCCTGCCGATGCGTCCCGAGGACGAGAAGATCACCCCGCTCGTCTTCTCCGGCCAGGTCACCGATCTCGACGGCAACGGCCTCGCCGGCGCGAAGGTCGAACTGTGGCACGCCGACAACGACGGCTACTACTCGCAGTTCGCCCCGCATCTGCCCGAGTGGAACCTGCGCGGCACCATCATCGCCGACGAGGAGGGCCGCTACGAGATCACCACGATCCAGCCGGCGCCCTACCAGATCCCGACCGACGGCCCGACCGGTCAGTTCATCGAGGCGCAGAACGGTCACCCGTGGCGTCCCGCGCACCTGCACCTCATCGTGTCGGCGCCGGGCAAGGAGTCGGTGACCACGCAGCTGTACTTCAAGGGTGGCGAGTGGATCGACAGCGACGTCGCGTCGGCAACCAAGCCGGAACTCATCCTCGACCCGAAGACCGGTGACGACGGCAAGAACCACGTCACCTACAACTTCGTGCTCGACCCCGCGTGACCCGTTCCACCCGTAGAGAAAGTGATCCGATGACCGACCTGTCGATCGTCTCCGTCGAAACGACGATCCTCGATGTGCCGTTGGTGCGTCCCCACAAGTTCGCCACCACGTCGATGACGGCGCAGCCGCTGCTGCTCGTCGCCGTCACGACCGCAGGCGGCGTGACCGGCTACGGCGAGGGCGTCGTCCCCGGCGGCCCGTGGTGGGGCGGCGAATCGGTGGAGACGATGCAGGCGATCGTCGAGAAGTACATCGTCCCGGTGCTGCTGGGCCGGGGTGTCGACGAGATCACCGGCATCATGTCGGACATCGAACGAGTCGTCGCCAATGCACGTTTCGCGAAAGCCGCCGTCGACGTCGCGTTGCACGACGCCTGGGCCCGCGGCCTGGGTGTGCCCGTGCACACGCTGCTCGGCGGCGCCTTCCGGAAGAGCGTCGACGTCACGTGGGCCCTCGGCGCCGCACCCGCCGAGGAGATCATCGAGGAGGCCCTCGGTCTCGTCGAGTCGAAGCGGCACTTCAGTTTCAAGCTGAAGATGGGTGCGCTCGATCCCGCCGTCGACACTGCCCGGGTGGTCCAGATCGCGCAGGCTCTGCAGGGCAAGGCCGGCGTCCGCATCGACGTCAACGCCCGCTGGGACAGGCTCACCGCGCTGAAGTACGTGCCCCGCCTCGTCGAAGGCGGCGTCGAACTGATCGAGCAGCCCACACCCGGTGAGCAACTCGAGGTCCTCGCCGAGCTCAACCGCCTCGTCCCCGTCCCGGTGATGGCGGACGAGAGCGTGCAGACTCCGCACGACGCCCTCGAGGTCGCACGCCGCGGCGCCGCGGACGTCATCGCCCTCAAGACCACCAAATGCGGCGGCCTGAAGAAGAGCCGCGAGGTGGTCGCGGTCGCCAAGGCAGCCGGAATCGCCTGCCACGGAGCCACGTCCATCGAAGGCCCGATCGGAACCGCGGCGTCCATCCACTTCGCGTGCGCGGAACCCGGCATCGACTTCGGCACCGAACTGTTCGGACCGCTGCTGTTCAGCGAGGAGTTGCTGCAGGAACCGATCCGCTACGCCGACGGCCAGGTGTTCCTGCCCGAAGGTCCCGGACTCGGAATCGAGCTCAACATGGACGCAGTCAAGACCTGGACCAGGAACTAAGGAGCACACCACCCGATGGCACTCTTTCACGTCCGCATGGACGTCGCCATTCCCCGTGACCTCGACCCGAAGGTTCGGGACGAGACCGTCGCCAAGGAGAAGGCGTACTCGCAGGAGCTCCAACGCTCCGGCAAGTGGCCCGAGATCTGGCGGATCGTCGGCCAGTACAGCAACATCAGCATCTTCGACGTCGAGTCGGCCGACGAACTGCACGAGATCCTGTGGAACCTTCCACTGTTCCCGTACATGACGATCGAGATCATGCCGCTCACCAAGCACGGTTCCGACGTCAAGTAGGCCCTCCGGGCCCGTGCGCGGTGAGCGAGTCTCTGGACTCGTCAACCGCTCACGGGCGCGGAGCGCCTGCGAGTAGCTGGTCGACGGCGCGCACGCTGAGGACGTGGTCGAGCGCCATGGTGGCGCTGCCGACGACTCCCGACAGTTCCCCGTGCGTCCAGGGGAGGATCTGAAGCTGTTGGGTGGCAACGGCGATGGCGTTGCCGTACAGGGTTTCGCGTAGCCCGGCGACGAACGTGTCGTAGGCCTGCGCCATGTCGCCGCCGACGATCACGACCTCCGGGTTGAGAAGGTTGATCGCACCCGACAACACTTCGCCGATCTGCCGTCCGCTCTCGCGGATCATCCGCCGGGCCTCGGCGTCCCCGGCCAGGGCGAGGGTGATCACGTCGCGGATGTGGGTGACTTCGCGTCCCTGCTCCTGCAGATTGCGGACCAGCGCCCACCCGCCGGCCACGGCCTCGATACAACCCACATCACCGCAGCGGCACACCACACCTTGTGCCGCTGCGGTTTTCGTGTGCCCGATTTCGCCCGCCGCGCCGAGGGCGCCCCGCTGGAGCACACCACCGGACACGAGTCCGGCGCCCAGCCCGGTCGACGCCTTGATGAGCAGCATGTCGGCGAAGTCGCGGCGTTCTCCGCGCCGCTCCGCCAGCACCATGACGTTGGCGTCGTTGTCGACGAAGACGGGCGCGTCGGTGACGTCGGCGAGGAACGGCTGGAGGGGGACGCCGTCCCAGCCCGACATCATGGGGGAGTTCAGGCTGCACCCGCGTTCGGTGTCGACGGTCCCGGGGAGGCTGATCCCGATCCCGACCGTCCGTCCCGCGGTCTCGCCCAGACTCTCGCGCAGCGCGATGAGACGTTGCGCGATGACGGGCATCAGCTCGGCCGGGCTGGTGCCGATCTCCTGCTCCACGTCCTCGGCGACGATGACGTCGCCAGCGAGGTCGCAGATGGCCAGCTGGGTGCGGCTCCGGCCGATGGCTGCCGACAGCACGACACCGGCCTGTACGTGAAACGAGAGCTTCACCGGCGGGCGACCGCCTGTCGAGACGCCCTCCTCGCGCTCGACGACGAGCCCCGACGCCTGCAGCGAGGAGACCCGCGCCGCGACCGCGGTGCGGGAGAGGCCGGTGAGGGTGCCGATCTCGGTGCGCGTCGTTGCTTGCCCTGCGCGAATGAGGGCGAAGACGTCGCCACCCGTCGCCGGGGAGGTCGTCGAGCGAGGCGTCCGCATGCAGGCCATTCAACCAACCGGACACGCGTCTGACAACGTAAGCCCCTGATCTTTGTTCGCAGAAATACTTAAGTCTGTATTGATCAAAAGCCAAAGGTCGCCTACTGTCGTCTGTGACGGCCCACACATCCGGCTTTCAGAGGGAGATGACATGTCACCAGCGACCACCGTGGAACCGTGCGATTTCGTCGTGTTCGGCGGGACCGGCGACCTGGCGGTTCGTAAGCTGCTTCCTGCGCTCTACCTGCGCGACAGGGACGGCCAGCTGCCCGCAGAAACCCGCGTGATCGGTGCCTCGCGAGCCGGTCTCGACACCGACGGCTACCGCGACAAGGTGCGAGGAGAACTCGCGCGGTTCGTCTCCGGCGATCAGCTGGATTCGGACACCTGTGAGCGATTTCTCAATCGCCTCGAATACGTCTCCGTCGACGCCGCAGACCCCGCGAACTGGGCGGGCCTCAGCGAGTGCCTCGCCGCGCGGGAAGGTTCGATCCGGGTCTTCTACCTGGCCTGCGCTCCCAGTCTGTTCGGGCCGATCTGTGACAACCTCGCCCTGAATGGTCTCGCCGACGCACAGTCCCGCGTCGTGCTGGAGAAGCCGATCGGACACGACCTCGCCTCGGCCCGCGCCGTCAACGACGCGGTCGGCGCCGTGTTCGAGGAATCGCAGATCTTCCGCATCGACCACTACCTCGGCAAGGAGAGCGTCCAGAACCTTCTGGTCACGCGATTCGCCAACACGTTCCTCGAACCGCTGTGGAACTCCTCGTCGATCGACCACGTGCAGATCAACGTCGCCGAGTCGCTCGGAGTCGGCAGTCGCGGCGGCTACTACGAGTCGGCGGGTGCCCTGCGCGACATGCTGCAGAACCACCTCCTGCAGATGCTCTGCCTCGTCGCGATGGAACCGCCCACCTACGTCGACCGCGAGACCGTGCGAGACGAGAAGCTCAAGGTCCTCCAGGCCCTCAAGCCGATGAGCCCGCAGGACGTCGAAAGCTGCACCGTCGCAGGCCAGTACGGCCCCGGCCTGGCCGACGGGATCGCCGTCCCCGGATACCAGGAGGACGTCGAGAACCCGGAGAGCACCACCGAGACGTTCATCGCCGTCAAGGCCGAGATCCAGAACTGGCGTTGGGCCGGCGTTCCGTTCTACCTGCGCACCGGCAAGCGCATGGACCGGCGCTGCTCGGAGATCGTGGTTCAGTTCAAGCCCGTCCCGCACCCCATGTTCCCCGGCAGCGAGGGCCACAGCGAACCCAACCGCCTGGTGATCCAGTTGCAGCCCCACGAGGGCATGCGGCTGCACATGACGGCGAAGGAACCTGGCCCCGGCGGTATCCGACTCAAGCCGGTGTCGTTGGACCTCAACTACATCGAAACGTTCAAGCGTCCGTCACCCGACGCCTACGAGCGGCTGCTGATGGACGTGGTCCGGGGTAACCCGACCCTGTTCATGCGCCGCGACGAGGTCGAGGCCGCCTGGGAGTGGGTCGAGCAGATCCTCGTCGGCTGGGAGAAGTCCGAGCGCGCCCCGCGCCGCTACCCGGCCGGCACCAACGGACCCACCGACGCGACCACCCTGATCGAGCGCGACGGCCGCGCCTGGCACGAAGGAGTCACCGCATGACCGACGCACCCACACCGACGGCCGACGTGCACCCCGTCCTCGCCGCCGTCACCGAACGCATCATCGAGCGCAGCAAACCCGAGCGCACGGTCTACCTCGACCGTATCCGGGCGGCGGGGGACCGCGGCCCGGCGCGCGGCAAGCTGGCCTGCGCGAACCTCGCACACGGCTTCGCCGCGTCCGGCCCGGCCGACAAGAAGGCGCTGCGCAGCTTCGTCAAGCCCAACATCGCGATCGTCTCGTCGTACAACGACATGCTGTCGGCCCACCAGCCGTTCGAGCACTTCCCGCGGCAGCTGAAGGCCGCGGTCATGGAGGCCGGTGGCATCGCCCAGTTCGCCGGCGGTGTCCCCGCGATGTGCGACGGCATCACTCAGGGCCGCGACGGCATGCAGCTGTCGCTGTTCAGCCGCGACGTCATCGCGATGGCGACGGCGATCGGACTGTCCCACGACATGTTCGACGGCGCCCTCATGCTCGGCGTGTGCGACAAGATCGTGCCGGGGATGCTCATCGGCGCCCTGGGGTTCGGTCACCTGCCGACGATCTTCGTCCCGGCCGGGCCGATGACATCCGGTCTGCCCAACAACGAGAAGTCGCGCGTGCGGCAGTTGTACGCGGAGGGCAAGGCCGAACGCGAGGAACTGCTCGACGCGGAGGCGGCGAGTTACCACGGCGCGGGCACGTGCACGTTCTTCGGCACGGCCAACTCCAACCAGCTCCTCATGGAGGTCATGGGCCTGCACCTGCCCGGGTCGAGCTTCGTGAACCCCGGTACCCCGCTGCGTGACGCACTGACGTCGGAGGCGGGAAGGCGCGTCACCGGTCTCACCGCACTCGGCGACGACTACACGCCGGTCGGCGAGGTCGTCGACGAGAAGGCCGTGGTCAACGGTTGCGTGGCGCTGCTCGCCACCGGCGGTTCGACCAACCACACGATGCACCTCGTGGCGATCGCACGCGCCGCCGGAATCACGCTCACGTGGGACGACCTGTCCGAGTTGTCCGCGGTGGTGCCGCTGCTCGCCCGGATCTACCCCAACGGCTCGGCCGATGTGAACCACTTCCACGCCGCCGGTGGACTCGGCTACGTCGTGTCCTCGATGCTGGACGCGGGACTGCTGCACGAGGACGTGAAGACCGTCGTCGGCCCCGGGCTCCGCCGCTACACCGAGGAACCGAAGCTGTCGGGCGAGGGCGTCGAATGGCAGCCGGGTACGCGAATCAGCCTCGACACCAGCGTGTTGCGCGGACCGGAAGATCCGTTCGACGTCAACGGCGGGCTCAAGATGCTGACCGGAAATCTCGGTTCCTGCGTGATGAAGACCTCTGCCGTCCACCCGGACCACCGCGTGGTGACCGCTCCGGCCAGGGTCTTCGACGATCAGCTCGACTTCCTCGCCGCGTTCGAGGCGGGCACGTTGACCGGTGATTTCGTGGCCGTACTCCGGTACCAGGGCCCACGCGCCAACGGCATGCCCGAATTGCACAAGCTCACACCGGTTCTCGGCGTTCTGCAGGACCAGGGCCGGAAGGTCGCGCTGGTCACGGACGGCCGGATGTCCGGTGCCTCCGGGAAGGTTCCCGCGGCCATCCACCTCACCCCCGAGGCGGCCGCCGACGGACCGCTCGCGCGTGTGCGTGACGGTGACGTCCTGACCGTCGACGCCGTCACCGGATCCGTGAACGTGCACCTCGACGACGAGGAGCTGGCCGCCCGCCCGGCGACCGGTCGTGCACTGGGCGCCGACGAATGGGTCGGCACGGGCCGCGAACTCTTCGCCGGCCTGCGCGCCGCTGTCGGACCGGCGACCCAGGGCGCCAGCGTTTTCCACCCCCAACCCGTCTAAGGAGAAATTTCAGTGACGAACAGCCCCTCCCTCCTCGACCGCGTTCCGGTCATCCCCGTCGTCGTCGTGGACGACCTCGGCGACGCAGTGCCGGTGGCTCGCGCGCTGGTGGCCGGCGGCATCCCGATGATCGAACTGACCCTGCGCACGCCGTGTGCTCTCGACGCCATCAAGGCGATCGCGAGCGAGGTGCCGGAGATCTGCGTCGGCGCGGGCACCATCGTGGAACCGGTGCAGGCTGCGCAGGCGGCCGACGCGGGAGCACAGTTCCTGGTCTCGCCGGGTAGCACCGAAACTCTGCTGAAGGCGATGACGGACACCGGACTGCCGCACCTCCCGGGCGCGGCGACGGTCTCGGAGGTGCTCTTCCTGCTCGAGCACGGCTACCGCGAACTCAAGTTCTTCCCCGCCGAGGCGTCGGGTGGCGCGAAGTTCCTCGGCTCGATCCACTCACCCGTTCCGGCGGCACGGTTCTGCCCCACCGGCGGCATCTCGACGTCGAACGTCGGCGACTACCTGTCGCTGCCCAACGTCGGCTGCGTCGGCGGATCCTGGCTCACGCCCGCCGATGCCGTGAAGAAGAAGGACTGGGACCGGATCAGCGGCCTCGCGCGTGAGGCGGCGGCACTCGCCCGATAGCAGGAGAAGCGGCGCGGTACGGTGAATTCGTGCGCGACAGTGACAACGGTGACTCCCAGAGGCCGGGTTCTCAGTCCTCGCTGAAGTCCGCCAACCAGCACCGTGTGGTCCGCGCGCTCCAGACGTCGGGTGAGCTCACCCAGGCGGAGATTGCGCGCCGCACCGGGTTGGCTCCCGCCACCGTCTCCAACATGGTCAAGGAATTGACCGCGGCCGGGATGGTCGCCGTGCCGGGCGGCGACCACCCCGGCCAGCGGGGCCGCGCGGTGCGACTGACCCGCAAGATGGGGCTCGCGGTCGGGATCGACTTCGGGCACCGGCATCTCACCGTGGCCGTCGCCGACATGGCACACCAGGTGCTCGCCGAGGAGCGCGTCGAACTCGGTGCCGGGCACCGCGCCGAGGATGGCGTGGTGCAGGCGGGCGCTCTTCTCGACGCGGCCCTCGATCGACTCGGCTGCGACCGTACGTCCGTCCTCGCGGTCGGAATGGGTCTGCCCGCGCCGCTCGAGACCGACACCGGCGAGGTCGGTGGCCCGTCGATCCTGCCCGGGTGGGTCGGTGTCGACGCGGCCGCCATCGCGTCGGAGTATCTCGGCACCGCGGTGCACGTCGACAACGACGCGAACCTCGGCGTGCTCGCCGAACACATGTGGGGAGCGGGCCGGGGAACCACCGATCTCGCCTACATCAAACTGTCCGACGGTGTGGGAGCCGGGCTCGTCCTCGACGGCCGGCTGTACCGCGGAAGAGGCGGCACCGCAGGCGAAATCGGCCACCTGACGCTCGACGAGTTCGGTCAGGTATGCCGCTGCGGCAACCGCGGCTGCCTCGAGACCCTCGTCGCCTCGCACGTCGTGATCGGGCTGCTCGCACCGAGTCGCGGCCCCGATCTCACCATCGCCGACATCGTCGCTATGGCCGAGGGTGGAGATGCCGCCTGCATCCGGGTGCTCGCCGACACGGGGCGGCACGTCGGGGTCGCGGCAGCGAGCCTGTGCAACCTCGTCAATCCCGAACGACTCGTCATCGGCGGCGAACTCGCGCTGGCCGGCGAACTGCTGCTCGGGCCGATGCGCGAGGTCGTCGGCCGCTACGCGGTGCCCAGCGCGGTTCGCTCCCTGGACATCCGCGTCGCCGAACTCGGCCCCCGGGCGCAGGTGCTCGGCGCCGTCGCGCTGGGTCTGCGATCCGCGCTTCCGGCCTGACTGTTCGCCGCTGAAGTCTCCCACCAGCTTGTGGGGTGAACTCTGCGCTCGTCACGGTAGTCGCGTTCATTTATGAACATACTTCCGGCGAATGTCGCCTATTTATGTTCATATCTTGACGGTTCCCTGTTTCGTTGCTTACTGTGTTCCGCACCACAACGAATGCGCTCTCGCGCAGGCCTCGGCTCGATCCGAGACTCGATCACCCCCTTGCTCACGAGGAGTCCCATGACTGAAAACGTCCTGTTGCCCGGTGCGGAATCGCCAGGCAACACAGCAGAGGGCACTTCGGTTCCCGTCCGTATCGCGGTCGTCGCCGCACTCGGCGGGTTGCTGTTCGGCTACGACAGCGCAGTCATCAACGGCGCGGTGTCGGCGATCGAGGGCAAGTTCCAGGTCGATTCCGCTCTCCTCGGATTCGCGATCGCCTCGGCGCTGCTGGGCGCCGCGGCGGGAGCGATGCTGGCCGGGCGGATCGCCGACCGGTACGGACGCCTCGTCACCATGCGGGCCGCTGCGGTGATGTTCCTGCTGAGCGCCATCGGCACCGGATTCGCGGCCAACGTCGAGATGCTGGTGACGTTCCGGATCGTCGGCGGCATCGGTGTGGGTCTGGCCTCGGTCATCGCACCCGCCTACATCGCCGAGATCTCGCCCGCCCGGGTGCGCGGACGTCTCGGGTCGCTGCAGCAACTCGCGATCGTCACGGGCATCTTCGTCTCGCTCCTGGTCGACTACGCCCTCGCGGCCCTCGCCGGCGGGTCGCAGGAAGAACTCTGGTTCGGGCTCGAGGCCTGGCGCTGGATGTTCCTCGCGATGTGCGTGCCCGCACTGGCCTACGGACTGCTGTCGCTGACGATTCCCGAATCTCCCCGCTACCTGATCGCCCAGGGCCGCCTCGGTGAGGCCCGCGGCATCCTCGCGGTCCTGCTCGGCGAGAAGGGCCTGGACCTCAAGATCGAGAGCATCCGCTCGACGCTGGCCCGCGAGACGCAACCGTCGATCCGTGATCTGAAGGGCTCCGCGTTCGGCCTGATGCCGATCGTCTGGATCGGTATCGGACTCTCCGTCTTTCAGCAGTTCGTCGGTATCAACGTGATCTTCTACTACTCCAGCGTCCTGTGGCAGGCAGTCGGCTTCGACGAGGGCAGCTCACTGCAGATCACGGTCATCACGTCGGTGGTCAACATCGCCACCACCCTCATCGCCATCGCCTACATCGACCGGGTGGGCCGGCGGCCGCTGCTGATCATCGGCTCCGCCGGTATGGCCGTGACGCTCGCGACCATGGCGTTCATCTTCGGCACCGCGTCCACCACCGTCGTGGACGGCGTCACGACGCCGCAGCTGACCGGACTGCAGGGTCCTATCGCCCTCGTTGCCGCCAACCTCTTCGTGGTGGCCTTCGGAATGTCGTGGGGCCCCGTGGTGTGGGTCCTGCTCGGCGAGGCGTTCCCCAACCGCATCCGGGCCGCCGCCCTGTCGCTCGCCGCGGGCGCTCAGTGGGCGGCGAACTGGCTGATCACCGTGACGTTCCCGTCCATGAAGGACTTCTCGCTGGGAATCTCGTACGGCTTCTACGCCGTGTGCGCGGTGCTGTCCCTCGTGTTCGTGTTGCGCTGGGTCAAGGAGACGAAGGGCCTGGAACTCGAAGCCATGCATTCGGATTCGGTCGCGTAGGACTTACCGCGCTGCGAAGAAGGCACCCGCGAGTAGCTCACTCGTGGGTGTCTTCTTCGTCCTTCATCTGCTCGACCGCCGTCGCGGATTCGCTCACGATCGCGCGCATGGCCGCCTCCGCCGCGTCGGCGTCGCCCATCTGAATGGACGACGCCACGACGCCGTGGAGGCGGATTGCTTCCGTCTCGGCGACGTGCGGCATCAGTGAGTGCCGGGTGCGGCCCTCGAGCACTTCCACGACGATCTGCGACATCGCGCGCAACAGGGGATTCCCCGACGCGGTCAGCAGCGTGCGGTGAAAATCGGAGTCGTGGGCCAGGTAGGCGTCCGTGTCCGCGGCGCGGGACGTCGACGACATTCCGATGACGGCGGCCGTCAGCGCCCCGCACTGTTCGGGTGTCGCGCGTGTCGCCGCGAGACGCGCGGCGAGCGGTTCGATGCCCGACCGTAGCTCGCTCAGGCTCGACAGCTGTTCGAACCGCTGCGGGCCGGCCAGCTTCCACCGAATCACGCTCGGATCCAGTGAATTCCAGTGCTCCTCGCCCAGGACGGTGATCCCGACGCGACGTCGCACGGCCAGCAGTCCGAGGGATTCGAGAACCCGGACCACCTCGCGGACGACGGTTCGGGAGACGGAGTACTGGGTGACCACGTCGTCGGCGGAGATCCGGGTGCCGGGTGCCACGACGCCGGCCACGATGTCGCTACCCAGCCGATCGAGCACCGTTTCGTGCAATTGCCGGTACTCGCCGCCGTCTGCGTTGGTCATCCGCCGATGTTCCCACGGTTGCCTCCATTGAACACACGTTGGCACGCAATCCAGCCTCTAAGTAGTACTTAATAAGTCCGGGGCTTGAAATCATATGGTTTATGGGGCACAGTGACGTGAGTCACGAATAAGGGTAATTCCATCACCGATCTCCCTGGAGCAACAGAATGAGTACCGCGTCACTACTCGCAGCGGCCGACAGTGCCGGTCACGACGCGCGGCTGATCACGGCTGCCGTCGTCGGCGTCGCCGTCATCATCGCGCTGATCACCTGGCTCAAACTCCACCCGTTCCTCGCGCTGTCGATCGGCGCCGTCGGCGTCGGTATCGCCGCAGGTCTGGGCGGGCAAGACTCGGTGAAGGCGTTCGTCGAGGGCTTCGGGGCCACGATGGGCAGCGTCGGAATCCTGATCGGATTCGGTGCCATGTTCGGCAAGTTGCTCGCCGATTCCGGTGGTGCCGACCGCGTCGTCGACACCCTCGTCGGACGGGCGGGCCCGCGGACGCTGCCGTGGATGATGGCGCTGGTCGGCGCCGTGATCGGCCTGCCGATGTTCTTCGAGATCGGCCTCGTGCTGCTGATGCCCGTCATCATCCTGGTCGCGCGGCGTTCGGGGTTGTCGTTGATGCGGATCGCGATTCCCACGCTGGCAGGTCTGTCGGCCATGCACGGTCTCGTTCCGCCGCACCCCGGGCCCCTGGTCGCGGTGGCGGCCCTGAACGCCAACCTCGGACTCACCCTCGCCCTCGGCGTCCTCGTCGCGATTCCCACCGTCGTCATCGCCGGGCCGCTGTTCAGCAAGCTGGCGGCCCGCTGGGTGGACGTCCCCGTCCCCGAGCTCTACGTCACCGTCGAGGACCGGGAAGGCGCCGAAGCCGCCGCCGAGCGTCGCCGGCCCAGCTTCGCCGCAACACTGTCCGCCATCCTGCTGCCAGTCGTCCTGATGCTGGGCAAGGCGATCGCCGACGTCATCGCCGCCGACTCGGAGTCGCCCGCGAAGGCGCTGCTCGACTTCCTCGGAACGCCGGTCGTGGCCCTCGGGCTCGCGGTGCTCGCCGGGATGGCGCTTCTCGGCCGGGGTGGCGGCATGGACCGCAAGGCCATCGCCGTCTCGCTGGAGAGTTCGCTGCCCCCGATCGCCGGAATCCTCCTCATCGTCGGCGCCGGCGGCGGATTCAAGCAGGTCCTGATCGACACCGGCATCGCCGACGTGATCGCCGACGCGATCAAGGACAGCGCCCTTCCCGTGTTGTTCCTCGCCTGGCTCGTGGCCGTGCTCATCCGCGTCGCCACCGGATCGGCCACCGTCGCGACGGTCACCGCGTCCGGCATCCTCGCACCCGTCGCCGCCGAACTGACCTCCACGCACGTCTCGCTGATGGTGCTGGCGATCGGCTCCGGCTCGCTGTTCCTGTCGCACGTCAACGACGCGGGATTCTGGTTGGTGAAGGAATACCTCGGCGTCACGGTGGTGCAGAACCTGAAGACGTGGACGGTGATGGAATGCATCATCTCCGTCACCGGTCTCGCCGGGGTCCTCGCACTGAGCGTATTCATCTAAAGGGGGCTGAGAAATGTCGAGTGAGGTTGGTGAGATGCACGTGAGTACGCGCGAACCTGCAGGACGCACGCCGCAGACGGTAGATCCGGTCCTGGTGCTGATGGGGGTGTCTGGGTCCGGGAAGTCGACGGTCGCGGGAATCATCGCCGGCGCCATGGGCTGGGACCTCCAGGAGGGAGACGCCCTGCACCCACCCGCGAATGTCGCGAAGATGGCGTCGGGGCAGCCGTTGACCGACGAGGACCGCTGGCCGTGGCTCGATGTCGTCGCGGGGTGGATTCGGGAACATACCGAGAACGGTCTTCCCGGGGTCATCACCTGCTCGGCGCTGAAGCGCAGCTACCGCGACGTGTTGCGGGGCGACAACGTCGTCTTCGTGCATCTCGCCGGGTCGCGGGCGCAGATCGGGGAACGGCTGACCGCCCGGCTCGACCACTTCATGCCCCCGTCGTTGCTGGACACGCAGATCTCGACGCTCGAACCGATCGAGCCGGACGAGGACGCGATCGTGGTGGACGTGGGCGGATCGCCCACCCAGGTTGCGACCGAGATCATCGCTCGGTTGGAGGAGCGACTGGCTCGGTGAACCTCCCGCAATCGGACGGAAATCGGTCAAAGTCGCTCGGCAACGGGCGGCTTCGACTTACCGTGGCGGGAGGTCTCGGAGAGCGGACGTGAGAAGTTTCGGGTGCGTTTCTCTCCGGATCGCCCTAGGGTGTCCACTTGGCTGGACAAGCGTCCGATACAACGGAGGGCAGTATGCGAACGCGTGAATCGATCGTGTGGCACTGGGATGTCAGTCGCCGGGCGCGCATGACGTTCTGGTTTGCCAGGGCTTTCGTCAAACCGCTGTTCACGATATGGCCGACGACGGACCGCGGCATCGAATTGCTGGCGACCCTCGACGAGCTGATCGACCGGCTTCCCAAGCCGAAGGGCCTCGACATCGAGGCGATCTCGCTCGGCGGGGTGCCGTGCGAGAAGATCACCCATCCGCGACCCACGATCACGTCGATGGACGGCGCAACCATCCTCTACTTCCACGGCGGCGGATTCGTGTTCTGCGGGCTCGCCACCCACCGGGCACTGTGCGGACTGCTCGCCGCACGTTCGGGTGCGCCCGTCGTCTCGGTCGAATACCGGCAGCTTCCCAAGGGTGCGATCGGGGCGTCGCTGGTGGACGCCATGACCGCGTACACCGAGGTGCTGAAGGTCTGCGACGACCCCAGCAGGGTGATCGTCGCGGGGGACTCGGCGGGTGGATATCTCGCGATGAAGGTCGCGGAAGTTGCCGCGTTGCGGGGCCTCACCCGCCCGGCGGCCGTCATCGGGTACTCCCCGCTGCTCAACCTCGACCTCGAGGATCACGACCCCGATTTCATGAAACGTGACGCGTACCTGCCGATGTCGCAGGTGGCCAAGCTGAAGGATCGCTGGCTGGCCGGGCCCGATCAGATTCCGGGCGCCCAGTCCCCGGTGAATGCGGACCCGGCACTGTTCCCGCCTGTTTTCCTCACCGCCGCCGAATACGAGATCATGCGGCCCGACGTGGAGATCATCACGGACCGGTTCGATCGGGAGGGGCGGCAGATCGAGACCCACATCTGGAGTGGGCAGATCCACGCGTTCCCTGTGATCGGCAAGGTGCTGCGGGAGAGTCGCACGATCATCGGACTCACTGTCGACTTCGCGTCCCGCGCGCTCACGGAGTCGAAGCGGCACTCGGCCTGAACGATGTGAACGGCAGAACGGGTGGGCCTGTGCCCACCCGTTCTGCCGTTCGGGTCTCACGCGGGGTTGAGCACCCTGCGCAGCAGCGGTGACACCGTGATCAGCAGTCCCAGCAGTGCGACTCCCGTGACGAGCACGAGGCCGGAGTGGAACTGGTGGAACCCGGCGCCACTGATCCCGGCGGCCGTGTGCGAGCCGGCGGTGACGAGTGCGGTGGTGAGTGCCAGCACGAGCGCGGCACCGACCTGCGCGGACGTCTGCACGAGGCCTGACGCCAACCCCTGCTCGGAGTCGTCGACGCCCGACGTGGCCTGGGCCATGATCGACGTGAAGCCCAGTGCGAAACCGACGCCCAGCAGCAGCACGCTCGGCAGGATCGCGACCGCGTAGTGGGGCTGGTCGCTCCCTGCGAAGAGGAACCACAGGTAGCCGAGGCTCAACGAGGTCAGTGCCGCGATGATCATGCGTGCCGTGCCGAACGCGTCGATCAGGCGTCCGACGAACGGCGACCCGAAGGCCACGATGATGCCGGCGGGCAGGAGACCCAGCGCCATCTCCAGCGGCGACCATCCGAGCACCGACTGCAGGAAGATGGTCATCATGAACTGGAAGCTCAGGTAGGAGCCGAACAGCGCGACGATGCTGAGGTTCGCCCGCACGATCGAGCCGACCCGGAGGATGCTCAGACGCACCAGCGGGTGCGCCACCCGGTTCTCCACGACGAAGAACGACGCCAGCAGGGCTGCGGCCAGAGCGAACGAGCCCAGCGTGAGCGGATCGGCCCAGCCGCGGGCCGGTGCCGACACGACGGTGTAGACGGCGAGCAGCATTCCCGACACCAGCGTGGCGGCGCCCACGATGTCGTGTCCGCCGTTGTCGGCGGCGCGGTCGCGGGGGATCAGGACGGCGCCCGCGACCAGGGCGAGGACCGCGAACGGCACCGGCATCAGGAAGGTCCAGCGCCACCCGGCGCTGGTCAGCAGTCCGCCCAGGATCAGGCCGGACGAGTAGCCGCTGGCTCCGAAGACGGAGAAGATCGACAGCGCCCGGTTGCGGGCGGGCCCCTCCTTGAACGTGGTGGTGAGGATGGACATCGCGGTCGGTGCGGTGAACGCCGCGGCGAGACCCTTCACGAAGCGGCTCGCGATGAGCAGCGTGCCGTTGTCGACGAGTCCGCCGACCAAGGACGCGATCGCGAACACGGTGAGTGCGATCAGGAAGACGCGGCGGCGGCCGAGGAGGTCGGCAGTGCGTCCGCCCAGCAGCAGCAGACCACCGAATCCGAGTACGTATCCGTTGATGATCCATTGGAGTGAGGTGGTGGACAGCCCCAACTCGGTTCCGATGGAGGGCAACGCAACACCCACCATCGAGACGTCGAGACCGTCGAGGAACATGACGAGGCACAGCACGGCCAGGACGCCCCAGAGGCGGGGTGTCCAGGCCTGGTCGGTCGACGGGGTGGCGGTGGCGCCCGACGAGATGGCGAGGTCCGGGGTGGCGTCGCTGATAGTCACAGGGAGAATGTAGATGCACGTGCAATCAATGCGCAAGCACTAATTTCGTTTGCATTTAATTCGCTTGCACCTTTTGCGGACGCGCGCTAGGGTGCGGGGCATGAGCTCTGAAGCAGACCTGCGCGGCACGTGGCGGCTGCTCGCGAGCAGATACAACTCCATCGCCTGCGAGTTGGATCGTGAGATGCAACACGCCCACGGTCTGAGCATGAGCGATTTCGAGACGCTCGACCGACTCATGGACGCCACCTGCGAGCGGCCCCGGATGCAGGACCTCGCGGCCGAGATGTACCTCAGCCCCAGCGCCCTGTCCCGGAGCGTGGCCCGGCTGGAAAAGGCGGGCCTGGTCGCGAGGGCGCTGTGCGAGGCGGACCGGCGAGGTGTGTTCGTCGACGTCACCGACGCCGGCCGTGAGGTGCACGCCGACGCCAAGAAGATTCAGGTGGGCGTGCTCACCGAAAGGCTCTCGGACGCAACCTGACCCGTCAGGTCAGTGAGGTGGGTGTCGCATAGTCGTCATACGGGAACTCGCCGTCGACGACGGCAGTCACCACGGTGTTTTCGAGCGTGATCGCCCCGCCGTGATTGTCCAGGAATGCCGTGTCCGCGGCGTCGCGACCCGTCGCGATCCGCAGGAGTGCCGAACGCGGCGCCAGTCGGGTCGCGTCGACCACACGCCATTCGTCATCGACGAACGCCTCGACGACAGCATGGAAGTCCATCGGATCGCACCCCGGCGCGTACACGGCCACCAGCCGCGCCGGAATGGTGACGGCCCGCAGAAGCGCCACCGTGAGGTGGGCGAAGTCACGGCACACGCCCGCCCCGGACAGCATCGTGTCGACGGCGCTGTCGGTGGATCTGCTCGAACCCGCCTGGTACAGCAGTCGCGATCCCACCCAGGTGGTGATGTCCTGCAGCAGTTCCGAGTGCGGCTTGGACAGATTGAATTCGCCGCCGGTGAAGCCGAAGAACTTGTCCGCCTCCGCATATCGGCTCGGGCGCAGATACTTCGACAGGTCGTAGTCGGTGACCGGAGGCGAATCGGCCTTACCCAGAACGGAAGCCGAGTACTCGACGTGCAGCGAGCCGGGTGCGCTGTCCAGGAGGTGGACGCGAGTACCGTGCTCCGCCACCATCTCTCGTGCCTCGACACGGTTACCGTCGAGGGTGAACGTCAACGATTCCGACAACTCCGAACCGGGCGTCCGGGCCACCGCGATCTTGAATTCGAGACTGGTGGCGTCGGTGACCTCGATGTCGAGAGTGGCGCTGACGTGACGTTTCATCAGCCCATCCTGGCATCCATCGTCCGGGGGTGCAGAACACCCCCGACGAAGTCAGGCCCGTACGCGCGGCCGCAACCACTCGACGAGGTCGTCGAGTACCTCCTCGTTCTCCGGTTCGTTGAACACCTCGTGGAACAGGTTTTCGTAGATTTCCACCGTGAGATCCTCCGAACCGACGTACTCCGCGATCAGTTCCGTGCCGTGCACACTCGCGAGTCCGTCGTCCTGGCCGTGCTGGAGAAGCAGGGGAATCGTCAGCGACGGCAGACGTTCCGGCAACCGTTCGGCGGCGAGGATCATCCCGCGCGCAATCCCGGCAGGCACCTTCCCGTGGTGGACGAGGGGATCCTCCTCGTACGCCGACACGACCGCAGGATCGCGGGAGACCAGCTTCGCGTCGAGCGACTCGACGGGCACTCCGGGCAGGAAGCGACCCACCAGCTTGCCGATCTCGACCACGATGCGCGGCGTGCCGCTCGTCACGTCGACCGCAGGCCCGGACAGCATGAGTGCCTTCAGGTCCTGCTGGTGGTCGAGTGCGTAGGTCAGCGCGATGGAACCGCCCATGCTGTGCCCGATGAGGAACCGGTCGGTGCCGGGCCAGTCCGTCGATGCGATGCCGAACAACTGGTGCAGGTCGTCGGTGAACTCGGTCCAGTCCTTGAGGTGGACCCGTTTGCCGCCCGACCGCCCGTGCCCACGGTGGTCGGGCGCGTAGATCGCGAGGTCGAGTTCCCCGAGCCGTTCGATCACATGGTCGTAGCGCCGGGCATGCTCCCCGAAGCCGTGGCACAGAACCAGCACGCCGCGCGGGCGCCGCTCGGGGAGCCACACGTCGTAGACGATGGGAATTCCGCCGACGCCGGCGAAGGATGATTCTCGATGCTGCATGATGCCCCTTCGTGGTCCGAATTCGACGACTCAGATCATTGCACGGTGTGGTACCCCGGCACGGGACAAATTAGGGTATCGGTCCCTTCGACAACAGGTCGATCACGGCGCGCGACGTGCGCCGCCGCAGCCACCCGCGCGGTCCGTCCTCGCCCAGCGCGGCGCGGGCGGCGTTCAGGCCCGACACCCCGTGTACGCCCCCACCCGGGTGCGCGGAGGCGCTTCCCAGGTACAGGCCCTGAACCGGCGTCTCCGAACGGGACGTGCCCGGCCCCGGCCGGAAGATCAGCTGCTGATGGAGTTGCGCCGTCCCGCCGTTGACGGCACCGCCCACGAGATTCGCGTCGGCCGCCTCGAGATCCGACGGGCGCTGGACGACCCGTCCGACGACCCGCTCCGAGAAACCCGGTGCGTGCGCCTCGAGTACATCGTCGACTCGCGCGGCCAGCAGATCGGCGGACGCGTCGTCGGTGATGTCGCGCGGTAGATGCGTGTACGCCCAGGCGCTTTCGGTGCCCTCCGCCGACCTGGTGGGATCCGCGGTCGTCATCTGCCCGAACAGCAGGAACGGGCTGGACGGGACGGTGCCGGTGGTCAGGTCGGCCATCCAGTGGACGAGTCCGTTGTCGTCGGCCCCCAGGTGGACGGTGCCCGCACCGTTCAGGCTGGGGGAACGCCACGGAATCTTCTGCGACAAGGCGTAATTGACCTTCAGGACCGGCGTGTCCCACTCGAAGTGCGCGAGGTCGGCCCGCACGCGGGCGGGGACGGCGTGGTCCGGAAGCAGCGACCCGTACAGCGCGGGCGCAGAGACGTCGGCGATCACCGCCCGACGTGCCGTGTAACGGCCACCCGACGCCGTCCGCACCCCCACGGCGCGACCCGACCGGACGTCGATCCCGGTCACGGCGTCGCCGTAATAGAAGCGCGCACCCGCGTGCTCGGCCCGGCGCACCATCGCGGCCGACAACTCGCCCGCGCCGCCCACCGGAACGGGGTAACCGCCGTCCTGGGCGAGCATCGTCAGGATGTAACCCATGACACCGCTGCCCGGTGCGTCCGGAGGGGTGTCGGCGTGCATCGCGTTACCCAGCAACAGAAGTCGTGCCGCCTCGCTGCGGAACAGTTCATGGGCCATCCGCCGTGCGGGCAGGAGGAGGAATCGGGCCAGCCGCAACGACTCGGCGGTCCCCAGCTGTCGCAGCAGTCGGCTCGGGCCACGCACGGGCGGGAACGGGCTGAACAAGGTGCTCAGCAGCGGTTCCTTGATGTCGTGCCACTGCTCGACGAGCGCCGTCCACGCGGCGCCGTCACCAGGTTGACGGCGTTCGAGGTCGGCGGCCGTATCCGCGGGGTCGGGATGGATCACCGGCGCGTCCTCGTCGGCGGCCGAGCGGGCGTGCCCGAGCGCGCTGGGCGCGTGACTCCACCGAAGACCGTGCGACTCGAGATCGAGACCGCGGAGCGCCGGCGACACGGTGGACAGGGGATAGAACGCGCTGAACAGGTCCGACGTGAAGCCCGGGACGAGTTCCGCCGACCTCACCGCACCGCCGGGCGTCGGCTGCGCCTCCACGACCGCGACGTCCCAGCCCGCATCCGCCAGGGTCGCGGCAGCGACGAGTCCGTTGGGACCGGATCCGATCACCACTGCGTCGACGTTGTTCACCCGACCAGGCTGTCAGAAAAGGCGGCGCTCCGCTCAGAGGGACGAGGGCGTGAACGACACCGGCAGGTGCTTGAGCCCGTTGATGAAGTTGGAGCGCAGGCGCTGCGCCGGTGCCGTCTGTTCCATATCGGGCATACGACGCAGAATCTCGCTCAGCATCACCTTCATCTCCGCGCGAGCAAGGTTGGCGCCGAGGCAGAAATGGTGACCACCGCCGCCGAACGCAATGTGCTGGGAATAGTGGCCGGTGGGCCGGTCGATGTCGAACGTGTAGGGGTCGTCGAACACCGCCTCGTCGCGGTTTCCCGACATGTGCCAGATGACCACGCGGTCGCCCTCGGAGATCTCGACGTCGTGCAGCACGGTGTCCGTGGTCGCGGTCCGGCGGAACTGCATGACGGGTGTGGCCCAGCGCAACCCCTCCTCGATCAGAGCGTCGAGCTTGGACGGATCCTCGAGAACCTTCCTGCGCTCCTCGGGATTCTCCATCAGCGCCAGCTGGGTGTGTGAGATGGCGTTGCGGGTGGTCTCGTTACCCGCGACCGCGAGGAGCATGAAGAACATGTTGAAATCCAGTTCGCCCAGCTTCTCGCCGTGTACATCGGCCTGGATGAGAGCTGTCGCGATGTCGTCGCGGGGGTGCTTCTTGCGGTCCTCGAACATCTCCAGGCTGTACGCGAACATCTGGGCCGCCGCCGCCCGTTCCTGCCCTTCCTCGAGATGGAATTCCGGGTCGGACGAGCCGATCATCTGATTAGTCAGATCGAAGATCAGCTTGCGATCTTCCTGGGGCACCCCCAGGAAATCGGCGATCGCCTGAAGTGGGAGTTCGGAGGCGACATCGACGACGAAGTCGCACTCGCCGCGCTCGATCACCGCGTCGACGATGGCCGTGGCCCGACGCGCGAGAATCTCGTGCAGCTGGCCGATGCGGCGGGGCGTGAAACCCTTGCTCACGATCTTCCGCAGCGCCGTGTGGTCCGGTGGGTCCATGTTCAGCATCATCAACTGCTGGCCCGCCAGGTCGTCCGGGCTCAGGTCGTCGATGTAGGTGGCGCCCCGCCACGACGAGTACGTCTCGGCGTCCCGGTTCACCGTCACGATGTCGGCATGGCGGGTGACGCACCAGAACGGGTCGCCGCGCTCGTCGAGGTGCCGGTAGACCGGGGCCTCCCGCCGCAACACGGCGAACATCTCGTGGGGCACGCCCTTCGCGAAGGTGTCCGGGTTGTAGAGATCGACGTCGGCGAGCTGCACTGTCCCTCCTGAGGCCTCACGTACGAGAATACGTTCTAGTCCTGGAGGATGTGGAACAACGAAAAACGGCTCCGGAGAATTGAATCTCCGGAGCCGTTTCCAGTGGTAGCGGGGACAGGATTTGAACCTGCGACCTCTGGGTTATGAGCCCAGCGAGCTACCGAGCTGCTCCACCCCGCGTTGCATTGACAACACTACACCCTTCCCGGAGTGCTCTTGACCAACCCCGGGGAGGGCTAGGTCACATCAGCCGGAACTGGACCATTTCGATGGCGTTCTCGATCGCCTCGGACACCTCCCGCAGGCGTTCGTCCGCGCCGGCCGCAGCGAGGATCTGCAGGCGGTCGGCGTCCCCCATCGGAATGTAGGTGGCGATCTCGTAGAGCCTCGTGCCGAGCGACCCGCGGAAACCGCCGATGACGGGAACGTCGGGCGGGACGTTGCCGGTCTCCGTCGCGAGACGGCGGAGGAGGCCGTACAGGAATTCGAGTCTCTCGATGAGGGACGGGAATTCGTAATCCGCTGTCTGGGTCCCGGTGTTCTCGTCCGGCCACACATCGACCTCGGCGATCGGATACGGGTTGTCGGGCAACCACTTCGACACCTTGATCCGTTCCTCGGTGCGGCAGAACAGCTCGTACCGCCCCTCGCCGATCGACGCGTGGGATTCGATCCGCGCGATGGTGCCGACATCGTGGCGGACGTCGCCGCCGCCCACCTCGTTGCCGCGGGCGATGAGAACGACACCGAAGCGGGGACCGTCCGGTGAGTCCAGGCAGTCGCGGACCAGTTCCTGATAGCGGGGTTCGAACACGTGGAGGGGGAGCTGCTGACCGGGCAGCATCGTCGAGCCCAGCGGGAACATGGGAAGCAGAGTCATCAGGGGATTCTCAATCGGGGTACGGGCGTCGCCGGCAGCGGGTCGACGCGATCGATCTCGTCCGTGAGGTGTTCCGACCACGTCAGCAGGCCGGCGATGTCGAGGCCGTGCGGCGCCTCCACCTCGTAATGCCGGATCCGGTCGTGGCCTTGGCGCAGCAGTGACCGCGCACCGGTCTTGTTGCCCCGCATCAGATGGGTGAGACCCACCGCGAGCTGGGCGAGCCCCTGCCACAGCTCCCTCTCGTCCTCGGGCGCGATCTTCCACGTACCCTCGAGGATCTCGTGGGCATGGAACGGCATGCCGTGGTCAAGTAGCCGCTGAGCCTCGGTGATCGCCTCATCGGGTGGTAATCGGAGGTCGTCGGGGATACGCGGTACCCCTTCGGCGTCGTGCGGCAGGGGTCGGCCGAGCTCATCGCGGGGGCGTGCGTTGAGGGGTTTCCCCGTCCCGTCCCTGTCCCGATCGGTCATGGGACAAGGGTAACGCTCAGCCGCGGGTCGGCGAAGGGTTGGCGAGGGCCGCCGACACGCGTTTCGACAGCTCGTCGCGAACCAACCGGACTGTCGCGGACCGCAGGTGAACGCGGTCGTCCTGGTGATAGAGGTACCGGCCGTCCGCTTCGACGTCGATCCAGGTCAGTTCACCCAGAACGGGCTCGTCGAGCCCGTTGCGAGCACCCCGGATGCAGATATACCCGATTCCGGTCCGTGGCCGGCCCACGATCCTTCGCAGAAGAGTGCCGTCGGAGGCTCGGGCGTTCTGCAGGACGGAAGTACCGCTGCTTCGGTTCTCGAGGTCGTCGGGGTGCGCGGTCAGCGACGGGGTCCGTCCGGGCGCGCAGCCGGGCAGGTCTTTCAGGAGTTGGGTGGTCAGCCAGTCGACGCCCGCGGTGCCGGCGTCGATCCGGATGTCGCCGCGGCCCGGTGCGCCGCGCAACTGTTCGGCGACGACAGCGACCCTGCCACGGATGCTGCCCCTCCGGCGAAGCCCCGACTCGAGTTCGGGGGAGGGGGCGAGCACCGTGACGGACAAGTGCGGATCCCGGAGCGCCTGGATCGCGGCGACCAGTTTCGGTTCGTCGAGCGCGGTCCGCCACTGCTCCAGCTCGCGTTGCTGGAGGGCGTACTGGTCTTCCGTCGCGGCCGCGGACCGGTATTGCAGCGGGTACGGCATCCGGTCGAGATCGGTTGCCTCCCAGAGGCACATGAACTGGGCTGACGTCAGCCGCCAGTTCATGCGCCGATCACCGGGGGTGCGACGGGGTCGAGTGTGCCGATCAGTTCGTTGCCGTTGTCGACGGTGATGAGGTAGCTCGGCGTCTGATGCTCCGTGTCACCATCGCCGTTGCCGCCTGCTCGACCGGGTGCACCCATCATCCCGGGTGCCATACCCATTCCGGGACGACTCATGCTCGGTTTCACCGGGGTCGCCGCTGCAGCAGCGGCAGCCGCCCCTGCGCCGGCCGCGGCGCCACCGGACGGGATCGGGCCACCCGGAACCACACCGCTCGAGTTGGACTCGGAGTCGCGCTTGTCGTTCTTCCGGCGCGCGCTCGACGCCGAACCCCCGACGCCCGATCCCCCGGCACTGGACCCCGACCCTCCGCCGATTCCGCCACCGTAACCCCCGGCACCCGCGCCGCTGCCCGACTGCGAACCGGCGCCGGCCGCATTCTGCGCATTCGCGGCGGCAGTCTGTGCGGCCGAGCCGGATCCAGCCCCGGCGCCCATACTGGCAGCGGCTTCGGCATTCGCTGCGGACGTAGCCGCGGCATCCTCCCCTGCGGAATCCCCGTCCGCGGAGTTCTCGCTATCCGCCGACAAATCGCCCTCGCCCGACGCGGAGGAGGTATTGCTGTCGGCTGTGCCCCAGGGGTTCGAACCCTGAGGGGACGTTCCATGAGCATTCAGGACACCGTCGGAGCCGGCACCATCTCCAGAAGGGGCGTAAGGCTCCGGGAGTTGCGGAACGTTCGTGCCGACATCGCGGTAGTTCGGCACGTAGATCGCTTCCAACCTCCGAACCGCCTCGAGTCGTGCGGCTTCCCTCGAAGTCTCGGACGTTTCCGCGGCAAGCGGACTCAGCGGGAGTTGGGACAGGACACCGTCGGAACTAGCCGGCTGAGGCACAGACGCTTTCACGTCTGCAGCCGCGCTGCTCAAGATATCGAGCTTCACGGCGATTGCTGCGATACTCGATGTCAGCTGACCGCTGGTTGCAGCGAGTTTCTCGGTCGCTTGTGCCGCGGCATCCGCCGCGGCACCCTCCCAACGCTCAGAAATCGTATTGCGGAGGATCGCGAATCCGAAGGCAAGGGGGAGGGAGTTCGAGATGCTGTGGCAGGCCTGGGCGAGTTGACCGATGGCGTCGGGAACCATGGTCTGCACCATCGCGTACATTTCTTCGTGACCCATACCGTGGAAGCTCTCCATGGTGCGGATGTACGGGTCATCTGTTCCCGAACCCGCAGCGAGCCTGTCCGCCGAGCTCTGGAGGCCTGCGCGGCGTTGCTCGCCTGCGCCATTCGGACTCAGTGAACCGAGGATCGCTGATACAGGATCGTTGGGCGGCATGGCTCAGCCCTCCTTCGGAATGTAGCGCTCAAAGATGCGGGCGGTGTCTTCGAGGCCAGCGCACCATTCCGGTTGGGGTGCGGACCCAGCGTAATCGGGGAAGATGCTTCGGGTTAGTCCGAACATGCCGTAGGCGGTTTCCATGCTGAGATCGCACGCATTCGTTACCTCAGGGTTGAACTTCAGAAGTGCCCGGCGACCGTTAATTTCAATCTGCGTGGCGTGGTCCTTGGATTTTTCTTGCTCTTCGGCCCAAGTGATATTTCCGGACAACGCGTTCATCCCGTAGAGGTCGTCGGTGGAATCGTACGAACAGCCCAAGAAGGTGTAACTCCCCGCAGGGAAGTCCGCGTTCTCTTCACTACCCGGGTCGTACCCCGCCTCCAGCAGAGCTTCGTCGGGAATGTCGAGGCACGGATCGAAGGCAACCTGAGGGCGCGTCGATTCGTCGACGTGGCGCGGAACTCGGGTGGATGAGGTTTGTGGATCCGACTCAGTCCTCGCGCTCGCCGTGCACCCCACCAGCGCTATGGCGGTCGACGCAATGCCGATCCATGAAAGAGAACGCCTCATGCTGGAATGTCCTCCTGAATGGCAGCGAGGGCTTGTCGGATTGCGCTGTCAGCGTTCCCGAAGGCTTCGCCTCCGGCCGCGAAGGTATCGCGCATCAGAATTATTGCGTCACGGAACTGACTAAGGCGTTGATGCACCGACCCAGCGTCACCGGTGAACTTCGATTGATATCCAGCCTGCAGCTCTTGCGCGGAGGTGAATCCTCCGAAGCCGGTGACCATGCGAAGGCTGTCTGCTTCCTTCATCGCATCACGCACCTGCTCCAGCATCGTGTTGCACACGCCGACGCATTTCTCGATTGCGTCATCTTCCAGACGCAGTGTTTTGCTCATCCCCATCCCCCCAGTACTCGACAGGACCCCCACGGCCGCGTGCGGTGATGCTACCGCACGGGTGTGTCACTCGGTCTAGTGTGCAGCGACCCGATGTTCAGGCCGCGTGGAGGTATTCGATCAGGATGCGTTCCACTGGTGAGCTGATCTGAACCTCACGGAACGGCAACGGTTTCGGTAGTGGTGGTGCGGTTGATCGGTACCGGTGTCCGGTGGGGGTGTGGATCTCGATCTTGTGCAGTCCGCCGGGCAGCTGGTGGGGTTTGGCGTTCCACCCTGCGCCTTGTTTGGCGTAGTTGCAGGCCGCGCACAGGCCGGCGCCGTTGTGTGCGGTGGTCGGGCCCTCGTATTCGCGGGGTTGGATGTGGTCGTGATGCCGGATCGGCGCATCGCACCACGGTGTCCGGCACGTTCGATCGCGCAGATCGATCATCCTCGCCAACCCGGCGGGGAAGCAGCGGGCCTGGGACTCGGTTGCGGTCAGGGCTCCGGAGTGCGGGTTCGCGTACAGGCGGCGCAGGGTCACCCGCGCCTCGTCCCCGGTTTCCGGATCGATCGTGGCCTGGACTGCCTCATGTATCCAGTGCCCCGCGAGTGCCGCGGGGACGGGACCGTACCCCTGCACGTAGGCGGGTTCGGACCCTCGGTCGAGGAGCGCGCGGTCGGATATAACGAGGTTGACGGTGATCGGAGGTGTCGTCGCGGTGTGGGGCGTGCCGGTGACTCGGGAGACGAGGAGGTCGGCCATGATCTGCGACCGCGTTCGCTCGTCACCGGCGGCGAGGATGGAATCGGCGTCACGGGCGAGAGTCGCGTGCACCGCGACCCCCTGTGCCACCGGCAGCAGAGCGCTGACGTACGCCATGGTGTCCGGTGCGGGCCGGGAGGTGACCCTCCTGTCCGATACCGCCTTGCGGGCCCGTCGCACCATGGCCTCGGCGTCGACTTCTGCAGCGGCCGCGCGAACTTTCGCGCACACCGCCTGGTCGCCGAGCCCGTCCAATGTTGCCGGGTCGGCGCACAGCAGGTAATCGAGTGCGGTGCGATCTTCTCGGGTGAGGCACGCGGTTTCGCGGACGAGGATCGTTGCCCGCCACTCGCTGAGGACCCCTCGTTCGAGAAGCGCCAAGGTGCGGGGCATCTCGTGGACCAGAGCGGTGGCCATGCCGAGATGACGGCCACCTCGAAACGGTGAGTCCCGTCGTGCCAACGCCACCTGGTTGGCGATACCGCGCCCTCGATGTGAGACCGGCACTTGGCGGTCTGCTCGTGCGGTGCGGATGGAGGCGTCGAGGTCTGCGGTCACCCGGGCTTGCACGCCCGCACAGGCGGCTTTCACCTCTTCGAGTGTGCGAAGTACGTCGATGCGCGTCGCATCGTCGATGTCCCGGTCGAGTTTCGGTAACTCGGCCAGAAATGCGGTTACCGCTGCTGCATCCACCCCGACCCCCCGGCTGCCGTCGATTCCCCCGAATCGAACGTATGTTCTAGTCTAGCCGACCCCGCGGGGCCTTGGCAATACCTAGCCGGCACCCACCATGCGCATGGCGAGGTCGGCGTAGAGGTCCGCGACGGCCTCGGGCTCGGTGTAGGCGCCGGCCGGGAACCAGCGGCAGATGTCGAC
The DNA here is from genome assembly GCF_048381435.1 of Rhodococcus mengyinensis. NCBI lineage: Bacteria > Bacillati > Actinomycetota > Actinomycetes > Mycobacteriales > Nocardiaceae > Rhodococcus > Rhodococcus mengyinensis. The sequence goes on along the minus strand of NZ_JBLWIT010000050.1, from coordinate 5,308 downwards.
GCACAGAGACATGAGGGCGAGGGTGACGCCTTCGCCGTCGGGGACCGTGAATTCGCCGGATGCTGCCCCGGCGTCGACGACGGCGCGGACGATGTGGGTGATGTCACGGCGCAGTTTGACCACGTCGCGATAGTGCTCGGGCGTGAGTGCGTTGAGCTCGTACTGCACGACACGAGCCTGTGCGTGGTGCGTGGCCTGCCAGCTCGCGAATGCGCCGATCAGCGCCTGCAGCCTCGTCGAGGGTGCCTCGTCGGGGAGGTCTGCGCTCACGACAACGTCGAGTGCCGCGGTGTGGCCTTCGTAACTGATCGCGAAGAGCAGCTCTTCTTTGGATCGGTAGTGCGGGTACATCGCGGCGGGGCTCATGTCGAGGCGGGCGGCGATCTCGCGGGTAGTGGTGCCCCCGTAACCGCTGGTCGCGAATGCGTCGACGGCTGCGGCTCGGATGCGGGCGGCAGCCTTGGAAGGGCTGATCACCTGGTTCGGTGATTCGCTCATGTCTTTCTCCATCCTCGGCTGCGCGGCTGTTGACAATACCGCGCCGCACCATCAGTATAAGCAAGCGCTTAGAAAATAAGCACACGCTTACATGCTGGAAAGCGTGGACACAGTCAGCTGGATTTCGACAAAGGAGCGGTCATGCGACGCACCCTGTACGGCCCCGATCACGAGGCATTCCGCGAATCGGCCCGGGAGTTCGTGAACCGCAACCTCCTGCCGGTGGCCGACAAGCTCATCGAGCAGCGCTTCATCGACCGCGAGATCTGGCTCGAGGCGGGCCGCAACGGATTCCTCGGCCTCGAGGTCCCCGAGGCATACGGCGGAAGCGAGGCCGGCGACTACCGGTTCAACGCGGTTCTCGCCGAGGAGCTTTCGCGGGCGAGTGCCGCCGTGTCGTCGAGTTTCGGCATTCACGCCGACGTCGTCGCGCCGTACCTCGTGCAGCTCACGACCGAGGAGCAGAAGCAGCGCTGGCTGCCCAAGTTCTGCACCGGTGAACTGCTCACCGCGATCGGCATGACCGAGCCTTCCGGTGGTTCCGACCTCGCCTCGCTCAAGACCACCGCGGTCAAGGACGGTGACGACTGGATCATCAACGGTTCCAAGACGTTCATCACGAACGGCTACAACGCCGACCTGGTGATCGTCGCGGCGCGTACCAGTCCCGAGAAGAAGTCCAAGGGCATCACCCTGTTCGCCGTCGAGACGGGCATGGAGGGCTTCGAGCGCGGCCGCAAGCTCGACAAGGTCGGCCAGCACGAGTCGGACACCGCCGAGCTGTTCTTCGAGAACGTGCGTGTGCCGTCGACGAACATCATCGGTGAGATCGACCGCGGATTCATCCACATGATGGAGATGCTGCCGCAGGAGCGTGTCGGCGCCGCCGTCTCGAACATCGCGCACGCCGCGCCGATTCTCGAAGAGACGATCCAGTACGCCAAGGACCGCAAGGCATTCGGCCAGTCCATCGGCTCGCTGCAGTGGAACAAGTTCCTCCTCGCGGACCTCGTCACCCGTGTCGAGGTCACCCAGGCCTACGTCGACAACTGCGTCGCCGCACACGCCGACGGTGAGCTCACCGCAGTGGACGCAGCCAAGGCCAAGTGGTGGACTGCTCAGGTGCAGAACGAGGTCCTCGACCACTGCGTGCAGCTGCACGGTGGCTACGGATTCATGACCGAGTACCGTGCCGCCCGTGCATGGATGGATGCCCGTGTCACCAAGATCTGGGCCGGTTCCAACGAGATCATGAAGGAACTGATCGGCCGCGACCTCGGCCTCTGAACCCGTACCCCGTACCCCGACGACAAAGGAGTCGCTTCGTATGTCCGTTCTCGACAAGTTCAGCTTGACCGATCGGGTGGTCGTCGTGACCGGTGCGTCGTCGGGCCTCGGGGTGGCGTTCGCGCAGGCCGCGGCGGAGGCCGGCGCCGACGTGGTGCTGGCGGCGCGCCGCACCGACCGTCTCGAGAAGACCGCCGAACTGGTGCGGGCCGCCGGACGTGAGGCACTGTGCGTTGCGACGGATATCGCCGACCCGGCTCAGGCACAGAACATGATCGACGCGGCCATGGAGAAGTTCGGCCGCGTGGACGTGCTCGTCAACAACGCCGGCGTCGGTACGGCAGTCCCCGCGACGCGGGAGACGCCGGAGCAGTTCCGGCAGGTCGTCGACATCAACCTGAACGGTTCCTACTGGGCGGCGCAGGCGGCGGGCAAGGTCATGAAGCCGGGCAGCGCGATCGTGAATATCGCGAGCGTGCTCGGTCTCACCACCGCGGGACTTCCGCAGGCCGCGTACGCCGCGAGCAAGGCCGGGGTCATCGGTCTCACCCGCGACCTGGCGCAGCAGTGGGGTGCCCGCAAGGGCATCCGGGTGAATGCGATCGCTCCCGGATTCTTCGAGACGGAGATGACGGACCAGTACCAGGACGGGTACCTCGAATCGATGAAATCGCGGCTCGTTCTCGGTCGCCTCGGTGACCCGGAGGAGCTGGCCGCGACCGTCGTCTGGCTCGCTTCGGACGCTGCCGCGTACGTCACCGGTCAGACGATCGCGGTGGACGGCGGCATCACCATCACCTGAGCGTCGGGTTGGGCGGGGCTGCCGTGCTGGCGTATAAGTAGGAAATGACCACGCGCACCGTCCATGAAGAGTGGGACGACCAGCCCGCCCCGTCGATGGCGGCCACCGATCTGTTGCGGGAGCCTCCGGCGACCCCGCGCGGTGCACGCACGCGCGCGGCGTTGGTGGCGGCCGCGCGGACGGTGTTCGAGCGGTCCGGGTACCTCGATGCCAGGCTCACCGACATCACGAAGGAAGCCAACTGCTCGACGGGGTCGTTCTACACATACTTCGACAACAAGGAACAGGTGTTCGCCGCCGTACTGGAGGTGGCGCAGGAAGACATGATGCACCCGGGCATGAAACGGGTGCAGGACACCGACGACCCGTACGCCGTCCTGGAGGCGAGTAACCGCGCCTACCTGGAGGCCTACCGGCGTAACGCCAAGTTGATGGGGCTGCTGGAGCAGGTCGCGCACATCGACCCAGCGTTCGCGGACCTGCGGCGCCAGCGGGCCGACGCGTTCATCGCGCGCAACGCGCGGGGCATCGCGGAACTGCAGGCGCGGGGCATCGCAGATAAGGAACTCGACCCGATGCTTGCCTCACGGGCGTTGTCGGGGATGGTCAGCCGGTTGGCGTACAACGTGTTCGTGGCCAGCGTGAACGGGACTGACGGCACTCCCGTCGACTTCGACGACGTCGTGTTCACCACGACGCGCATCTGGGCAAATGGACTGAGGTTCCCCGAGCGGAGCTGAGCTCTCTCCGACGGCGTGATCGCGTGGGGATACCCAGGTCGACGAAACTGAATCCGACACCGGGTTCAGGTGTTTTCTGTGGAAGACTGGGGCCACGTCCGTGTCCCCTCGAGGGAGGAATCTCGTGCAGGTTGCGCAGAAGGTCGCCATCGTCACCGGTGGCGGAGGTGGAATCGGCGGTGCGCTCGCGGAGCGGCTCGCCGCCGAGGGGGCCCGGGTAGTCGTCACCGATCTCGATGCCGCATCGGCCCAGGCGGTGTCGGACCGGATCAACGCGACGCGTCCAGGGGCCTCGATCGCCCGCGGTGCCGATGCGTCCGAGGACGCGCAGATCGGCTCGGTCATCGACGCCGCGGAGGAGGCGTTCGGCCCCGTCGACCTCTACTTCGCCAACGCGGGTGTCGCGGCCGGGGAGGGCCTCGAACCCGACGATGCGGTGTGGGACCTCGCCCTCGACGTGAATGTCCGTGCGCACATCCGCGCGGCACGCCGCCTGGTCCCCGGCTGGATCGAGCGCGGCGAGGGGTACTTCGTCAGCACGGCCTCGGCCGCCGGGCTGCTCACCCAGATCGGTTCCGCCCCCTACTCGGTGACCAAACATGCCGCCGTCGGATTCGCCGAATGGCTGTCCGTCACGTACGGCGACAAGGGCGTCCGCGTCAGTTGCCTGTGCCCGATGGGCGTCAACACCAAGCTGCTCACCGACGACGCCGCCCTGTCGGCCACCGCCGCACGCGCCGTCACCACCGCGGGTTCGGTGCTCGAACCGTCCGAGGTGGCCGAATGCGTGCTCGCCGCAATGGAAGCCGAACAGTTCTTGATCCTTCCGCACCCCGAAGTGCTGGAGATGTATCGGCACAAGGGCACCGACTACGACCGATGGATCCGGGGAATGCGCCGCTACCAGGCCTCGCTCCTCGCCCAGCCGTCCTGACCCGACCGCACGAGGAGTCCGCATGTCGCTGTTCGACTTATCCGATCGCGCCCGGCAATACCAGACCGATCTGCTGGAGTTCATGGATTCGCATGTGTATCCGGCGGAGGCGGTGTACGAGGAGCAGATGCGGGAGTCGGGGGATCCGCATTTCCAGCCGCCGGTGTTGGAGGAGTTGAAGGCGGAGGCGCGGCGTCGGGGGTTGTGGAATCTGTTTCATCCGCATCCGGGGACGGGTGCGGGGTTGACGAATCTCGAGTATGCGCCGTTGGCGGAGATCATGGGGCGCAGTCATATTGCGTCGGAGGCGTGCAATTGCAATGCGCCGGATACGGGCAATATGGAGGTGCTCGAGTTGTTCGGTACGGCCGAGCACAAGGAGAAGTATCTGACGCCGTTGCTGGAGGGGACGATGGCGTCGGCGTTCGCGATGACGGAGCCGGCGGTGGCGAGTTCGGATGCGACGAATGTGGAGTTGTCGATGGTCCGGGACGGTGACGAGTATGTGCTGAACGGGCGGAAGTGGTTTGCGTCGAATGCGTTGCACCGTAATTGCCGGGTGTTGATCGTGATGGGGAAGACGGATCCGTCGGCGGCGCCGCATCGGCAGCAGTCGATGATGGTGGTGCCGATCGATGCGCCGGGGGTGACGGTGATGCGGGGGTTGCCGGTGTTCGGGTATCAGGATCGGGAGGGGCATGCGGAGATCGATTTCGCCGATGTTCGGGTGCCGGCCAAGGATGTGCTGAAGGGCGAGGGGGAGGGTTTCGCGATTTCGCAGGCGCGGTTGGGTCCGGGTCGGATTCACCATTGCATGCGGGCGATCGGGATGGCGGAGCGGGCGTTGGAGTTGATGTGTCGTCGGGCGTCGTCGCGGGTGACGTTCGGTAAGCCGGTCAGTGAGAATGCGAATGTTCAGGATTGGATTGCGGAGGCGCGGATCGAGATCGAGATGATTCGGTTGTTGACGCTGAAGGCGGCGTATCTGATGGATACGGTGGGGAACAAGGAGGCGCGGACGGAGATCGCGGCGATCAAGGTGGCGGC
>NZ_JBLWIT010000049.1:0-57003 GCF_048381435.1 Rhodococcus mengyinensis | reverse complement strand
GCGGTGGAGTCGACGATCATCTGCTTGTAGCCCTGGTCTGCGTTGGCCTCTTCGGTGGCGATGAACGCGGAGCCGACGTAGGCGAGGTCGGCGCCTGCGGCCTGCGCGGCGAGGACCGAGCGGCCGTGGGCGATGGAGCCCGACAGCAGGACCGGCCCGTCGAACCATTCGCGGATCTCCTGGATCAACGCGAACGGCGACAGGGTGCCCGCGTGTCCGCCCGCGCCGGCCGCGACGGCGATGAGGCCGTCGGCGCCCTTCTCCACGGCCTTCTTCGCGAATTTGTTGTTGATGACGTCGTGGAGGACGATGCCGCCGTAGCTGTGGATGGCCTCGTTGACGTCGGCGCGGGCGCCGAGGGACGTGATGACGATCGGGACCTCGAACTCGACGATGGTCGCGAGGTCCTCGTCGAGGCGGTCGTTGCTCTTGTGGACGATCAGGTTGACCGCGTACGGCGCGGACGGTGTCTCCGGGTTGTTGGCGTCGTGTTTGGCGAGTTCTTCGGTGATGCGGGTGAGCCATTCACGCAGGACGGGCTGCGGGCGGGCGTTGAGCGAGGGGAACGATCCGACGATGCCCGACGTCGACTGGGCGATCACCAACTCGGGACCCGAGACGATGAACATCGGGGAGGCCACAGCCGGCAGGCGCAGGCGATCGGACAGCACGGAGGGTAGAGACATCGGTTCTCCTGATGAGGGGGAGTCTTCTGATGCAAGCACTTCCAGGTCCGACCAGTTCAGCACGCAGTCCGGGCGTGGACAAAGACACATCGCTGATGGTCCGGTTAATCGGAACCTATGACACTCGGCGGTAACCATAGGTTTCACCTCATCCGGTGTATCCCAGAACGACATTGCGGCGGAACGTCCCCGGTGATCGACTGGCTGGGCGGCACGGCGTCGACCACTCCGGCGTGCGCCGAGAACCGCGCCGACGTCTGGAGCCGCGTATGAGCATCGAAACCGTCACCTCGACCACAGGCACCGAATCCGCCGAACGCGACGTTCTGATCAGCCGGGACGGCGCGGTCGCGACGATCACCCTGAACCGGCCCGCACGGCGCAACGCCATGACCCTCGACTCGTGGATCGCGCTGCGCGAGGCGCTCGGCGAACTCGCCCTCGACGACGCCATCCATGTCGTGGTCCTCACCGGCGCGGGCGACGACTTCTGCACCGGCGCAGACCTCGACAAGCGCACCCCCATGCACCCGCTGAACCGCATGCGCCAGATCAACGCGACGGCGCTGGCGGTCGCCGAGTTCCCCAAGCCGCTGATCGCGAAGGTTCGCGGCTACGCCGTGGGAGCCGGCTGGAACCTGGCGCTGCTGTGCGACCTGCTCATCGCCTCGCGCGACGCGCAGTTCAGCCAGATCTTCGCCAAGCGCGGCCTGTCGGTGGATTTCGGCGGCTCGTGGCTCCTGCCGCGCATGGTGGGACTACACCGCGCGAAACGTCTGGTCATGCTCGCCGAGATGATCGACGCCGAGCAGGCGGATGCGCTGGGACTGGTCAGCGAGCTCGTCGAGCCGAACGAATTGGATGCCACGGTCGCCCGGTTCGCGTCCCGTCTCGCGGCGGCGCCGACGGTGGCCGTCATGCAGTCGACGCGCCTGATCGAGGACGGCACGACGTCGTCGCTGCGGGACGCACTCGAGAACGAGGCGCGTTCGCAAGCGGTCAACTTCGCGACCGACGCTCCGGCCGCACTTCGCGCATTCATCGAGAAGCGTCCCCCTGCGTTCAGCGGCGAGTGGCAGGTGCAGCAACCGTGATGGTCGGGCCGTCGATCGCACAGAAGCTGTGGCACAGCCGAGTGACGATCCGCGGCCCGCGTTCGGGATCGAACCACCGATCTATGTGCGCCCAGTGATAGGGGTGTGTCATATACGGCCCGAGCAGCCCGTCCAGGTTCGCGTACTCCTGCTCCCAGACGTGGGTCCACCGCGCGGAACCGGCCGATTCCTGCACCCGGCTCAGCTGCGAGGTCCCGATCGTGCGGATGTGGGTCGGCATCGCCCGCATCTCGGATTCGAAGCGCTCCACCACCGCCGGGTCGACCGAATCGTCCACTGAGACAAACAGCGTCCGGTAGACGGTCGGTTCGAAATGACCTGGGGCTGGAGTGGGCACGCCCGTGTAACCGACGCTGTCGATGTGCCCGATCTCGGGGATGCGTAGCTGTGCGATGATGCCTGGTTCGACAGCGCGCCAGTGGGATTCGTCGTCGAAGTGCAGGTGCGCGATCACGTCGCCCCCGTTGATTCCGCCGGGCAGGGTCGGAGTCACGAGAACGCGCCGGGCCGTGGGCGCAGCGATCTCGCGCAGCCTGCCGGCCAACGCCGCACCGGTGGAGGCATCCGCGTCGGCGACGAGGTGAACGAGCTTGGTCACCTTAAACATCAGTCATCGCCGCCACGTCCGCGGGCGAGCAGGAGACGGTGCGTCGCCGGGTGGTGAGGAACTCGTCGGCATCGGCCCACCAGTTGAGCACCTCCGCATCGTGGCGTGCGAGAAGACTCTGCCGCCACCACGCGCGAGCGCCCCGCAGAGTCCAGCTGACGGTCAGGGTGTTCGACTGGTCCTCCAGCCATACCGGCGGGGAGACGAGCACGCGGTCGAGGGTCAGGCCACGCGCAATCGCGCCGGGCACATAGCGCTCCAGGTAGTCGGCGAGAAACGCGCGAGCCTGCCCGGGCTCGGCCACCATCTCGTCGACGATGTACACGATCGACTCGGCCGATGCCATCGGCGCTCCCTTCTTCCCCCCACCAGGACGGTAGGGGGAAGTAGGAAGCGCTCCACAGGGTTGCTTCCACCCAGCGGGAGAAAAACGCTAGGTCGTCGCGGCGGCGAGTTGCTCACGCAGCTTCGTCTTGAGGATCTTCCCGGCCGCCGACGTCGGCAGCTGCTCGACCACCACGACGTCGCGAACCTTCTTGTACGGCAGCACCCGCTCGGCGACGAACGAGGACACCGCATCCGGATCGATCGTCACGTCCGGCATCGGCACCACGAACGCCACCGGCTCCTGCCCGACGCTGCCGGCCTCCCTGCCGACGACGGCAGCCGAGGACACGTCCGGATGCGAGACCAGAATCTCCTCGAGCTCACGCGGATACACGTTGTAGCCCTTGTAGATCAGCATGTCCTTGGTGCGGTCGCAGATGAACAGGTACCCGTCCTCGTCCAGGTAGGCGATGTCACCGGTGTCGAGCCAGCCGTCGACGTACTGCTGCGCCGTGATCTCCGGATGGTTCAGGTAGCCGTCCGTGACCTGCGGGCCGCGGACCCACAACTTGCCGCGGGTGCCGGCCTCCAGCACGGCGCCGGAGTCGTCCTGGGCACGGATCTGCACCTCCGTGTCGAACACCGGCAGCCCCACGCTGCCGAGCTTGTACGCGACAGAGCCGGTCAACGGTGCGGAGGCGACCAGGCAGGTGCCCTCCGTCAGCCCGTACCCCTCGACCACGCTCGCCGACGGGAACGCCCGGACCAGCGCCTCGAGCGTCACATGATCGATCGGCGCCGCACCCGACGACACGACCCGCACCGAGTCGGTGTCTCGAACGACGGCGTCGGGGTGGGTGGCGACGGCATGCCACATTGCCGGACTGCCGGTGATGTACGTGGCGCGGTGCGTCTCGATCAACTCCAGCATGCGGCCCGGCTCGAACCGCCCGGCGAACACCTGGGTCGCCCCGCACAGCAGGAGGAACGACATGTTGATCAGCGCGTGCGCGTGGAACAGCGGCGACACGACGACGGTCGCTCCGGCGCCGGGCACCACACCGCGGTCCCCGAGACTCTCGACGGGTCGCAGTTCGATCCCGCCGTCGGCGGTGGCGCGCACCTCGTGGCCCGCCCGCCAGGCGATCATCTGGGTCACGTTGGCGAGAACGTTGCGGTGCAGTACCCGCACACCTTTGGACAACCCGGTGGTGCCGCCCGTGTAGGCGAGGTGGGCGACGTCGTCCCCGGACACCTTCGGGGTGAACGGTGCGGTGGCGTACCCGCGGACGAACTCCTCGAACCCGAACTGACCGCGACCGACGCCCGCGGGGAGGCCGGCCACGACGATGGTGCGGACGGTGGTGCCGCTCGCCGCCTCGGTGAGAGTGTCCAGTTGTGCCGGCTGGGTGACGGCGGCGACCGCCTCCGTGTCGACGATCTGCGAGCGCAGGCCGGGTCCGGGTTGCAGCGGGTTGACCAGGGTGACGGTCGCGCCGGCCCGCAGTGCGCCGTAGTAGGCCACGACGAATTCGATGCAGTTGCCGAGGTGCAGGAGCACCACGTCGCGTTCGGTCACCCCCGCGTCCCGCAGGGCGGCGGCGAACGCGCCCGACCGCTGGTCGAGCTCGCGGTAGGTGCACACCGTGTCGCCGTCGACCACTGCGGCCTTGTCTCCGTACAGGTCCGCCATGGCGGACGGAAACGCCGCCAACGTCAGGTCGGGGTAATGCAGTACCGGTGCAGCAGAATTCACGTTCGGTCCCTTACTCGTCAGCGAGGTGCCATGCGGATGGCACCGTCCAGGCGGATGGTCTCGCCGTTGAGGTAGCCGTTCTCGAGGATCTGGCAGGCGAGCTGCCCGAACTCGCTGGGCTTGCCCAGACGCGACGGGCCCGGCACCGACTTCTCCAGCGACGCGCGCACGTCGTCGCGCAGCCGGGCGAGGAGCGGGGTGTCCATGATTCCCGGCGCGATGGTGCACACCCGGATGTTGCGGCTGGCGAGGTCACGGGCTGCGGTGACCGTCATGCCCACGATGCCGGCCTTCGATGCGGTGTAGTTGATCTGGCCGATCTGACCCTCGAAGGCGGCGACGGACGCCGTCAGCACGACCGCGCCGCGCTCGCCGTCGATCTCCTCCTGCCGCGCGATCCGTTCCGCGCCGAGGCGCAGGGCGTTGAACGAGCCGACGAGGTTGAGCCGGATCACGAACTCGAAGTCCTCGACGGAGCCTGCCTTGCCGTCGGAGTCGAGGATGCGCATCCGGCGTCCCGCCCCGGCGCAGTGCACGATGCCGCGCAGGCCACCACGGTCGTCGGCGACGTCGAGTGCGGCCGCGAACTGCTCGGAATCGGTGACGTCGGCGGGAGCGAACTGGGCGGCGCTGCCCAGTTCCTTCGCCGCCGCCTCCCCGTCGGAGTTCGGGAGGTCGATGAGCGTGACCTGAGCGCCTGCGTCGACGAGGCGGCGTGCCGTCGCGAGTCCGAGACCGGACGCGCCGCCGGTGACCGCGGTCGAGATTCCCTTGAGTTCCATCGTGCGGGTGTTCCCTTCGAAAAGTGTTGTCGGATCAGAGAAGTTCGAGGATGGTGGCGTTGGCGAGGCCGCCCGCCTCACACATGGTCTGCAGTCCGTACCGGATGCCGTTGTCCCGCATGTGGTGGACGAGTCGGGTCATGAGGATCGCGCCGGAACCGCCGAGCGGGTGACCGACGGCGATGGCGCCACCGAGCGGGTTCAGCCGGTCCGTCGCGGCGCCGGTCTCCGCCTGCCACGCCAGCGGGACGGGAGCGAAGGCCTCGTTCACCTCGAATGCGCCGATGTCGTCGATCTTCAGTCCGGACCGGGACAGTGCCTTCTCCGTCGCGGCGATGGGTCCGGTCAGCATGATCACCGGGTCGTCGCCGGCAACGGCACAGGTGTGGATGCGGGCCATCGGGGTCAGACCGAGTTGCGCGGCCTTCTCGCTCGTCGTGACGAGCAGCGCACCGGCGCCGTCGGAGATCTGCGAGGAGTTGCCGGCGTGGATCACGCCGTCCTCCTCGAACACGGTCTTCAGCTTGCCGAGAGACTCTAGCGTGCCGCCGCGGCGGATCCCCTCGTCCCCGGCGAGGACGTCGGAGAGCGGTGCGAGTTGCCCGTCGAATGAGCCCCGGTCCGCGGCGTGCGCGGCGAGTTCGTGGGATCGCAGCGCGTATTCGTCGAGCACCTGACGGGAGAGCCCCCACTTCGCGGCCATCATCTCGGCGCCGGTGCCCTGGCTGAACCCGTCGACGCCGTACCGGTCGAGGACGGCCGCCGGGAAGTGCTCGCCGTTCTTGCTGGCGCTGCCCATGGGAACCCGGCTCATGGACTCCACACCACCGGCGACGACGACGTCCTCGTGGCCGGCGATCACGGCGGCGGCGGCGAAGCTCACGGCCTGCTGGCTCGATCCGCACGCCCGGGTGAGCGTGGTGCCCGGGACCGTCTCCGGCCAGCCGGCGGCGAGGACGGCGGTGCGGGCGACGTTGCCTGCCTGCTCCCCCACCTGGCTGACACAGCCCCAGACGACGTCGCCGATCTCCTCCGGGGAGAGATTGGTGCGCGCCACGAGGGCCTCGAGGACGTGCGCCGACAGATTTGCGGGGTGGATTCCGGACAGGGAACCGCCACGCCGCCCGATGGGCGTGCGGACGGCGTCGACGATCACTGCATCGCGCATGGTGTGTTCCTTCGATCTGAGGGGGTCACTCGAATCAATCACGGGCGATGTCGTCGGCACAACGACTTTCGGCCGATCAGAGGGTTAGTTCGTGCCTATGTCCGCAGCGTCACCCCGGACGAGTTTCTTGTCGCGCTCGGGGTTCGCGAAGACCAGGGCGCCGACGGCGCAGACGGCGGCGACGAGTCCGAGCGACTGGAACGCGGTGGCGTAGCCCTCGGCGGGCGAGGCAGCCGCGTCGACGATCAGACCCGTCGCGTAGGGGGCGACGAGGCCGCCGATCGCCATGACGGCGAGGAAGACGCCCAGGGTGCCCGCGGTCTGACGGGGCGGGCAGATCTCCGAGATCGCCGCGTTGAGCAGCGGGAACACCGACGCGGCGAAGCCGTAGCCGACGGAGACGACGAGGACGGCGACGGCGGGTGCGGTGATGGACGGGAGTGCCAGCAGGATCGCTCCGCAGATCAGCACCCCGACTGCGGGGACGATGACGCGGACGACGCGGGACGTCGAGCCGCGTGCGAGCAGACGGTCGCCGATCACGGACGAGAGCAGCATCAGGATCAGCCCGGCGATGCTCGGGAACGCGAACATGGAACCGGCCTGGAGGCGGCTGTATCCGAGGCCCACCTCGAAGTACGAGGGCAGCCACGTCAGAACCACGGCGACCAGCGCGTACACGCTCATGACGAGAAGCGCGCCGCTGATGAACGTCCGGGTCCGGAAGATGCGACCCCACGGCACCGCCGGTTCGCCCGCGTCACCGGAGGCCGCGGAATCGGCGCCCTTGCCGCTGCGAATGTACGGGCCCTCGCTCCAGACGGTCAGCCACACGACGCACCACAGGACCCCGATGACCGCCAGCGCGACCAGCGCGTAGCGCCACCCGAACGTGACGGTCACGAATGCGAGAGCAGGCGCGACGGCGATCTTGGCGATGGACGCGGCACCGGCGAGCAGAGCGCTCGGCAGTCCGCGCTTGGCGGGTGCATGCCACGAGTACGCCGCCGTGTGGAGCAGCGCGGAACTCGGCCCCTCCGCGAGCCCGAGCAGCAGGCGGCTGACCAGCAGCACCGCGAAAGACGCGACGACCACGAGCGGGAGTATCGCGACGGACCAGGCGATCGCGAGCAGCAGCAGCGCCCACCGTAGCGACATCCAGCGATTCAGCGCGCCGGCGAAGAATCCGCCGACGGTGAAGGTCAGGAAGAAGAGGCTTCCCACCAGCCCGATCTGCGAGGCACTCAGTCCCAGCTCGTGGGCGAGGGGTTGGGCGATGATGCCGAGGACGGCCTTGTCGGCGTAGTTGACGACGTAGAGCAGCACGAGGAGCCCGGTCAGGCCCCAAGCGCGGCTGCGGGACTCGGAACCGATGGCGACGGTCCGGTCGAGGATGGCAGTGGAGCGGGTCACGTGGTGATCCCTTCGGAAGCGGGGTGGCGTGGGTCACAGTGTCACGGTTCATTCAACGTACCGGGGTGCCCGTGATCAATACGCACTCGGCGAAGGCACCGGCTACGTCTGCCTATGTGTCGGCAGAGTCGAGGAGCCACGCGTGCATTGGACTGCGCTATCCGACCGATAGCCGAACGCCCCTAGCCGGACCCCCGCGGATCGGGCATTCTCATCCCATGAGCCGCCTCGCCCAGACTTTCGATCCGACGAACACTCCGAGGTACGGAAGATAATCATCGGCAAGGTCGTACTACGCAGTTACGCACTGTAATTCGAAGGAGAAAGCCCGTGCAGCGTACGGTGTTCAACGAAGATCACGACGCGTTCCGGAAGACGATCCGCGACTTCATCGCCAAGGAAGTCGCCCCCGTCCACCACGAGTGGGAGGGCGAAGGGCATCCCCCGCGCGACTTCTACCGTCGTCTCGGGGAGCTCGGGGTACTCGGCATCCAGGTGCCGGAGGAGTTCGGCGGCGGCGGTGAGAAGAGTTTCAAGTTCGCGGCGGTGGTCGGCGAGGAGACGGCGGCCGCCGGAGTCACGTTCGGCAGCTACTCGGTGCACACCAACCTGATCCTGCCGTACCTGCTCGAGTACGCGAACGACGAGCAGAAGCAGCGGTGGCTCCCCGGATTCGCGTCCGGCGACATCATGTTCGCCATCGCGATGACCGAGCCGGGAACCGGTTCGGACCTCGCGAACATCGCGACGTCGGCCAAGCTGTCCGACGACGGGTCGCACTACGTCCTGAACGGCGCGAAGACGTTCATCACCGGTGGCGCGCTCGCCGACCGGATCCTCGTGGTGTGCCGCACCGCGCCCAGCACCCCCGAGGACCGCCGGGCCGGTCTCACCATCCTCGTCGTCGACACCACGTCCGAGGGTTTCGCGGTGGGTCGCAAGATCGAGAAGATCGGCCTGAAGGCCTCGGACACCGCCGAACTGTCCTTCACCGACGTCAAGGTGCCCGTGGCGGACCGACTCGGCGACGAAGGTGCCGGTTTCAGCTACCTCACCCACAACCTCGCCCAGGAACGCCTCTCCATCGCGCTCGGCGGGTCGGCGACCGCGGCCGCGGCGTTGCAGCACGCGATCGCGTACGTGAAGGAGCGCAAGGTGTTCGGCAAGCCCGTCGCGGCGTTCCAGAACACCAAGTTCGTGCTCGCCGAGTGCGCCACCGAGGTCGAGGCGATCCAGCTGATGGCCGACCGGGCGCTCGAACTGCACGACGCCGGCGAACTCACGGTGGCGGATGCCGCGAAGGCGAAGCTGTTCTGCACCGAGGCCGCGGGCCGGGTCATCGACAAGTGCCTGCAACTGCACGGCGGATACGGCTACATCCTCGAGTACCCCATCGCGCGCCTGTACGCGGACACCCGCGTCTCCCGCATCTACGGCGGCACGAGCGAGGTCATGAAGACGATCATCGCGAAGGATCTCGGCCTCTGACCCCACACGCCAACAGTATGGGCGTACTGTTTCAGGCGAGGAGGACTATATGTGGGATCCGAACAAGTACCTCGCCTTCGCGGACCATCGCGGGCGCCCGTTCTACGAGTTGCTGTCGCGAGTCGACGCGCGGTCACCGCGCCGCGTCGTCGACCTCGGCTGCGGCCCGGGAAACCTGACCGTCAGCCTGGCCGAACGTTGGCCGGACGCCGTCCTCGAGGCCTCCGACAGCTCACCCGAGATGGTCGAGGCCGCGCGTGAACGCGGCCTCGACGCCGGCAGGCAGGACGTGCGCGACTGGACGCCGAAGCCCGACACGGACGTCGTCGTCTCCAACGCCACCCTGCAGTGGGTGCCCGAACACCGGGAGTTGTTGCGTCGCTGGCCGGCTCAGCTGCCGTCGGGGGCGTGGATCGCAGTGCAGGTTCCCGGCAACTTCGACGCGCCCTCGCACGCAGTCGTCCGGGACCTCGCTTCGAGCGACCGATGGTCCCGGTTGCTGCCGGACGCGCCGTTCCGGGAAAGCAAGGTCGTCGACGATCCCACCGACTACGCCGGTCTACTCGCCGACGCCGGGTGCGCCGTCGATGCCTGGGAGACCACGTACGTGCAGCAGCTGACCGGGGAGAACCCGGTTCTGGAGTGGATCACCGGCACCGCGCTCCGCCCGGTCAAGGACGCCCTCTCGGCGCCGGAGTGGGACCGGTTCCGCGAAGAACTCGTCCCGCTCCTCGACGAGGCGTACCCCCGGCGACCGGACGGCAGCACATTCTTCCCGTTCCGGCGCATCTTCGTCGTCGCCCAGGTGCAGTGATAGACCGGCTCAGCCGTGGTGTCTGCGGTACGCCGCGGCCGCGCCGGGGTGCAGCGGCACCCCGGCGGTGACGATCAGCGACTGCCGGTCCAGGAACTGGCTGCCGGTCGCCTGATCCGGCACCAGTTCCGCCGCGTGGTCGATGAGCACCTCGACGATGGCGCCGGCGGCGCTGTCCGAGACGGCCGGGTCGGCGAGCAGCAGGTTCGCGAGACCGATCGTCGCGACCGACGCCTGCTGTCCGTACGTGCCGGGCGGAATCAGCACCGGCTCGTAGCGCGGGCCGAACTGCTCCCGCAGCAATTCCAGTTCGGCGGACAGGTCGAGTAGACGCAGCGGGATCCCGAGATTCGCGAACGACGGCGTGGGCACTCCGCCTGCCCACAGAACCGCGTCGACGGTGCCGTCACGCAGGGCCTGCCCCGCATCCGTCATCGACAGGTGCAGACGCGTCACGTCTCCCGGACCCGCCAGACCGAGCACCTCGAGGATCCGTTCGCCCGTCAGTTCCGCGCCGGAGCCTGTGGCACCCAGGCTGATTCGGGTACCTCTCAGTTGCGAGGTGTCCGAGATCCCGGAATCGGCGCGCACCGCGAGTTGCATGTAGTTCTCGTACACCTTGCCGATGGCGGTGAACCCGGCGCCGGCCTCGAGAGCCGCCACGGCGGCGTCGGCGAGGCTCAGGGCCAGTTCCGCGTCTCCGGATGCCAGCGCCGCCAGATTGTCCATCGACCCCGCGGTGCGGACCGGGACGATACTCACCGGCAGTGCGGCACGCTCCGCGGCCTGGGCCGTCAATTGGGCGAACTCCCAGAAGAATCCGCCCTCCTCTCCGGCTGCGAGTCGTAGCGGATCGCGGCCGCTGTCCGAGCACGCGGCGAGCAGCGAACCCGTGGCCGCGGTCGCACCCGCGGCGACGACGCCGCGTAGAAGTGCACGTCGGGTGATCACGGCGCCACCGCCGGAAGTGTCAACGTCACCCGGAGTCCGTGTGGCTGCTCCGCGGCGATCGTCAGCGCCCCACCGCCGCCCTCGACGAGCGCGGTCGCGATGGACAACCCGAGCCCGGTGCCCTGCTGCGCCGCGCCGGACCCGCGGAAGAAGCGTGACGACAGTTTGCCGATCTCGTCCTCGCTCACCCCCGCCCCGTCGTCGCTCACCCGGATCTCGATTCCCGTGGCCGACCGTCCCGTGTCGATCCGCACCGTCGAACCTCGACCGGCGTACGCGTGCGCGTTGCTGAGCAGGACGTCCAGGACCTGTGCCAGGTGACTGGACCGGAAGTCGGCGACCAGCGGTTCGGCCGGTTCCCGGAGCACGAGGTCCATCCCCGACTCCCCGAGGGCCTCCGTCCAGGCGTCGGCACGGTCCGCGAGGACGGCACCGACGTCGCATCCGCCGTGCCCGGACTCGTCCTCGGCGGCGTCGAAGTCAGCGGAGTCCGCGGGCGATTCGGCGACGGCGAGCGCCAGCAGTCCGTCGAGGATCCCGCCGAGCCGATCGACCTCCATCCCCGTGCGGCGGTACGTCTCGGCCCCGGCCTCGGAGACGTGTGGGCCGAGGGAGTCCAACCGGATGTGCAGGGCCGCGAGGGGGTTTCGGAGCTGATGGGCGGTGTCGGCGATCAGCTGCCGCTGCGCCTGACCGGACGCCTGGACGGCGCCCGACATGGTGTCGAACGCCTTCGCGAGTTCCTGGACCTCGGGTGGCCCGGTGTAGCTGCCGGATGGCCGCCCCGTGCTGTGCCGCGCCCGCGGACGCGGCGACGGGACGGCGTCGGTGAGGGCGCCGACCCTGGCGGTGAGCGCCCCGAGCGGACGAACGGTCCACCGGGACAGCGCGATCGCGACCGCGGTGACCGCCGCCAGCGCGACGAGCGCCCCCGCGACGATCACCACCCACGACGTCCGGATGGACTCCCGTGCGGCGCGGGTGGACACGTCCAGGACGACGGCACCGTCCACCTGCGCGCCCGTTCCGACGGGCACGGCCGACAGGACACGGTCCGCCGACCACGGTGTCAGCGAACCGCTGATCCCCTGCTTCTGATTGCGCAGTCCCGCCGTGACCGCCGCGGCGACGTCGGCGTCGTCCGGCGACAGTCCGGCTCCGGCGCGGAGGTTGCCTCTCGCGTCGACGATGAGGACGCCCTCGCCGTACAACTCGTGGTAGCGGGCCACCTCCTCCCGCAGCAGCGTGGTACTTCCGGGGGCCTGGGTCTGTCCGGCGAGGCTGGCGAAATGCGTCGCGTCCGCCTCCCTGCTCAGCCGCAGGGCCTGGGTTCTCCCGGCGCTGGTGGCCAGCGCCAGCGGGACGGCGAATCCCACCACCGCGACGGCCGCGAACACCAGCAGGACGGCGAGCACACGGCGGCGCACGTCAGGTGCCCCAGCGGTAGCCGTACCCGCGGATGGTCGAGATGAGCCCGGGCCGGCCCAGTTTCGCGCGCAACCCGGTCATGTGCACGTCGAGGGTGCGCGAGATGGCCACGTACGCGTCGCCCCACACCGCATCCATCAGTTGCTGGCGGCTCACGGCGGCACCGGGACGGGTGACGAGCACCTCGAGAAGCTCGAACTCCTTGGCCGTCAACGCCACCGGAGCGCCGCCGACCTCCACCTCGCGTGCCGCCAGATCGACCACCACATCACCCTCGGTGACCGTCTGCGCGGCCGAGGCCGCGGTCGCGCGGCGACGCTGGGTCACGACGTCGAGCCGCGCCAGCAATTCCGCGAGCCGCGCCGGCTTGACGAGGTAGTCGTCCGCCCCGCCCCGCAGTCCCCGCACCACCGACCGTTCGTCGTCGCGGGCGGTGAGGATCACCACCGGAACGTCGCTGACGGCCCGCAGCTGCCGGAGCACCTGCAGGCCGTCCGCGTCGGGGAGACCGAGGTCGAGGATCACCGCGTCCATACCG
This sequence comes from Rhodococcus mengyinensis, assembly GCF_048381435.1. Taxonomy (NCBI): domain Bacteria; kingdom Bacillati; phylum Actinomycetota; class Actinomycetes; order Mycobacteriales; family Nocardiaceae; genus Rhodococcus; species Rhodococcus mengyinensis. Next base: position 43,930 of record NZ_JBLWIT010000049.1, on the reverse strand, counting down.
CGATGGCCGAGAAGAAGATCGGAACCGCGGCGCATGCGCACCGCCTCGTGGCCGTGGGTGGCCAATGCTTCCACGAGTGCGTCGCCGACTCCGTCGTCGTCCTCGACCACCGCGATCTGCACTTCTCTTCCCTTCGATCAGCTCCGTGAGTCGACCAGTTCGACGTCGTCGTCCGGGGTGTCCTCCCGGCTGGTCGTCCGGTCGAGCGGCGAACCGTCCGAAGTCTCACGCATGAAGAAGTAGACGACGAGCGAGATCGCGATGCACCCGGTCACGTAGTAGAAGAATAGCGATTCGTGGCCGGCCCGCTTCAGGGCGAGGGCGACGGTCTCGACCGTTCCGCCGAAGATCGCCAGCGTGAGCGCGTACGGCAGCCCGACCCCGAGCGCGCGAACCTTGGTCGGGAACAGCTCGGTCTTCACGATCGCGTTCACCGACGTGTACCCGGTGACGACGATCAGTCCCAGCATCATCAGGCCGAACGCGACCAGGGGGTTCGTCGTCTTCCCGAGCACCGTCATCAAGGGCACGGTGAGCACGGTTCCGCCGATCCCGAAGAAGATGAGCAGCTTCCGGCGACCGATGCGGTCGGACAGTGCGCCGCCGATCGGCTGCAACACGATGAACACCAGCAGGGCCGCGAAGTTGATCCACGCCACCGTGTCCTTGGAGATGCCGGACGTATTGATCATGTACTTCTGCATGTACGTGGTGTACGTGTAGAACGCCACACAACCACCGAGCGTCAGGGCGCACACCAGCAGGCACTCGCGGGGGTACTGCAGCAGCATCCGGAGCGAACCTTCCTTCGGCCCACCGTCCGAGGAGTCTGCGTCACGCTTCGCCTCCACCTCGTCGGTGAACGCCTCCGACTCGTCCATCGTGCGACGGAGCCACATCACCGCGACGGCACCGGCGGCGCCGATCAGGAACGGGATCCGCCAGCCCCACGACTGCATGGCCTCCGCAGGCAACGTCAGTTGCAGGATGATCTGCACACCCAGTGCGATCAGCTGCCCGGCGACGAGCGTGACGTACTGGAAGCTCGAGTAGAACCCGCGCCTGCCGGGCGACGCGACCTCGGCCAGGTACGTGGCGCTGGTGGCGTACTCGCCGCCGACCGACAGCCCCTGCAGCATCCGGGCGATCACCAGAAGGACCGGTGCCACGAGCCCGATGCTCGCGTAGGACGGCGTGACGGCGATGACGAGCGAACCCGCCGCCATCACGGTCACCGACAGGGTGAGCGCCGATCGGCGTCCGTGCCGGTCGGCGTACCGTCCCATGATCCAGCCGCCGATCGGCCGCATCAGGAATCCGACCGCGAAAACGGCTGCCGTGGAAAGCAGCTGCGCGGTGGTGTCGCCTTCCGGGAAGAACTCCTTCGCGAAGTACACACTGAACGCCGCGTAGACGTACCAGTCGTACCATTCGATCAGGTTGCCGACCGAACCTTTCAAAACATTGCCGATGACTCGGCGCTCACCCGTCGATGTGGTGCTCACGCGGGACTCCTCTCGATGCCCTGGATCTCTGCGTTCACACCACAGTGGGTCACGTCACATCGATACGGAAGGGCCGCGGAGCCTTCCTAACACTCCCTTAGGGAAGAGCCCCCGTGAGTACTTGTTAACCGCGGGCGGTTAACAAGTACTCACGGCTGGGGTGTCCTCGCCGAGCCGCGGCGGCGCGCTGCGGTAGCTCGCCGGGGTGGCGCTGAGCCGGATCGGGTTCGCCACCTGACGTACGGGCCGGTCCCTGCGGGGGTCGTCGATCTCGACCACCGGATTCAGCCCGAGCCGCTCGGCGAGCGCCACTGCGTCGGCGATGTCGTTGAGCGGGCCGCACGGGACACCCTGCGCCGTCAGCTTCTCGAACCACTCGTCCGCCGAGCCCGCGGACAGCGCCGCGGTGATGTCCCGGACCAGTTGCTCGCGGTGCGCCACCCGTTGCGTGTTGGTCGCGTACCGCTCGTCGCCGGCGAGTTCGGGCACACCGAGAACCTCGACGAGAGAGGCGAACTGACGGTTGTTCCCCACCGCCAGCACCAGCGGACGGTCGCCGGTCCGGAAGACCTCGTACGGCGCGATGCTGGGGTGCCGGTTGCCCATCGCCTGCGGGACGACACCGGCGCCCACATACCCCGACGTCTGGTTCGCGAGGGCGGACAGCAGCGACGACAGCAGGTTCACCTCGACCCGCTGCCCCTCCCCGGTGCGATCGCGGTGGCGCAGCGCCGCCAGGATCCCGACCGCGGCGTGCAGTCCGGTGATGATGTCGACGACGGCCACCCCGACCTTCGTCGGAACGCCAGGTTCGGGACCGGTGATGCTCATCAACCCGCCGACGGCCTGGATGAGCAGGTCGTACCCGGGCAGGTTGTTCTCGCCGCCGAACCCGGTGACGGAGCAGTAGACCACGTCGGGATTGATCTCCCGCACGGCGTCGTAGCCGAGCCCGAGCCGGTCCATCGTGCCGGGAAGGAAGTTCTCCACCACCACGTCCGCCCGGGCGGCCAGTTCCCGCGCCTGCTGCAGGTCGGCGGGGTCGCGCAGATCCCAGGCGAAGGACCGCTTGTTGCGGTTGACGGACTGGAAGTAGGTGGATTCGTCGCCCACCCACGGCGGCCCCCACTGCCGGGTGTCGTCCCCGACGCCTGCGCGCTCGATCTTGACGACGTCGGCACCGAGGTCGGCGAGCAGCATCGTGGCGTACGGCCCGGCGAGCACCCGCCCGAAGTCGGCGATCAGCAGGCCATCCAGGGATGCACTTCTCACCGGAACGCTGCCTCGCCCGTCAGCGCCTTGCCGATCACGAGCTGGTGGACCTCGGACGTTCCCTCGTAGGTGAGCACGGACTCGAGGTTGTTGGCGTGGCGGATCACGGGGTATTCCAGCGTGATTCCGTTGGCGCCGAGGATGGTGCGGCACTCGCGGGCGATGGCGATGGCCTCGCGGACGTTGTTCAGCTTGCCCGTGCTGACCTGCTCGGGACGTGCCACGCCGCGATCCTTGAGACGTCCGAGGTGGTACGCCAGCAGGTGGCCCTTGCCGACCTCGAGGGCCATGTCGGCAATCTTGACCTGCGTGATCTGGTAGGCGGCGAGCGACTTGTCGAAGACCTGACGGTCCTGCGCGTAGGAGATGGCGGATTCGAGGCAGTCGCGGGCGGCGCCCATCGCACCGAAGATGATGCCGAACCGGGCCTCGTTGAGGCAGCCGAGCGGACCGGACAGTCCCTTGGCCTCCGGCAGCATCGCGGATTCGGGCAGCCGGACGTCCTCGAGCACGAGCTCCGAGGTGACGGACGCCCGCAGCGACATCTTGTGCTTGATCTCGGGCGCCGAGAAGCCGGGGGTGTCGGTGGGCACGACGAATCCGCGGATGCCGTCGTCGGTGCGCGCCCACACGACGGCGACGTCGGCGACGGACCCGTTGGTGATCCACATCTTGGTGCCGTTGAGGATCCAGTCGTCACCGTCCCGCTTTGCGCCCGTGCGCATGCCGGCGGGGTTGGAGCCGAAGTCGGGCTCGGTCAGTCCGAAGCAGCCGATCGCCTTGCCCGCGGCCATCCGGGGCAGCCATTCCTGCTTCTGGTCTTCGCTGCCGTAGTGGTGGATCGCGTACATGGCCAGCGAGCCCTGGACGGACACGAGGCTGCGGATTCCGGAGTCGACGGCCTCGAGTTCCAGGCAGGCCAGGCCGTACGCGGTGGCGCTCATGCCGGCGCAGCCGTATCCCTCGAGGTGCATACCGAGCACGCCGAGTTCGCCCAGCCCTTCCGCCAGTTCACGCACGGGCAGTGCCGCCGCTTCGAACCATTCGCCGATGTGGGGCCGGATCTTCTCGTCCGCGAATCGGCGCACGGTGTCGCGGATCGCGATCTCCTCGGTGTCGAGCAGCGAGTCGAGGGCGAACAGCTGGGACAGGGACTGCGAGTCGGACATTGTTCCTCCACGGGGCCGGTGGGGCTGATGTGCAAACGTTCGCGAGAACGATTGCACGAACGATTTCGTCACGTAGACTAAGGCGCGTTCCGGCAGCCGTCAACCACGACACCCGCCGGCCCCCGTCCCCGAGCGCGAGGATTGCCCGTGAACCAGCCGGACCGCCCGACACGCACCTCCGGGCGTCCGCCTACCCTCCGCGAGATCGCCGAACGCGCCGGCGTCCACGTGTCGACGGCATCCCGGGTGCTCCGGCAGCCCGAACCCGCCGACGGCTGGTCCGAGGCCGCGCTGCGGGTTCGCGAGGTGGCGGTGGAACTCGGCTACCAGCCCAACCTGTGGGCCGCGAGCCTGCGGACGCGCAAGACCACCACCCTCGGCGTCGTCATGCCGCGACTCACCGACGGCGTGGTCGCGACGATGTTCCAGGGCATCGAGGAGACGGCCACGCAGGCCGGCTACTCGGTGCTGCTGTCGAGCCCGCCTGACGACCTCGACGCCCAGCGCCGCGCCATCGAGTTCCTCGTCAGCAGGCAGGTGGACGGCCTGCTGCTCAGCAGCCTGCACAGTCCCGGCCGCGAATTCGTCGACTCACTGTCGGTGGGGGCTTTGCCGATGCTGCAGCTCAACCGGCACGCCGACGTCGGTCTGCCGTTCGTGTCCGGCGACGACCACCGGGGCGGCTACCTCGCCGGACGCCATCTCCTCGACCGCGGCTTCACCGAGGTCGCCGTCATCACAGGCCCCGACCATGCGAGCACCTCCCGCGACCGCCTCGCCGGATTCCGCGCCGCACTGGCCGAGAACGGCATCGAACTCCGCCCGGATCGCGTCGTCCGCTCCGACTTCGACGTGTCCGGCGGTGTCGCCGCGGCCACCGTTCTCCTCGAGTCGGATTCGCGTCCCGAGGCGATCTTCACCGTCAGCGACACCATCGCGATCGGCGTCCTCGGCGTCGCCCGCGACCTCGGGCTGCGGATCCCCGACGACCTCGCGCTCGTCGGGTACAACGACATTCCGGTGGTCGCCCAGCTGCCGGTGCCGCTGACGACCGTCCGCTCACCCGCGCGCCTGATCGGCGCGACGGGTGTGCGTCATCTCCTGTCGATCATCGCGGGCAACGACGTGGAATCGGTGAAACTCCCGGTCGAGCTGATCGAGCGGGCGTCGACCAGGATTTAGTCAGAGCGTGGCCCGCAGTTCGCGTTTGAGCAGCTTCCCGCTCTGGTTGCGGGGCAGTTCGTCCACGAACACCACCTGCTTGGGCACCTTGAACGGCGCGATGCGCTCCTTGACGTGGGCGATCAACCCGTCCGGCGTCACGCCGGCCGCGTTCTCCCGCAACACCACGACCGCGGTGATCGCCTCGATCCACTTGTCGTCCGGCGTCCCGATGACCGCGACCTCGGCCACGTCCGGATGCGTGTAGACCGCGTCCTCGACCTCCCGCGACGCCACCAGGATGCCGCCGGTGTTGATGACGTCCTTGATGCGGTCGACGACGGTGATGTACCCCTCCGGGTCCCGCGTCACCAGATCCCCCGAGTGGAACCAGCCGTCGCGGAACGCCTCCGCGGTGGCGTCGGGGTTGTCCCAGTACCCCAGGCACAGCTGGGGCGAACGGTAGAGCACCTCACCGGGCGTGCCGTCCGGAACGTCGTTGCCGTCCGGATCCACCACCCGCGTTTCGACGAAGAACACGGCCTTGCCGCACGACGACGGCCGCTCCTCGTGTTCCTCGGGCTGCAGCACCGTGGCGAGCGGACCGATCTCGGACTGTCCGAAGCAATTGTAGAACCCGAGGTCGGGGTAGCGTTCGCGCAGCCTGTTCAGCACCGTCACGGGCATGATCGACGCGCCGTACTGCGCCTTCTTCAGCGACGACAGGTCGCGGGTCCCGAGATCCGGATGTCCGGCGAGCGGCACCCACACCGTCGGCGCCAGGAACAGCGAGCCGATGCGATCCGCCTCGATGCGCCGCAGGATCTCCGGGATGTCCGGGGTCTGCATCAGATTCACCGAGGCGCCCACCGACAGGTACGGCATCATGAAGACGTGCATGCCCGCCGAGTGGTACAGCGGCATGCAAATCAGCGGATTGTCACCGTCGCTCAGCGCGAGGGCGATCATGGAAGACACGTACTCGTGCACGAGAGCGCCGTGAGTCATCATGGCGCCCTTCGGCTTCGACGTCGTCCCGGATGTGTACAGCAACTGCGCCAGATCGGTGGACGCGACCGGCACCGCGAGCACGGGGACGTCGCCGGAGCCGCTGTGGGCGAGAAGCGAGTCTTCGGCGTCGCGCAGGGGAATCACGTGGCGCAGTTCGAGGGCGCCGCGGGCCGAGTCGAGCGTGCCCCTCAGCGCCGGATCGACCAGCACGGCGGCGCTCCCGGACTGCGACACCAGATAGGTCAGCTCGTCACCCTTGAGCGCATAGTTGACGGGGACGTGCACGAGACCTGCACGCGCGCAGGCCAGGAACCCGATCGTGTACGCGTCCGAGTTGGTGCCGTACGCGGCCACCCGCTCACCGGCCGACAGTCCGAGCGACTGCAGGTAGGCGGCCGCTCGGCTGACCGCGTCGTCGAGTTCACGGTACGTCCACGTGCGGTCCTCGAACGTCAGTGCCCTGCGGTCGGGGAACTTGGCGGCCGAGCGCCGCAGCACTCCGTCGACGGTATCGGTACGCGCATCCAGACTCATGCACGAAGGTTATAGGACGTCCAAGTACCTTGCCGGAGGTTTCGGCTACCGCCCTGCAGGCACCAGCATCGGCTCGTGCATGTCGTAGTACGAAACGTCGCCCATCAACCGCCCCTCTTCCTCGAACAACGACCTCAGGTCGTCCGGGATCTCGACCTTCTCGTGCTCGCGGGCCTCCGATTCCGAGGTGAAGTACACCGCCTCGACATACCCGCCGTCGCCGTACGTGCACAACGTTCCGCCGAGGATCTCCGGGCGCAGCTGATGAACCTGGGGTTCGGCCTGTTCCAGCAGCTCCCGCATCCGACTCGCGTCGGAGGTGTGCCCCTCCATGACCTGAACGAATGTCGCGTCGTCCGAGCCACCACCCATCCACTCCATCACGTCCGGGCAGTCCATGAACGACACGGCACCCTCGAAGCACCGCTCGGTTTCCGCCCACCACGCGCCCTGCTCCGGACGCTCGCTGTTACGCCGGGCGGCTTCGGCCGATTCGAACCGCGCGAGGGCGATGAACGTTCCGTCGTCGCACAATCCTTGGGTGCAGCCCAGGAAGCCCGTCGCTCCCGGTCGCACGTCCTCCGTCCAGCGGTCCATGCACCGGCGTAGGCCGGCCTCGTCGGACACCTTTCCTTGAATAACCTGGATGAACATCGATAGTCACCTCCCGCGGGACGGTCGCCCCGCAGTGAGAACGATCTCGGTGACCGACCCGTCGCGGTCCACCGTCAGCGGGCACCGACGGCCCGCGGCCGCAGCCACTGCACACTTGATCCTTCGCCGGTTCGCTGGACCGCGCAATGCAGGTAGCGTGCGCTATTTTCCCTGCCAGTGCGGAGTGCGCTTGTCGACGAAAGCCTGCATGCCCTCCTGGGCGTCGCATGTGATCGCGTTGGTGGCCATCGTCTCCGCCATCGCCACGTAGGCCTCGCCTTGGGGAAGCTCGATCTGCCGGTAGAACGCCTGCTTGCCGATCTTCACGGTGAGCGGGCTGGCCGTCGTGATCTTCGCGGCGAGAGCCCTGGTCTGCACGTCGAGTTCCTCGGGTGGCACGACCAGGTTCACCAGCCCCCAGTCCGCGGCGGTCTCCGCCCCGATCGTCTCCCCGGTGAGCAGCATCTGCAGGGCGCGCTTACGTCCGATCGCGCGGCTGAGGGCCACCATCGGGGTGGAGCAGAACAGGCCGATCTTCACCCCCGGCGTCCCGAACACGGCGTTCGACGACGCGACGACCAGGTCGCAGGACGCCGCGAGCTGACAGCCCGCCGCGACCGCCGCGCCCTGAACGGACGCGATGACCGGTTGGGGAATGTCCTGCACGGTCTGCATCATCTCGACACAGGTGTCGAAGATGGCCTGCTCGTCCTCGAGTGTGCGGCCGATCATCTCCTTCAGGTCGTGGCCTGCGGAGAACACCGGTCCTGCAGCCCTGATGACGACGACGCGGGTGGTGTCGTCGTCGCCCAGCTTCCGGAGCGCCGCGGTGACGTCCCGCATGGCCTCGGACGACAGCGGATTGCGCTGTTCGGGGCGGTTCAGGGTGAGGAACGCGACGCCGGTGTCCGGCTCGGCAGTGGTCTCGACGAAGTTCTCGGTCATGACTACTGCCTACCACCCGTGAGTACTTATCAACCGCCCGCGGTTAACAAGTACTCACGGGCGGAGCAATGCGGGCCCGCACCTCACCGAAGCCGATGCGGGTGCCGTTCGGGCCCGGGGCGGTGGCGGAGATGGCGATCTCGTCGCCGTCCTCGAGGAACGTGCGCTTCTCGTCCCCGACGACGACAGGTTCCTGCCCACCCCAGGTCAGCTCGATGAACGCACCACGCTGATCCTTCTCGGGTCCGGAGATGGTGCCCGACGCAAACAGGTCGCCCGTGCTGGCGGCGGCGCCGTTGATCGTGGTGTGTGCGAGCATCTGCGCCGGCGACCAGTACATCCGCGCATACGGCGGACGCGACACGACGTGTCCGTTCCATTCGACGGCCAGGTCGATGTCCAGGCCCCACTTCTCCTCGCCGCGCAGGTACGGCAGCGGCTGCGGATCCTGCGTCGGGGTGTCGATGCGGGCCGCCTCGAGCGCGTCGAGCGGAACCACCCACGGGGAAATCGACGTCGCGAAGCTCTTCCCGAGGAACGGGCCGAGCGGCACGTACTCCCAGGCCTGGATGTCGCGGGCGGACCAGTCGTTCACGACGACCGCCCCGAACACATACTCCGCGAACTGATCCGGGGTGATCGTCTCCCCCAGCTTCGTCGGGACACCGACGAGGAAGCCCATCTCGGCCTCGATGTCGAGGCGGCGGGACGGCCCGAAGTCGGGGGCGTCCTGAGCCGGGGTCTTGCGCTGCCCGCAGGGCCGGATGACGTCCGTGCCGGACACGATGACGGTGCTCGACCGCCCGTGGTATCCAACCGGCAGGTGCTTCCAGTTGGGCATCAGCGGCTCGGAGTCGGGGCGGAACAGTCGCCCGAGATTCGTGGCGTGGTACTCGGAGGCGTAGAAGTCGACGTAGTCGGCGACGGCAACCGGCAGGTGCATCGTCACGTCCTCGACGGCGAACACCGCGGTGTCGGCGACGTCGCCCTGCACGAGTTCGGTGATCTGCCTGCGGACCTCGGTCCAGCGGGCCCGGCCCTGCGCCATGAAGGCGTTGAGGGTGGGCTGTGCGAAGACGTCGTCACCCAGTGCGGCGGCGAGATCCACGACGGAATCTCCCACCCGCACTCCGACCCGTGGGGTCGAGTCGGCGGTCGAGAACACGCCGTACGGCAGGTTCTCGATTCCGAAGAGGGAATCTGCGGGGATGTCGAGGACGGTCATGCGTGGGCTCCTTGATCTGCGGAGGCGAGGACGGAAGACGGCACGAGGTGCAGTGCGACGAGATCCTCGAGGGGTTCGAGGATGCTGCACGTGCCGAAGGATCGGAAGGCGGTGCGAACGGCGCCGACGACGTCGGCCGGGAGGTCGCGCAGCTCGCGGGCGAGCGGTGTGCCGTCACGTCCGGCGAGGGTGGCGGCCACCTCGTCGACGCCGGCGCCGCCGAGTGCGTGCCGGGTGGCGAGCAGCACGTTGAGGAAACCGTGCTGTTCGAATCCCGTGTGCGGATCGGTGTTGCGGACGGCGTGGTGCAGTCCGGCGGTGGCCTTGAACGGGATTCCCGACGCGATGACGGTGTGCAGCGCAGCGGCGAGTTCGGTCTCGTCCGGGTAGGCCTCGGCGACCACGCCACCCGTGCGGAACTTCGCCGCGAACGGGCCGCCGGTCAGTGCGGCGAGGAAGTCGGGCCGGCGCTCGCCACGCGGCACCTCCACGAACACGTCGAGCCCGGCGGTCAGCGCCTCGACGGCGTCCATCGCAGCGAAGAACTCCGCGGCCGTCTGGTCTGCGGGCACCGCGATCTCGAGTGCCACCGCGGTGGCACCGTCGATCTGCGCGAGGCGGTCGAGTGCGGGTTCGAGCGTGGCCGGACCGCCGGGCAGCGTCAGGCTCAGTTCGAGCGCACCGGGGGTCAATTCGCCCAGCCGGGCGACCGGAAAGACGAAGGGACCGACCAGATCCGCGTACGGCGCCGACAAATGTCCGGCGTGCGCGGGCAGGGCGTCGGGCAGGGGTGCGTTTCCGGGCGGGAAGAGGGCGGCGTCGTCGCAGAGACCGGCGAAGAGGGCGGAGATCACGGCGTCGGCCCCCGCCCTGCCCACGTCCACGCGTAGCCCGAGTCCTCGCACGCCACGGCACCCTCGCCGAGTTCGAGCGGGCGGAACGTGTCGACCATGACGGCGAGTTCGTCGAAGAACTCGGCCCCGATGCTGCGTTCGTACGCGCCGGGCTGCGGACCGTGCGCATGTCCGCCGGGATGAATCGAGATCGAGCCCTGGCCGATGCCGGAACCCTTGCGCGCCTCGTAGTCTCCGCCGACGTAGAACATGATCTCGTCGGAGTCGACGTTCGAGTGGTAGTACGGCACCGGAATCGACAGCGGGTGGTAGTCGACCTTGCGGGGCACAAAATTGCAGATGACGAAGTTGTTGCCCTCGAACGCCTGGTGCGCCGGCGGCGGCTGGTGCACGCGCCCGGTGATGGGCTCGTAGTCGGAGATGTTGAACGTGTAGGGGTAGAGGCACCCGTCCCAGCCCACGACGTCGAAGGGATGGTGCGGGTACACCATTCGCGTGCCGACGATCCCGTGCGACGTCCGATGCTTGACGAGCACCTCCACGTCGGTGCCCTCGACCTGCAGCGTGTCGGACGGCCCGTGCAGGTCGCGCTCGCAGTAGGGCGCGTTCTCGAGCAGCTGACCGAACCGGGACAGGTAACGCTTCGGCGGGACGATGTGACTGTTGGCCTCCATCGCGTAGGCACGCAACGGTTCCGGTCCCCGCGGGATCCAGCGGTGGGTGGTCGACATCGGAATGAGAACGTAGTCGCCCTGCTTCGCCTCGAGCGCGCCGAACACGGTTTCGACGGTGGCGGCACCGGATTCGACGTAGACCATCTCGTCGCCGATCGCGTTGCGGTACAGCGGCGACTCCTTGGCGGCGACCACGTAGGAGATGCGGACGTCCGCGTTGCCGAGGATCAACCGGCGTCCGGTGACCACGTCGGTGTCGGCCCAGACCGTGTCCGGGAACAGGTCGTGCAACTTGAGGTGGCGCGGCTTGAGCGGATGATTGGGTGTCGTGCTCTGGTCGGGCAGCTCCCACACGGTGGCATCGACGATCGCCGACGGGATGTGGCGGTGGTAGAGCAGTGAGGAGTCGGAGGAGAACCCCTCTTCTCCCATCAATTCCTCGAAGTAGAGCTGACCGTTGTCGTCACGGTGCTGGGTGTGCCGCTTTGGCGGGATGTTGCCCACGTGCCGATAGAACGCCATGACCGGCCTCCCTAGAAGTGCGTGTCCGTAGTAGTAAACACATTAACTAAATTACGGGCGTGATGGCAAGCACAGATTTCCCGGGAGGCACAGCAGGGGTCAGTTACGCCCGCGGACGTCGAACTGGCTGCGGTTGGTGATCAGCTTGTCCAGCAGCATGACGAGAATGCGCTGCTCCGGTTCGGTGAGAACACTCGCCCAGGCATGTTCCCGCTCGTTCTGCTCACGGTAGATCTCACCGATCTCGCTCCGGCCCTTCTCGGTGAGCGACAACTGGACGGACCGGCCGTCCCGCTCGTCCGGGGTCCGTTCCATCAGACCACCACCGACCAGCGTCTTCGTCAAATTCGAGACGGCAGCCCTACTCATACCGGTGAGCTTGGCCGCCGTCTTCGACTCGACGGGTCCGGCCAGCCACGTCACGAACATCAGCCGGAACGCCGACCACGACAGGCCGCGCGGGCGGTGAATCGACGACTCCAGGTCGTACGTCACCACGTTCGACGCGCGGTTCAACGTCAGGAGGACTTGGGTGGCGAGTTCGTGCGTCGAGCCGTATTCCGTGCTCAGGCGCCGGTTCGCCAGTTCGATGAACGACCAGAAGTCGAGGCTGTCCGGTACCTCGACGGGCACCGGCGCTGCGTCATCGGTCATGGGGGAACCCTATCGCGAGCTGGTGGCGGGCCCAGTGCCCGCCACCTCCGCTTTTAGTATATCTATGAACTATATGCCTTCGGCCTGTGAGTACTTATTAACGCCCGGCCGTTAATAAGTACTCACGGGCGCGTCAGCGCTCGTAGCCCTTCCGCATGTCGTCGACGATGCGCGGGCGGTCGAGGGTGGAGGGCTCGAGTTCGCGGCGGGGACGGTCGCGCGGGAAGATCGCGGACGCGGCGAGGGTCGGCTCGTCGAGGAAGCGCAGTTCGGGGACGTCGCGGGGTAGGCGCAGGGCCGGCGGTTCGGGTCCCCGCCGGGCGAGGACGTAACCCCAGTCCCCGAAACTCGGCACCAGCACGTGATACGGCGTGACGGCCAGGCCCGCGGACGCGACCGTCGACGTGGTGCGCCAGTACGCGTCCGGCGTCGAATAGGGGCTTCCCGACTGCACCACCATCAGTCCGCCGGGATTCAGGGCGGCGGCGGCGAGACCGTAGAACTCGGTGGAGTACAGGCGGCCGAGCGCCGGGGTGTCCGGGTCAGGGAGGTCCACGATGACGGCGTCGAAACCCGAATCGGGTGCGTCGCGTAGCCACCGGAACGCGTCGTCGAGGACGACGTGCACGCGCGGGTCCTGCAGTGCTCCCTGATTCAGCCCGGACAGCCGGGTGTTCGCGAGTTCGACGACCGCAGGGTCGAGCTCCACCTGCACGATCTCCTCGACCCCGGGCAGTCGCAGGACCTCCCGGGCGGCGAGGCCGTCGCCCCCGCCGAGGATCAGCACCCGTTTCGGGTCGGCGGCCATCGCGGGGTACACCAGCGATTCGGTGTACCGATGTTCGTCGATGCTGGAGAACTGGAGGTCGCCGTCGAGGAAGAGCCGCACGTCTCCCCCGCGCTCGGTGACCACGATCTCCTGGTACTGCGACCTTTCCGCGGCGACCACCGGGTCGGTGTAGAGCCGTTGCCGCGACGTGGTCTCGATGCCGTCGGCGCGCACCAGCAGCACCGCGATGCACGCGGCGGCGACGAGCATTGCCACGACGGCGAGCAACCGGGTGCGCAGGCTCAGCTGCCACCGCAGCAGGATCAGCGCCACCACCGCGGCGGCAACGAGGTTGATGATGCCGGTGATGGCGGCGCCGCGGATCATCCCGGCGATCGGCAGCAGGACGAACGGCCAGAGCAGGCCACCGACCAGGGCGCCTGCGTAGTCGGCGGCGTTGAGGTTCGCCAGCACTTTTCCGGTGCTCTCGGCGTCGGTGTCGCTGCGGCCCGACTGCAGCAGCGTCATCAGCAGCGGCACCTCGGCGCCCACCAGCACACCGATCAGTGCGGTGGCGAGCACCAGAACGATTGCGCTGGAACCGAAGAACGTGAACGTCACGTACAGCGTCACCGCGCTGAACCCGCCGACGAGGCCGAGGACGATCTCGACGACCACGAACGACGCGGCCGCGGTGGAGAGCAGCGGCTTGGCGGCGAGGGCCCCCACTCCGAGTGCGGCCACGAAACCCGCAACGATCAGCGACGTCTGGGTGATCCCGCCGCCGGTCAGACTGACCGACAGTGTCAGCAGTGCCAGTTCGTAGATCAGCCCGCACGCCGCACAGGCTGCCACCGCGGCGAGCAGGAACGCCCTTGCCCGCCCGCCGAGCGCGCGGGTGGTGGAGATATTCGGCTCTGCCGCGGTGGTCGTCACGAGATCAGGTGAGTGCGGCGGCGTTCACGAGGCCGATGGCGAAGAGGCTCGCACCGACCGCCCATGCGGCACCGCACATCTGCGGGTTCCCGACCAGACCGACGAGTTGTCCCGGCAGCAGCAGATTCATCAGGCGCAGCGCGATGACCTGCAGCAGCACACCGAAGAGGCCGTAGACCGCGGAGTCGGCGAGCCCCTGCGCGAATCCGTCGGAGCTGGTGAGGATCGCCGTGACCACGACGACGGCGAGGGCGAGATGGTTCGACGCCAGCAGGATTGCCGCGTTGGGGTTCTTGTCGACGTACACCTGGTGCCGGAGATTGCCGGGGGTGGCGAGGTCGAGTACCGCGAAGCCGACTCCGAGGACGGCGATGCCGATGACGAAGTACGCCAGGGTGCCGAGCATGCCGACGGCGAGCAGCCCGACGTCGACGCTGCCGATTTCCGTTGCTGCCGCCGTGTAGGTGGTGTTCACGCGCTTCTCCCCAGTCGAGTGTTCTCTGTCATTTCGCGCTCCCGGATCCGCCGCTGCCGCTGGCGCCGCCTGCCGGTGAACCGGGGTTGAAACCGGGCCCCAGATAGGCGAACCCGCCACTCCTGTACCGGCCGTCGATGTCTTCGACGCGGACGAGGCTGCCGCCACCCGGCCCAGCGCTGACCGTGACGATGTCGTCGTCGTAGCGCAGGTATTCGCTGCCGCCGTCGGCCTTCCGCGCCGCCGGGTCCTCTTCGGCGACGATGTTCGAGACGGTCGTCCCCACGGGGTCGTTCGACGTGTACGTCTTCGCGTCGCCCGCGGTGTTCTGCAGGGCGTAGGTGTCGGCGATGTAGTCGCGGACGCCGCCGCCGCACGCGGTCGCGGCCAACACCAGGAGCAGCATCGGGACGAGCCGCACGCGCGCACTGAACCGGCTCACGGCTGCCACCTGCTTCGAGTTTTCACGATCACCCCGCCTTTGTCTCCTGGGTACAGATGCCAGGTCTGCCAGACCCATCCGCCCGAATCTTTGGCCGCCGTGAGCGCGGTCAGCGCGGTGTGGTCACCGGGGAACGCCCCGCAGATCCACCCGTCCACCTCGGTGGCCTGGCGCCGCAGCCAGTCGGCGGTCTGCTCGAGGTGGGTGCGGTCGACGGTGTCGGTGGTCGAGTCGAACCGGTACCCGCTCGCGCTGTCGGATACGGGCAACGGCCTGCCGCCTGCCTGGACCGCGTCGCACGAGACCTGTTCGGTGATTCGGCTGCCCGCCGCGGACGCCGTCACCGCGTGCGACGCCCCGAGAACCGCGAGTGTCACTCGGTCGTCACCGTGCGTGATGGTGAGTTCGGCCAGCGGGCACGGCGTTTCAGCGTTCACGACGAGACCGAGTGCCTCGGCCGTCACATCGCGCGACTCGATGTCGAGGACGTGCAGTGTCACTGCGGCGGACCGGAATGGATCACGGTGAGTTCACCCCGCGTGACGGCGCGGCCCGTGGAGACCTCCCACGACTGCGTCCGCGCCCAGCGCTCGAAGGACAGCAGGCCGGTCTTGTCGGCCGTCTCGTAGTCGGCGTAGTCGACGATGCCCTGGGGTGCGGTTCCGGTGGTGCCTTCCGCGGTGAACGAGGCGGTGCCGCGCTCGATCTGCCGGTGCACCCTGTCGTCGAGGATCACGTCACCGTTCGGTTCGAGCCCCGTGCCCTCGCGGCGCATCCACAGCGTCATGTCGAGGTTGCCCTCGTCGTTCTCGACGGTCAGCCATCGCTGACCGGTGGACCCGTCGAGGAGGTGTTCGTGCCAGATGTATCCCTCTTCGTCGAGGGTGATGGTGCCGCGCACGACGTGATCGATTCCGGCGTACGTGATGATGTCGCCGACTCCGATCTTGTACGGGTCGTAGACCTCCGGGTAGTCGGCGAGCGGATCGACCCTGGCAGCAGGAGTGGTCTTCTTCCCGGTCCGATTCCGCAGGATCAGCACGATGCCCACGATCACGACGACGATCAGCAGCAGTAACAGCAGCGTGGTCAACAGTCTCTCCTGGTCAGCGGCTCCGGCACGGGAGGCCAGTGCCCGGCCCCCACCGCTCAGTCACCTTACTGTGCGCCGCGCACCCACACACCTGGCGATTGCAGAGCCTGGTAGCAAAGGCTAGCCTAACCGAACGCGCGAGCGGTGGAGCGGAGCGCTGTCGTTCACCGAAATTCGTGCGGCATACGCCCAGACGTCGACAAGACCGACAGTGAGGAACCATATGGCCATCCCGCCCATTTCGACCTACACGATCCCGGCGATCCGGGAGGTCCCCGAATCGAAGGTGTCCTGGCGGCTCGACCCCCGGCGTTCCGCACTGCTGGTCCACGACATGCAGAACTACTTCATCGACGCGTACGACGTGCGTGCGGAGCCGATGTCGACTGCGATGGCGAACATGGTCCGGATCCGCGAACTGTGCTCGGAAGCCGGGATTCCCGTGATCTACACGATGCAGCCGGGCGACCAGCACCCGTCGCGTCGCGGCATCCTCGCCGACTTCTGGGGCCCGGGATTGACGTCGGGTCGGGACACCGAGGTGGTCGAGCCGCTCGCCCCCCGCGAGGGCGACATCCAGGTGACCAAATGGCGATACTCGGCCTTCCAGCGCACCGACCTCCGGCAGTTGCTCGGCCACCACGGCCGCGACCAGCTGATCGTGACGGGCGTCTACGCGCATATGGGCTGCATGCTGAGTGCCGCCGAGGCGTTCATGTCGGACGTGCAGCCGTTCCTGGTCTCCGACGCGACCGCGGATTTCAGCCGTGACGAGCACCTCATGGCGCTCACCTATGCGGCGAAGCGCTGCGGTTCGGTGACCACCACGGATGCGCTGGTCTCCGCGTTCTCCCCGCTCGAAGTCTGCTGAGTCGACCCGAAGCCCACACTCCGGCGCAGCGCTTCGTTCCGAAGCTGCGCCGGGTGTGCTCGGCAGTCGGATGACCACAATCAATGTGGTTAGGCTAACCTGACACGCTGAGTAGCTGAAAGCCCGGAATCCCCACGCCCGAAAGCCGAAAGCATCAGGAGTGCCTGTTAGATGTCCCTTTCGATATCGTCGCCGTCCACCCCGCAGACCGGGGAGGACACGGCCGACGTCTGCTTGACCGCCGCCCAGCGCGAGCTGTGGGCCGGGCACCATCTCGACCCGACCCGATCGGCATTCACCACGGCCGAGTACGTGGAGGTCGCCGCCCCCGTCGACATCGACGCTGTCGCCGCGGCGGTACGCACGGTGATCGAGGAGGCCGAGGTGCTCTCGGTCCGCTTCGGGGCCGAACCCGGTGCCGATTCGGCCGACGTCGTCCAGGTGCACGACCGTCGCAACGCCCCCGAACTCGAACGTCTCCAACGCGACCGGGCCGCTGCCCTCGAGTGGATGCGCGAGGACGTGCGCCGACCGCTCGACCTCGACTCCGCTCCCCTCGTGCGGACGGCACTGATCACGACCGACTCCGGTGTGCTCTGGTACCTCCGCGCCCCGCACGCATTGCTCGACGCCTACGGATATTCGCTGCTCACCCGCCGCGTCGCGGCGCTGTACGCGGCCCGGCTCGCGGGCACCGAACCCCGGCCGGCCAAATTTCCGCCGCTGCGGGCGCACGTCCAGGCGGCACAGGAATTCGATGCCGCGGCCCCCGACATCGACGCGCCCCACGGCGCTTCCCGCCCGGTCGGATTCAGCGACACCGTGCGCAGGCCCGTCCCCGATCCCCATCGGTACACGATCCCGATCGACCCCGACGTCGCGGGGAGCCTGCGCGAGGCGGCCACCGCGCAGGCGACCACGTGGGCGGAAGCGGTCTATGCGGCCGCGGCCGCCTACCTCGGCGCCCACACGGGAGCGGAGGAGGTGACGCTCCGGGTGCCGGTGCTCGCCCGCAACGGGATCGAGCTGACGTCGCCCGTGACGGCCACGAACATTGTGCCGCTCCGCATTCCGCTCGACGCACGACCGACGTTCGCCGACGTGATCGGCAGAGTGGCCGCCGCACTGGCCGAGACGCGTCCGTTCCAGCGCGTCCGGGACGCAGGCAGCCGCGCCACCGGCGGAGCGGTGGTGAACGTCAAACCGTTCGCCGCCAGAATCGCTTTCGGTCCCACCGTCGGCACGGTGCATCAGCTCGCCACCGGTCCGGTGGAGGACGTGGTGATCTCCGTCTCGGGCGCCGGGGACGAGCTCACCCTCGAATGGGCCGGAAATCCCGAGGTCTACACGGACGACGAGATCCGGGACCACGCACACCGATTCGCGCACTACCTCCGAACCATCTCCGTGGCAGCAGAACCCGTCTCCGTGGTCGACGTCTGCGCTCCGGACGAACTGGACCTGTGGCGGTCGGCGGCCGGCCTCGACCGGACCACCGGCACGGCAGCGGCGCTTCCGGACAGCATCGTCTCCGCCTTCCTCGCCCAGGCGCGCACCCACCCGGACCGCGTCGCGGTGAACGATCTGTCGTACCGGGACCTCTCGAGTCGCAGTGCCGCCCTGGCCCGGCAACTGAGGACGGCCGGCGCCGGCCGCGGCACGGTCGTGGCCGTCAGCCTCCCCCGCGGCACCGATCTGATCGTCGCCGTCCTCGCGATTCTCCGCAGCGGCGCGACCTACCTGCCGATCGATCCGTCCTCCCCGGCCGAACGCGCGCGGTTCATCCTGCGGGACGCGCAGCCGTCGCTGGGAATCGGATCCGCCGACCTGCTCGGCGACCTCCCGCGAGTCGAGGAGGACTCGGCACAGTCCGAGTCCGGCGAACTCGAGAACGCCGTGCAGGCGGACGACATCGCGTACATCATCTACACGTCCGGATCCACCGGTGTCCCCAAGGGCGTTCCGATTCCGCACCGTAACGTGATGCGGTTGTTCGACGTGTCCCGCGAATGGTTCACGTTCACCGAGGACGACTGCTGGCCCCTGCTGCACTCGTACGCGTTCGACTTCTCCGTCTGGGAGATCTGGGGTGCGCTGCTGCACGGCGGCCGCCTCGTCACAGTCGACGAGGCCACCCTCACGTCACCGGCCGACCTCGCCGCGCTCCTCGTCGACGAGGGTGTCACGGTGCTGAACCAGACGCCGTCCGCGTTCGGGCATCTCGTCGACGCCCTCGTCCGCGCGGACTCGTTCGACCGGCTGCGACTGCGGTACGTCGTGTTCGGCGGTGAGGCTCTCGACCCCGCCGTCCTGCGCGCCTGGTTCGCCGCGACCGGTCCGGATGCGGGAACCGAACTGGTCAACATGTACGGGATCACCGAGACCACCGTGCACGTCACCGCCACGAAGGCCACCGCCGCCGACGTGGTGGACATCGGGGTTCCGCTCGGCGACCTCCGCACGTACGTCCTCGGGCCGGGGCTGCGTCCGGTGCCGCCCGGCGTGACCGGCGAGATCTATGTGTCCGGTCCCGGACTGTCCCCGGGCTACGTCGGGCGTCCCGGCCTGACGTCGGGACGGTTCGTCGCCGACCCGTTCGCGCCCGGCGGGACGCGGATGTACCGCACCGGCGACCTCGCACGGTACGACGCGACCGGCGCGCTCCACTACCACGGCCGGATCGACGACCAGATCCAATTGCGCGGTTATCGTGTCGAACTCGGCGAGATCGGCGCCGCGATGACCGCGGTGCCCGACGTGCAGGCGGCGGTGGCCACGGTGCACGAGCGGGCCGGCGGCGACCAGCGCATCGTCGGATACGTCGTTCCCCGGCCGGGCGGCGAGCACGACGCCGTCGAGGAGCAGGTGCGGGCGCACCTGGTCCGCTCCCTTCCCGGGTACATGACGCCGTCCGCACTGGTGATGCTCGACCGCTTGCCGTTGACCCACAACGGCAAGGTCGACAAGGACGCGCTGCCCGCCCCCCGTTGGCTCGGACAGGCCGGCGACACACCGCGGACCGACACCGAAGCCCGGATACTCCCGCTGTTCACCTCGGTGCTCGGCGCCGAGGAGGTCGGTGTCCACGACGACTTCTTCGCACTCGGCGGGAACTCCCTCCTCGCCGCCGCTCTCGTGTCCGCAATCACCGCGGAACTGGGTGTGCCACTGCGGGTTGCCACGGTCTTCGAGAATCCCACCGTGGCCGCTGTGGCCGCGCAACTGGAGGACGCCGGCGAGCAGGTACCGGCGAGCAGGCCGTCCCCGCGGGACCTCCCCGAGGGCACGCCGGTGCCGTTGTCACCCGCGCAGGAACGCCTGTGGTTCCTCGACAGCGCCGCCGGCGGTGGAACGTACCTGCTGGCACTGGCCGTCGATTTCGGGGAAGGCCTCGAACCCGACGCCCTGTCCGCGGCGCTCGCGGACGTCGTGACCCGGCATCAGTCGTTGCGGACGGTGTTCCCCCTCGTCGACTCGGTGCCCCACCAGGTCGTGCTTCCCGCCGGAGATGCGAAGGTTCGGCTCGAACGAGTCGACAACGTCGGCAACATCGAGGGACATATCGCGGCGATGACGACGGTGGGTCTCGGGCTCACCGACCAGCCGCCGCTGCGCGCGGTGCTGTACGAACCGCAGCACACACTGGTCCTGTTGATGCACCACATCATCGGCGACGAGTGGTCGCAGTCGAAACTGCTGGACGATCTCGCCTTCGCGTACAACGCCCGCCGCGCCGGACGGGCACCGGAGTTCACGCCGCTGCCGTTGCAGTACCCGGACGTCGCCGTGTGGCAACGCGAACGCATAGGCGCCGGCGACGACGCGACCCCGCTGCTGACCGGCCAACTCGACTACTGGCGTGAGCAACTCGACGGTCTGCCGCTCGAACTGGGCTGGCGCACCGACCGCCCCCGACCTGCCCTGCCCACCAACCGCGGCGCGAGCGTCCACCGCACGTTGTCGCCGTCGCTGCACGCGGCCGTCGAGTCGCTCGCCGCCGAGCGCCGCGCGAGCTTCTTCATGATCGTCCACGCCGCCGTGGCCGTGCTGCTCGAAAGACTGGGCGCCGGCGAGGACATCGCCCTCGGCGTGCCCGTCGCCGGTCGCAGTCACCCCGACCTCGACGCCATGGTGGGCTGCTTCATCAACACGGTGGTCCTGCGGACCGACGTGTCGGGCGACCCGACGTTCGCCGAACTGCTGGACCGGGTCAGGGCCGTCGACCTCGACGCCGTCGACCACGCCGACGTGCCGTTCAACCGGATCGTGGAACTCGTCAATCCCCCACGGTCGTCGGCCCGCCATCCCCTGTTCCAGGTCATGCTGTCGCACTGGAAGCAGGACGGTGCGGCGGAGCGATTCGCCGGGACCACCGCCTCGGTGCGGATGCTCGACGCGACGACCGCGAAATTCGATCTGGCGTTGCGCTTCCAGGAACGTCCGGACAGCGGCGGGGTCGACGTGACGTTCGAGTACTCCACCGAACTCTTCGATGCCGCGACCGTCGAGTCCTTCGCGGACCGCCTCGCCGTGGTGATCGAGCGGCTCGTCGAGAACCACGAGCAGCGGATCGCCCGGCTCGACATCCTGACCCCGCGGGAGCGGGGCCGGGTGCTCGGCGAATGGTCCCACGCGGAGCACTCCGTCCCGGCCCGCACGTTCGACGAGTACTTCTCGGCGCAGGTGGCGCAGACACCCGACGCCGAGGCCCTCGCCGTCGGTGCGAGCGTGCGGCCCGCGGTCTCCCTCACGTACCGGCAGCTCGACGAACGGGCGAACCGGATTGCCCACCTGCTGATCTCGCGTGGCGCGGGCCCCGGTGACGTGGTCGCGCTCGCACTCGACCGCTCCGCCGAGCTGATCATCAGTGTTCTCGCCGTGCTGAAGAGCGGTGCCGCGTACCTTCCCGTCGACCCCACGTACCCGGCCGACCGGATCGCGCACATGCTCGCCGACGGCGCACCGGTCGCGATCCTCACGTCCTCCGTCGGTGTGCCCGACCGCACCCCGCTGGGCACCGACGTGCCCATTCTCGACCTGGACGATCCGGACCTGCAGGCCCTGATCGACACCCAGCCGGTCACCGCCCCCACGGACGCCGAGCGGAGCAGACCACTGCAACTCGACGACGCCGCGTATCTCATCTACACGTCCGGATCGACGGGGGTGCCGAAGGGCGTCGTCGTCCCCCACCTGGGCATCGCGGATCTGCTGTCGCTGCAGTCGGACGTGATCGGCATGGACCACACCACTCGGGCGCTCCACTTCTCGTCCATCAGCTTCGACCTCGCGTTCTGGCAGATCATGTGGGGTGTGCTCTCGGGCGGAACGCTGGTGGTCGCGACGGACGCCGACCGCATCCCCGGTGAGCCGCTCGCCCGCGTCATCAACGAACACGACGTGAACTTCGTCGGCGTACCACCGTCTTTCGCCGCCGCGTTCCCGCCGGAGCATCCCATCCCGGACGGCGTCGACCTGATGCTCGGCGCCGAGAAGCTCACACCCCAGCTGATCGAGCGGTACGCACCCGGACGCCGGTTGTTCAACGCGTACGGACCCACCGAGTGCACGGTCAACGCCACCCTGGCCCTCGTCGAACCGGGACATGAAGGTCCGGTCCCCATCGGCGTCGTCGATCCCGGCAAGCGCGCGTACGTCCTGGACCACGCGCTGCGGCCGGTGCCTCCGGGCGTGTCCGGCGAGCTGTATCTCGCGGGCGACAGCGTCACCCGGGGATACCGCAATCAGAGCCCCAAGACGGCGGAACGTTTCATCGCCGACCCGTTCGCAGAGCCGGGCAGGCGCATGTACCGGACGTCGGATGTGGTGTGGTGGGGCAGGGACGGTCAGATCTACTTCACCGGCCGCGCCGACTCGCAGGTCAAGGTGCGCGGATTCCGCATCGAACTCAACGAGATCGAGGCAGTGCTGTCCGGTGACCCGGACGTCGAGCACATCGTCGTCGTGGTCCGCGAGGACCGCCCGGGCGATCAGCGGCTCGTCGCGTACGCGACGTCGGTGCCGGGCGGCCGGATCGACCCCGACCAGTTGCACCGCCGCGCCGCCAGCAGGCTGCCGGACTACATGATCCCGGCCGCGTTCATCGCCGTCGACGAGTTCCCCACCCTCCCCAACGGCAAGCTCGACCAGTCGTCGCTTCCCGTTCCGCACCTGTCACTGCAGGTGTCCGAGCGGGGTCCGCGCACGGCGCGCGAAGAGGTGCTGTGCCAGTTGTTCGCCGAGGCTCTCGGTATCGAGCGGGTCGGCATCGACGACAGCTTCTTCGACCTCGGCGGCCACTCGCTGATGGCGGCCGGATTGATGAGTGCGATCTCGAAGCGGCTGTCCGTGACCGCGACGGTGGCCTCGCTGTTCGCGGCGCCGACCGTGGCCCAGCTGGCGGGCCGTCTCGACGACGATCATGACGCCGACGCGCTGGCCGTCCTCCTGCCGTTCCGCACCGAGGGGTCCAAGCCACCGGTGTTCTGCTTCCACCCCGCCGGCGGAATCAGCTGGGGTTACTCGGGCCTGTTGCGGCACATCGACGACGACTACCCGCTGTACGGCGTGCAGGCCTCCAACCTGTCGACGTCCAAGCGGCCGCCGGAAACGCTCGAGGACATGGCCGCCGAATACATCGAGCACATGCGTACCGTGCAGCCGAAGGGCCCCTACCACCTCCTCGGATGGTCGCTGGGCGGCGTCGTCGCGCACGCCATCGCCGGTGCACTGCAGAACCAGGGTGAGGAACTCGGCATGCTCGTCATGCTCGACTCCTTCCCGTCGGACGCGTGGGCCTCGATGCCGACGGAGCAGGACGCGCTCGCCGCGCTGCTCTACATGGTCGGCTACGACCCGGAACCGCTCCTGGAGGACGGACTCGACCGGCAGCAGGTGATCGACATCCTGCGCGGCGAGGGCAGCGCGCTGGCCGGGATCAACGAGCACACACCGGCCGCGATGATCGACAACTTCGCGAACGCCGTGCGCCTCGAATCCGAACCCTCACAGATCGTCGTGGACTCCGACATGCTCTTCTTCACTGCGGCCAGGAACCCTGCGACCGCGGCGACGTACGACTTGTGGCGGCCCTACCTGACCGGCACCATCGTCAACCACGACCTCGACTGCGAGCACAAGGACATGACCCAGCCCCGCTGGATCGGCGAAGTCGGCTCCGTCGTGAACGAGGCCCTCGCCTCGTTCGGCTCGCACATGAACCCCACCAACACAGAACAGGGAGATCGATGAAAACGTCCGGAAGATATTGGCGTAGAGCCGGAATCGTGATGATGGCGGCAACCGCGCTGTTCGCGGGTGCCTGCAGCGAGTCGAATTCCGACTCGACCGACGCGGCGGGATCCGCCACCGGACAGGCCGACGCGTCGGCCTTCCCCGTGTCGATTCCGTCGGCGCTCGGTACCGCCGAGATCACGGAGGCACCGGAACGCGTCGTCACGATCGGCTGGGGCAGCGAGGACGCGGCACTGTCGCTCGGCGTCGTGCCCGTCGCCGTGCAGAACATGAAGTCGGACACGGGAACCGACGACGGCCTGCTGCCGTGGTCGCGGGCGAAGCTCGAAGAGCTCGACCCGAACGCGGAACCCACGTTGCTGACGGCGTCGAGCAAGGAGATGCCGTACGAGCAGATCGCGGCACTCGCCCCCGACGTGATCCTGGCCGTGCACTCGGGCGTGAACCAGGAGCAGTACGACAAGCTGTCGGCCATCGCCCCCACCGTGGCGTACCCGGAGCGTCGCTGGGCCACCAGCTGGGAAGACCAGATCACTACCGTCGGCAAGGCCCTCGGCCGGTCGGCACAGGCCGAGACACTGGTGACCCGGACTCAGGACACCCTCGCGCAGGCGAAGTCGCAGCACCCCGAGTTCGCCGGGAAGACGGTGGCATTCGGGAGCGGCACCGAGCCGGGATCGTACAACTTCTACTTCGACACCGATCCTCGTCTGAAGATGCTGGCCAGCCTCGGTTTCACGGTCGACCCGCTCGCCCAGCAGTTGCGCGAGAGCAGTGACCAGACCAAGTTCGCGGCTCCCGTCAGCCTGGAACTGCTGCCGACGTACAACCCGGACGTGCTGCTCGCGTGGTACCTGTCGCCCGAGCTGCAGAACGAGGTCCAGTCGAACCCGCTGTTCGCCGGGATGAAGGCCGTGCGCGACAACGCCTACGTGGGTCTGACCGATCCGCCGCTGGTGTTCGCGTCGAGCTCGCCGAACGTGCTCAGCATGCCGTGGCTGCTGGACAAGCTGCTCCCGCAGCTGTCGCAGGCCGCGAACAACGCTCAGGCCAGCTAGTTCCCACCTGAACGCGTCACTGTGCCGCTGCCGAGAGGTCGTCCTCCTCGGCAGCGGCACTGCTGTACGTGCGCAACCCCTTCAAGGTCAGTGCGAGAACCGCAAGCACCACGATGCCGCCCGCCCCGTAGAGGAGGAACGCCTCACGCGGACCCACCGCGGCGCCGACGGCGCCGGCGACGAGCGCTCCGGCAGCCGAGCCCGTGGAGATCTGGGCGCCCCACACACCGGCGACGCGTCCGCGGTATTCCTCGGGCGTCTCGGTCTGGATGACCGCGTACCGGAGGATGTCACCGAGGACGCGGCCGAATCCGTGTGCGGCGAGCCCGAGGAACGTGACCGCGATCATCGGGACCGCGCCGGCGCCGATCAGCCCGGCCGACGCGATCACGGCCGCGAGGAACACGATCAGGCCACCGCGACGAGCAGTTCCCGTCCAGCCACTCGTGAGTGATCCGGTGAGGGCGCCGACGGCGGGGGCGCTGTAGAGCAGTCCGGTGGCCGCCGGTCCGGCATGGAGAACCTGGCTCGCGTAGGCGGGCAGCAGCACGTTCCAGCCGGTCAGCATCATCGCGCAGAACCCGACCAGCAGCGTCCCGCCGACCACGGAGTCCTTGGCGGCATAGGTGAAGCCGCTGGCGATCGACCGCAACGGACTCTCGGTGTTCTTGACCGGCGGCGGCAGCGAGGGCAGCCTGGCGATGCAGTAGGCGGTGATTCCCGAGGACACCGCGGCCAGAACGTAGTTGGTGCCCACGGATGTCGCCGCGATGATCACACCCCCGATGGCCGGTGACGCAACCGTGCCGAGGTCGGCCATCACGGTCATCAGGGCACCGGCGGCGGCCATCTTGTCCTTGGGGAGCAGCGACGGGATCACCGCCATCAGCGCGGTCGCGGAGATGCCGCCGGCGAGGCCCTCGATCACGCCACACAGGTAGATGATCCACAACTGGGGTGTGGGGAGGAACGCGTTGACCGCGAGGATCGCGAAGGCCAGGCCCGCTGCGGCACGGGCGAGGGAGATGACCGGCCTGCGGTCGTACCGGTCGGCGATCACGCCGCCGAACAGGGTGCCGATGAACACCGAGGAGCCCACGACGATGCTCGCCGCGCCCACTGCCAGTGTGGAATTCGTCATGTCGTACACCTGCAGCGGCACCGCCACCAGCAGCAGACCCAGACCGAAGATGGAGATCGTGCGGGCAATGAAGATGTATCGGAACTCGCGACTCGTCCGTAGAGGCGTCAAGTCGATTGCGTATCGCGATAATCCAGCCATTGTCATCCATTCACATTCGGTTGCAACAGCTCTCCGTTTCGCCGTTCGCGCGGAGAGCAACTATGCTTAGGCTTCACTAACCCAGCAACCTACCCCATGTCGTCGAACCGGCTCAACGGGCCGTGGTTCGACCGACGCACCGGAGGATGATAGTGAGTTCCGCTCCCAGCACAGTTCCGACCCGCGACCGAATCCGCGCCGACGTAGCCGACGTGCTCGACGTCCCGGTCGCCGAGATCGACGATTCCGCGAACCTCCTCGACGAGGGGATGGACTCCGTGCGCGTGATGGCGCTGGTCGAACGATGGCGGGCGGACGGTGTGCAGGTGGATCTCGTGGACCTCGTCGGCGAGCCGACACTCGACGCGTGGTTCGAGGTGACGGCAGCACGCTGAGCGGTCCCACCACCTACTCTTGATCCGGCTGGTCGATCCCAGGGTCGGCCCGGACACGGGAGGATGCGAGGGGACATGGCTCACGAAACCAGCGGTGCAGGCAGGATGAGCGTGCTCCGGACACCACGGTTCTGGATCGCTCCCCTGCTCCTCGTCTCCGTCGTCATGTCCCTGCTGGCCGCGCTGTACATGGGTGGGATGCTCAACCCCACCACACACCTCAACCACTTCCCCATCGCGCTCGTCAATCAGGACGAGGGCGACACCACGCCCAATTCCAACCCGCCGCAGCAGCAGAATTTCGGCGACCAGATCACCGCCGGGCTCGTCGAGGGTGTCGATCCGAACAAGGTCGAACTTCGGCAGATCGGGATCGCGCAGGCCCAGTCCGCACTGGACAACGGGGAAATCTACGGTGCGATCGTCATACCGAGCGACTTCACGAAGCGCACCTTCATCCTCGCCCAGGCCGGCGTGATTCCCGGAGACGTCGAACGTCCGGTGATCACGATCTACACGAACCCCCGCGCGGGCACGATCAGCGCGAACCTCGTCCAGAACATCGGGGAGATGGCGTTGGACAAGGCCAATCAGACGATGGGCGAGCAGCTCACCACCCAGGTGACGCAGCAACTCCAGGCGACAGCCCCCGACCTCCAGCTGTCGGGGGCCAGCCGGCTCGTCCTCGACGACCCCATCGACGTGCGGGTGGTGGCCCACAACCCGCTGCCCGACGGCACCGGTTTCGGCTTGGCGGCGTTCTACTACGCGCTCCTGATCGTCCTGGCCGGTTTCACCGGTGCGACCATCGCGAGCACCCTCATCGACGGCATGCTCGGGTTCACCCCGACCGAGGTGGGGCCGCTGTACCTCCACAACGAGGCGGTCCCGATCTCACGGTTCAACACCCTGCTCATCAAGTGGGCGGTGATGGTTGTGCTGGCGATGATCGTGTCGGGTCTGTACCTGTGGATCAGCTCCGCCCTCGGCCTGCCGATCACCGACCCGCTCGCCCTGTGGGAATACGGCGCCTTCGCGATCGCCGCGGTCGGGATCACCGCGATGTCCGTGATGGCCGCGTTCGGCAACCTGGGCCTGCTCATCAACCTGCTGGTGTTCGTCGTCCTGGCGCTGCCTTCGTCGGGCGGCACGATCCCGCTCGAGGCGGCGCCGCGCCTGTACACCTGGCTCGGTGAGTTCGAACCGATGCACCAGATCTACATCGGGGTGCGCGCCATCATGTTCTTCGGCGCGGCGGGCGACGCGGGGCTCATCCACGCCGTGTGGATGACCCTCGCCGGCCTCCTCATCGGCCTCGTCTTCGGTGCCGTCATCACCCGGTTCTACGACCGCAAGGGCTTGCATCGCCGCCACAAGGCGCAGACCGAACCCGAACCGGTGGACGCAGCCGGGGCGTGAGTCACGCGGGCGCGGACGACCAGGCCGCGCCGAACTGTTCGTACCAGGGATGCGGGGCGGGCACTGCCGCCAGGATCCGTTCGACGAACCGATCGGGGTCGCCGAGTTCGGCGAGTCCGACTCCGCGGCGCTCGTAGTCGGCGAACTTGTCGTGCAGTCCGGCGATCACCTTGTCGGTCACCGTCTGCTCGAACTCTTCGATGGTTGCCATCGGATGCCCCTCCTTCCGGCGAGAAGCGTCTGCGTTCAGTGTAGTGCCGACCTGCGGATTTGCCCTCGTCCGGCGGCGGATTATCGACTGTCGGTGACGCAGAGCAGACTGGGCCCGTGAGAATGGTCCTGGTTCCCGATGCCGACGGTGGCGCGACGACCGTTCGCACCGATCCCACGGGCGTTCCGGTCGAGTCCCCACGTCGACACTCCGACGCCGTGGCCGCGGTCCGCGACATCGAGGCGACCGAACACCCCCGCTGGGTCTGGACGAGTACCGCGGCCGTCTATCCGGCGCTGCTGAAGGCGGGGGTGCGGGTGCAGCGCTGCCAGGACCTCGCGCTCACCCACGCCATCCTCAGCATGCGCGACGGTGTTCCCGCGCCGCCGCCGGACGAACCCGTCGACGAACGCCCCGGACTGTTCGAGACCGCACCCACCACGGATCCGGCGCAAGTGGTGGCGGACTTCGCGGAACAGCGGAAGACGATCGGTGACGATGCACGGCTCGACCTGCTGGTGGCGGCCGAGTCCGCGGGCGCGCTGGCCGCCGCGGAGATGAGTGTCGACGGCCTGCCGTTCTCCACCCGTACCCATCGCGCCTTCCTCGAGGCGGCGCTCGGGCCGCGGCCTGCCGGGTACGACCTGCCTCAGCGCATCCAGGACGTGACCGTGGAGATCGGGTCGGCGTTCGGCCGTCGCATCAACCCGGCGTCCCACGTCGAGGTGGTCGACGCGTTTCGCCGTGAGGGCATCGAACTCGCGTCGACCCGCAAACACCTGCTCCGCGAGGTCGATCATCCCGCCGTGCCGCTGCTGCTGCGCCACCGCGATCTGTCCAAGCTGTTCAGCACGAACGGCTGGCAGTGGCTGGACAGTTGGGTCCACGACGACCGGTTCCGGCCCGTCTACGTTCCCGGCGGCGTGGTGTCCGGCCGCTGGTCGAGCCGGGGCGGCGGCGCACTGCAGATTCCGAAACCGCTGCGGTCGAGCGTGATCGCCGACCCGGGTCATACGTTCGTCATCGCCGACGCCGGCCAACTCGAACCCCGCATCCTGGCCGCCATGTCGGGTGACGCCCGCATGGTCGCCGCGGCGGGCGCCGACGACCTGTATGCACCGGTCGCGGCGGAGACGTTCGACGGCGACCGCGGCAAGGCCAAGGTCGCGATCCTCGGTGTTCTGTACGGCGCCACCGCGGGCGAGGCCCGTT
Source organism: Rhodococcus mengyinensis (assembly GCF_048381435.1). Classification (NCBI taxonomy): domain Bacteria; kingdom Bacillati; phylum Actinomycetota; class Actinomycetes; order Mycobacteriales; family Nocardiaceae; genus Rhodococcus; species Rhodococcus mengyinensis. Next base: position 14,333 of record NZ_JBLWIT010000049.1, on the reverse strand, counting down.
CGCTGCTCACCCTGCTGCGCACCCGCTTTCCCGTCGCCGTCGAATATGTGGAAAGGGCGGCCCGTGCCGGTGAACGCGGCGAGGTCGTGCACTCGTGGCTCGGCCGGGCGTGCCCACCCCCGTCGCCCGATTTCTGGTCGCACGGCGACGCCCGGTCACGCGGCCGGTTCACCCGAAACTTCGTGGTACAGGCCACGGCAGCCGAGTGGGCACTGTGCGTGCTCGCGGACCTGCGGCGCCGGCTGGCCGACGACCCGGACAGCGAACTCGTCTTCTTCCAGCACGACGAGGTGATGGTGCATACCCGGGACCCCGACTCGGCGACGCGGCACGTTCTGGGCGCAGTCGAGGTAGCCACCCGGTTGCTGTTCGGCGAGACGCGGGTGCGGTTCCCGATGGATGTGGCGGTGCGGGACTGCTACGCCGAAACCTCCGACGAGGCCTGACCCGCGCGGATTTCCGGTGTCGCGGGTGCGCTCGACATGGTGTACTGGGACGCACTGCTGGCGGGGGCGGCGAAGGAGAACCCATGACGAAGTTGGATTCGACGGACTCGAGCACCAGCGGCGAGACGCCGCGCAGATACCGCTGGCCTGCGTTCACCATCGTGGCCATCGCCATCATCGCGTTCTTCGCGGGTGGATTCGGGGGTTCCTTCCAGGGAAAGCTCACCGAGGTCCAGAAGAACGACAACGCCGCCTACCTGTCGAGTTCCGCCGAATCGACGATCGTCACCAACGAATCGTCCAAGTTCCTCACCGTCGAAACCATCCCCGGATTCGTGCTGTTCCACAGCGACTCCCCGCTCACCGAGCAGGACAAGGCCGCGATCGCCCAGGCGCGTGACGCCATCGCGGCAGTCGACGGAGTCGACGCCGAAGGCATGGCCCAGACACAGTTCTCCCAGGACGGCACCACGGCATCGATCTTCGTTCCCCTCGTCGCGAAGGAGGACGGCACGGCGGTCGCCGGCGATGTGCTCGCCGCCACCGAGGAGAACGTCCTCACCGCCGCGAAGAACGCGGCCGCCGGGCTCGAGGTGCTTCCTGCCGGTCCCGGTGGCCTGCTGGTGGCGTTCATCGACGCGTTCGCCGGACTCGACGGTGCACTGCTGGGCGCCGCGCTGCTCGTGGTCGTCCTGATCCTGCTGGTGGTCTACCGCTCCCCGGTGCTGTGGTTCTTCCCGCTCTTCTCGGCGCTCCTCGCGCTCGGCCTGGCGTCGATGGTCATCTACTTCCTCGCCAAGGCGGAGGTGCTCACCCTCACCGGACAGAGTCAGGGCATCCTGTTCGTCCTCGTGATCGGTGCGGGCACCGACTATGCGCTCCTCCTGATCTCCCGATATAGGGAAGAACTGCACTTCTATCCCAGCCGGTTCGACGCCATGATCAAGGCGTGGAAGGAATCCGCCCCCGCCATCACGGCGTCGGCGGTCACCGTCATCCTCGGTCTGCTGTGCCTGACGTTCTCCGAACTGAACTCCAACAAGAGTCTCGGGCCGGTCGCCGCGATCGGCATCGCGTGCACGTACCTCGTGATGATGACGTTCCTGCCCGTCGCGCTGTCCGCGGCGGGGCGGTGGGTGTTCTGGCCGCGGAAACCGAGGGTGGACGAGGCCACAGACCTCACCACGCACGGTCTGTGGGGCAGGATCGCCGCCCAGGTCGGGAGCAAGGACCGTCCCCTCTGGATCGGTACGACGGTGCTGCTGGCCGTGCTGTTCCTGGTCGGCATCGGCAGTCTGAAGACGGACGGACTGTCGTCGTCGGAGAACTTCACCAACCGGCCCGACGCCGTCGTCGGTCAGGAGTTGTACGACTCCAAGTTCGATCCGGGCGCCGGCGCGCCCGCCGTCATCGTCACCAATGCCGATCAGACGGAGGCGGTCATCGCGGCCGTGAGCGGTGTGGACGGGGTGTCGACGGATCCCGGCGCGGTGTGCCCGCAGGTCGATGTCGAGAAGCTGTCTGCACTCGTCAAGTCCAACCCGGCCGCGGTGGCCTCGGCCGCCGGGCAGGGGTGCGCACCCGATTTCCTCACGGCCGCACCGATCGACGGGCGCATGGTCGTCAACGTGACGCTCGCCGACTCGTACGATTCCCCGGAAGCCCTCGAGACGGTGAAGCGACTGCGCGACGCGGCGCACGCCGTACCCGGTGCCGATGCTCTCGTCGGCGGCAGCACGGCAACGACGCTCGACGTGCAGACGGCGTCGGTGCACGACCGGAACCTGATCATCCCGATCGTTCTCGTCGTCATCTTCGTTGTGCTGGCCCTCCTGCTCCGCGCCCTGCTCACGCCCATCATCCTCATCGCCACCGTGGTCCTGTCGTTCGCAGCCACCCTCGGGGTGTGCGGACTCTTCTTCACCCACGTCTTCCATTTCGCGAACGCAGATCCGGCGTTTCCCCTGTTCGCGTTCGTGTTCCTCGTGGCGCTCGGCATCGACTACAACATCTTCCTGATGACCCGGGTCCGCGAGGAAACCGAGGAACACGGCACCAAATCCGGTGTGCTGCGGGGGCTGGCGGTGACCGGTGGCGTCATCACGTCGGCCGGTGTCGTACTCGCCGCGACGTTCGCGGTGCTGGGTGTGCTGCCCCTGGTGTTCCTCGCCGAGGTCGGCTTCGCCGTCGCGTTCGGCGTGCTGCTCGACACGATCATCGTGCGCAGCATCCTCGTCCCGGCGCTCTCCCACGACATCGGCAAGAAGATCTGGTGGCCGTCGGCGCTGGCAAAGGCCAAGGACTAATAGGCTTCCTCCGTCCACAGGTGGAACAGCGCGTAGGCCCGCCACGGACGCCACTGCTCGGCGAGTTCCGCTGCCTGCCTGCCGGTCCTGACCCCCAGCGCGCGTTTGAGGACGAGATCGTCGGGTGTGAACGCGTCCGGGTCGGCCAGCACCCGCACCGTCAGATAGTCCGCCGTCCACGGACCGATTCCGGGCAGTGCGAGCAGACCGGCCCGGAATTCGGCCGGGTCGGTGTCCGCGCCGAGACGCAGACCGTCGGACGCGGCCTCGGCCAGCGCGAGCACCGTCCTGGCCCGGGCGCCGGTGAGGCCGAGGGTCGAGCGCAACTGTTCGGGTGAGAGCGCCGCGAGCGTCTCCGGTTCGGGGAACGCGAAGAATCCGTCGTGGACCGGCCGGCCGTACGCGGACACGAGCCGGCTGCCGAACGTCCGGGCTGCCGCCAGCGAAACCTGTTGTCCGAGAACGGTCAGAACCGCCGTCTCGAATCCGTCCACGCTCCCCAGACGCCGCAGACCCGGACGCAGCGCCACCAGCGGAGCCAGTTGTGGGTGACGGCTCAACGCGGCGTCGATCGGCAGCGGATCCGCGTCGAGGTCGAGCCAGCGCCGGACCGCGGCGGTGACAGCTTCGGCGTCTCCGGGATCCGCCGGTGTCAGGTGCGCCTCGACGTCCCCGTCGGCGGGACGGACGACGACGGACACGAGCGCGGGCCCGTGCGGACCGTTCACCACCCGGGTGTGGGTTCCGTCGGGGTCGTGTCGCTCGAGCCCGGACACGGTGTGGGCGCGGAGCGCGCCCCACAACGGCGCATGGGTGAACGGACCCCGGTACGGCAGTTGCACTCTCATGTGTCCTCGAGTCCCGTCACCCGCAGCGTGATGTTCAGTCGGCCCGTTGTCAGTCCGCAGTCCGGATCGCTCGTGCCGGGAAACACTTTCGGCACTCCGTGATACGCGAACCGCGACTCGCCACCGAAGACGAAGAGGTCGCCCGACAGCAACTCGACATCGGTGTACGGCTTGGTGCGGGTGGTGGTGTTGCCGAAGCGGAATGTGCACGTGTCGCCGATGCTCAACGACACGACGGCCGCATCGGACCGCTCCTCCTTGTCCTGGTGCATGCCCATCTTCGCGGTGTCGTCGTAGAAGTTGATCAGCGCGGCATCGGGTGTGTACGCGTCGGCGGGCTGCCCGTAGGCCTCACTCACCGCCCGCCGGCCAAGTTCGACCAGCCAGTCGGGCACCGGCGCCACGCGGCCACCGCCCGCGTCCTCGGCTGTGCGCGAGTAGGAATACGGCTTCCAGTGCCAGCCGAGGCGCACCGTCTGCACCGACATGCGGTGCCCCGTCGGCAGTTGTGCGGCCCGCATCGGGACTGGTGCGGTGGCCCAGCGCCGGCATTCGGCCACCAGGTGGCGTTGCTCGGCCGGCGTGAGCCAATCGGGGACGTGGACGGCGCCGGGCGCCACCTCGGTTCGGGGGCGGGGTATCAAGGCGGACATCACGGTCACTCGGCGTCGTGGAGGACCAGGCCGAGGGTCCGGCGGGTGCCGCGCCGAACGGTGCTGACACCGTGCCGTACCGGTCCGGTCGACCAACCGCGGGTCGAGCGCACGGGTCTGTCCCTGGTGGTGAAGATCAGCGCGTGCCCCTGCCGCAGCGTCGTCACTGTGCCCCGGGACTGGGCGCGGGGCCGCTGCTCGACGAGCATGAACTCCCCGCCCTCGTGGTCCACTCCCGGACGGTCGAGGCCGAACACCACCTGCAACGGGAACACGAGGTCACCGTAGAGGTCACGGTGCAGGGCGTTCCAGTCGTTCGCGCGATAGCTGAGCAAGATGGGTGTCGCCCGTTTCTGGCCGGCGTCGTGGCACATGTCCAACCATTCGCCGAGGGTGTCCGGCCACGGCGAGGGATTCCTCAGCTTGGCGGCCCAGTCCCGTGCCACGGGAAGCAGTTTCGGGTAGAAGGCGGCACGGAGTTCGGCCACGACCTCCGGTAGGGGGTAGTCGAAGTACCGGTACTGTCCCGAGCCGAAACGGTGCCGGGCCATGTCGACGGTGGACCGGAAACGCTCGACCTCCCCGTACATGTCCGCGATCTGTGCGCACTCCTCGGCAGTCAGGATCTGCTCCGATTGCGCGCATCCGGCGGCATCGGTCTCGGCGTGAAGACCGTGCCAATCCAGATCGTTCACGCGTTGCGTCAAGGTTGTCATGCCGCTGCCTCCAAAGTCAGCAGGATCGACTTGGCCTCCGGCCCACCCGCATACTGCCCCATGCTGCCGTCGCTGCGGACCACCCGGTGGCAGGGAACCACGACCGGGAGCGGGTTGAGGGCGCAGGCGGTTCCGACCGCGCGCACTGCTTTCGGACTGCCCGCGGCCGCCGCGACCGCGGCGTAACTCGTGGTGTGCCCGTAATCGATCTCGGGAAGATGATGGAGAACCTCGAGCCGAAATCCCTTGGACAGCCTGAAATCCAGCGGGATGTCGAAGCTCGTGCGCTCACCGAGGAAGTATTCGTCGATCTCGTGGGCCACCCTGTCGAGCCGGGCGGGTGCGCGCAGGATCCGGGGACTGATCTGCTCGGCGAGGGTCTGTAGTACGGCGTCGTGATCCTGGTTGGGGAAGGCGACCCGCACCAGCCCGCGATCGGTGGCGGCGAGCAGAAGCGAACCGACGGGGGTGTCGAGTGTCCGGTACGCGACGTCGAGGAGACCTGCCTCGGCGGCGAGGGCGGCGAGCCGCTCACGCAGTTTCTGCTCGACCGCGGAGTCCGACGTGGACAGGGCGTAGACGATGTCGGGGATGTTCATGTGATGTCTCCACTCACAGAGATCGAGAGGGTCTTGCGTAGCGCCGCAATGCCGTCGGCCGCCGCCCGCCGCGACGCGTCCGGGGAGTTGCCGAGGATCACCGCGATCTCGGTGTACGGCAGCCCGGCCAGGTAGTGATACGCCACCGCAGCCCGTTGCTTCATCGGCAGGGAGCCGACCGCGTTCCACAACTCGGGGTCGTGACCGCCGGGAAGTCCGCGGTCGGTGGTCTGCTCGGGAAGCTCGTCGGTGGGGACGGGCCGTCGGTCACGCGCACGTATGTGGTCGAGCGCTTTCCGGTGCGCGATCGTCACCAGCCACGCCTCGATGTTGCTCCCGGGACGCAGGTCGGGGTACGCCCGCATCGCGGCGATGAACGTCTCCGACCAGGCGTCCTCGGCGTCCACCGGGCCGACCACGGCCCGGCAGACCCGCAGCACCGTCGGGCCGTGCTCGGCCACGACGTCTTCGAACGGTTTCAGGGTCATCGGCTCAGCCGGAGTCCCGCCCGTTCCGCTTCGCGTTCGAGCAGGAACCGTTTGCGGTCGAGCCCGCCCGCGTACCCCGTCAGGCTGCCGTTGCTCCCGATGACGCGGTGGCACGGAACGATGATGCTGATCGGATTTCTGCCGTTCGCCGCCGCCACCGCGCGAATCGCGGTCGGGGTGCCGAGGGAGTCGGCCAGCTGACCGTACGTCCACGTCTCGCCGTACGGGATGGTGCGCAGGGCGTCCCACACGCGTTGCTGGAACGGGGTGCCTCGCGCGGCGAGCGGCACGGTGAACTCGGTGCGCTTGCCGTCGAAGTATTCGGTGAGCTGGGTGATGGCCTCGTCGAAATCTGCGGTGTCGCGTTCCCCGAACGTCGCGGGATTGGGCTGGTGCCGGTGTTCGACCATGTAGATGCCGCTCAGCACCCCGTAGACGCTCACCAGCGTCAGGGGGCCGATCGGTGAATCGATGACTGTGTGTGCTGCTCGGTCGGCATTCACGGTGCCAATCCTTCCAGGTGTACGGGCCCCTGAAAGGTAGACGTCTGTCACGACCGAAACGTGAGGTGCGAAAGGCATCAGGCAGGATGGGCCGATGGCTCTCGTACAACTCGGCACCCGCGACCTGGTGCGTACCGTCACCGGGATCGTCCGGTGGTCGGCGGATACCGCTGAACTCGTCGTCTCTCTTCCCGGCCGGATCGGCACCCTCCTGGATCAGGTCGAGGAGCTGATTTCCCGCATCGAGGCGATCAGCGACGGCGCCGAGATCGCGGTGGCGAGGGCGAACGCGGTTGCGGAATCGGCGGCAACCGTGGTCGCCACGGCAGGGCACACATCCGCGTCGGCACAGACGCTGATCAGTCTGTACGAGCCGCTCGCGACGAAGGCCGCCCCACTGGCGCAGCGGTTCGTCGACGACCTCACCGAGGAGGAGATTCACGCCGCGATCGGGTTGGTGGACCACCTGCCCGAGCTGACCCTGCGCATGGAGGGGCTGATGCCGATCCTGGCGACCCTGGACACCGTGTCGCCGGAGATCCACCAACTCCTCGAGGAGGTCCAGGGCGTGCGCCAGGCGATCCAGGGCGTCCCCGGGTTCAAGTTCTTCCGCAAGCGCGGCGAGGCCCAGGAGGACGAGGACTACGCGCGGTAGCCGTCCGTTCCGGCGCGTCCCACGACGATCTTCGGGACCACCGCACGCGACGACAGCCGCAGCAGGGCGTCGACGAGTTCGACGATGTCGTTGACCTCGATCATCGCTTCGGGCGGGATCGTGTCGTGGATCCACGCGGACATGTCGGTGTCGACGTACGCGGGGGCGAGCGCGGTCGCGGAGACGCCGTTGCCCGACTCCTCGACGTTCAGCGTCTCGGTCAGGGAGATCAGGGCGGCCTTGGTCGCGCCGTAGACGGCGAGCCCTGCCTCGGCGTACACGCCGGTGATCGATGCCAGGGCCACGACCTTGGACCCGCGCCCCGGGTTCTCCGCCGCACCGGTCCGGAGCAGCGGCAGCGACTGCTGCAGCAGGCTGAACGGCGCCCGCAGGTTGACTCCGAGGCTCTTGTCGAATCGGCGCATGGGGAACTCGCCGATGGGGCCCGCGGTTCCGACCCCGGCATTGAGTACCAGCGCGTTGAGCGACCCGAACGCGTCGGCGTGCGCCTCGACGACGCGTCCCGCGGATTCCTCGTCGGCGAGGTCACCCGCGACCGCGACGACCTCCTTCGCGCCCGCGGTCCGCAGGTCGGCGGCCACGGACTCGAGCCGATCGCGATCGCGGGCGGTGATCGTCAGCCCGTACCCCTGTTCGGCGAGACGGGTGGCGATGCCGAGTCCGATGCCACGTGAGGCGCCGGTGATCAGTGCGGTGCGACTCATACGGTCTGTCCTTTCAGGGCGCGCAGGCCGGCCGCGACGAATTCGGGCACCGCGTCGCCTGCCTTGTCGAAACCCTCTCCGACGGTGGCACCGACACGGTAGCGGTGGTTGATGCCCTCGGCGATGACGGCGAGTTTGAAGTTCGCGAGCGCCAGGTAGAAGTTCCAGTGGACCAGTTCGCGCCCCGAGGCCACGGTGTAGCGCTGCGCGAGGTCGTCGGCCGACGGCAGTCGCGGGCTCGTCCAGGCCGCCGGTTCGCCGAGCACCAGGTCGAGAGCCGGATGCCGGTAGACGCACATCAGGGCGACGTCGGTGAGCGGGTCGCCGAGGGTCGACAGTTCCCAGTCCACGACCGCCGCGACGGTGCTCACGTCGCCGGACGCGAGGATGGTGTTGTCGATGCGGTAGTCGCCGTGCACGATCGCCGACTCCGACTGCTGCGGAATCGATTCGACGAGCGCGGCATGCAGGCGGTCGACGTCCGCGGAGTCCGTCGTCTTCACCCGCCCCCACTGGCTCGCCCACAATGTGACCTGCCGGGCCACGTACCCGTCCGGGCGGCCGAGCTCGCCCAGGCCGACGGCGTCGTAGTCGACGTTGTGCAACGCGCCGAGCACACGGACCAGTTCGTCGGTGCACGAGTCGATGTCGTCGCCGGACAGCGCCTCGAGATCCGACTTGGTCCGGATCACCTGGCCCGTCACGTGTTCCACCACGGTGAACGGCGCGCCCATCACACAGTCGTCCTCGCACAGTGCGACGGTGGCGGCCACCGGGACGTCGGTGCCCTGCAGGGCCGAGGTGATGCGGAACTCGCGGGCCACGTCGTGCGCCGAGGGTGTGAGCCCCGCGGTGGGCGGCCTTCGCAGCACCCACCGCGAGGAGTCGTCGAAGATGGCGTAGGTGAGGTTGGACTTGCCGCCGGCGATCAGGTCGGCCCGCAATTCGCCGTCGAGAGGAACGTCCGACGCGGTCAGGAACTTTTGCAGCGCAACGAGATCGAGCCCCCGATGTTCGCTCATGCGCCCGCCTCCCGCGCGGCCTTTTTCGCGGCACCCACGACACGCTTGGCGATGGCCCAGCGGTGCACCTCGGACGGTCCGTCGTAGACGCGGAACGGTCGCACCTCGCGGGACAGCCGGGCGAGGGGCAGGTCGCCGGACACGCCGAGACCGCCGCACATCTGGATCGAGCGGTCGACGATGCGGAAGATGGCCTCGGACGCGTAGGTCTTGGCGATGGACGTGGAGTTGCTCGCGTGGCCGCCCTGATCGAGTTCCCAGCACGCCCGCGTCAACAGTGCCCGGCTGGCGGCGATGTCGATCTCGTTGTCTGCGACCATCTTCTGGACCATGCCCAGATCGCCCAGCTTGCCTCCGAAACCGTCACGCTGCGCGACGTGTGCCACGGCGACGTCGTGGCCGCGGCGCGCCGCACCGAGCCAACGCATGACGTGTGTCATCCGGGCGGGCCCGAGCCGGACCTGGGCGTAGGCGAATCCCTGGTCCACCTCGCCGAGAACCCCGCTGTCGGGGACGAACAGGTCGTCGAAGAACACCTCGCAGTGCCCACCGATCATCGCCCGGTCGAGGGTGTCGATGTGGCGGCCCACCCTCAGCCCGTCGGCGTCGGCCGGTGTGAGGAACATCGTGGCGCCGCCGCGGTCGCCGGGCACGCCGGACGTGCGGGCGAAGATGATGAAGAATCCCGCGCCGTCGGCGCCGGTGATGAAGTACTTGTGGCCGTTGATCTTCCACCCGCCCGGCACCTTTTCGGCGCGCGTGGTCAGCGCCGAGGGGTCCGAGCCGGCTCCGGGTGACGGCTCGGTCATGGCGAACGCCGACCGCATGTCGCCGTGCGCCAGCGGGGCGAGGAACCGCTCCTTCTGCTCGGGGCTGGCGATGTGCGCGAGCATGTGGACGTTGCCTTCGTCGGGTGCCCCGATGTTCAGGGCCGTCGGACCGAACAGCGAATAGCCCGCAGCCTCGAAGACGGGCGCGCGATCGGTCATGTTCAGGCCGTGCCCGCCGTACTCGACAGGTGCGTGCGGGGCGAAGACTCCGGCGTCCTTGGCTGCCTTCTGCAGCTCCACGCGCAGGGTGTCGCCACCAGCAGCTGTGATGTCGCCGCCGTGCTCGTCCTCGATGGGCAGCACGACTTCGCGGATGAACGCCTCGGTCTTCTCGACGAGCGCGGTCACCCCGGGTGCGTAGGACAGATCGATCGCCACAACTACCTCCAGTCAGTACGACGACTCCAGTACCGACCGATCACTCGCTCGGTCGAAGTCGTCCCCGACAATTCCACACCTTCGAAGGCCGGTCAAGACTCAGTCGGACGCGCCGACCGTGCTCCTCGCGATCGCCAGGTACCGCTCGACCAGTTCGTCGGGCGACAGCGGCCCGTCCTCCCGGTACCAGGTGGACACCGCGACGCACATCGTGACGACGGCACGGCTCGCGTCCTCCGGGAACGGTGTCCGGAACAGCCCGGCCGCCACCCCCTCGCGGACGATGTCGTCCAGCATCTCCTGCTGCTCGTCGCGCAGCGCGATGTACGCCTTCCGGCTCTCCGGTTCCATGCTCCGCGTCTCCCGGGACGCGACGAACGCCTGTTCACGCCGGTACATGTGGAACCGCAGCAACGACTCGATGACCGCGTCGAACCGCTCGCCCGGTGTCGGACCCGCCTCAGCCACCGCCGCGTGGCTACGATCGAGGAGTTCGCGCATCACCGCGTTCGTCAACCCCACCAGCAGCGCCTGCTTGGAGGGGTAGTGGTGATAGAGACCGGGGACCGACAGACCGGCGCGGGAAGCGATCTCACGGATCGACGCGCCGTCGTACCCCTTCTCGACAAACGCCGCCAGCGCCGCGGCCAGAACCTTGGACAAGCCTTGGTCGGTGTACTCACGCCAGGAACTGCCGCGCTGGGTGCCCTCTACCGTCATGGGTCCTACGGTAGAACAGGCACCCGCCGCTCCCCTGCTGCGGTCGCGGGAGTTGACTAGAGTCGAACGAGGTCGCCCAGATCGACAGCCTTCTCCGACAGAGAGCCAGGGACCACCTGATGATCCACGTCCGTCACTCCGCGATCGCAGCCGTCCCCATCCACGTGGCGTTCGCGTACATCGACGATTACCGGACGGTCCCCGACTGGATGTTCGGAGTCTCGGAGTTCCGTCCGATCGGGGAATTCGACCAGGGGATGGAGTCGACCTTCGACGCCGCGATCCACATCGGCCCCAGCACCCTGCGGTCGCGGCTCGAGGTCACCGAGTGGGAGCAGGACCGGGTCATCACCCTGGCGTCGCTCGACGGCGCCGCCAACTCCTCGACCTGGGAGTTCACCGCAAACGGTGAGGACAAGACCGAGATCAGCGTGGACTTCGCGTACAAACTCCCCGGCGGTCTCGCCGGCAAGGCCCTCGGTCTCATCGTCGAACCGTTCGTCGAAACGGCCGTGAAGAACACCGAGGTGACCTTGCGGCACAACCTCGAGGAGCTGTACGCGAAGCGCAACCGCTAGCGTCCGGGCAGGAAAGCCAGCCGTCCGACCGTTGTCCCCTCGCCGAGTCTCGCGATGCCGTCCGCGACGTCGGTGAGTCCGAGCCGCTCGCTGATCATCGGCTTGATCTCACCGGCCGCGGCCATCCTCGTCAGCTCGTCGTGGCACTCCCGGATCGCAGCGGGGTTGTAGGCGTTGTACAGCCCCCAGTGCAGCCCGATGATCGAGTAGTTCTTGATCAGCGCATGGTTCAGCCCGGGCGACGGGATGGTGCCACTCGCGAATCCGATCACGATGATGCGACCCTCGAACGCGATGCACTTGGTCGACTTCGTGTAGGAGTCGCCGCCCACCGGATCGAACACGACGTCGGCACCGCGGCCGTCCGTGAAGTCCTTCACGGCCTGGACGAAGTCCTCGCTGTGCCGATCGATCACGAGGTCGGCACCGAGTTCCCGCGTATATGCCGCCTTCTCGGGCCCGCCGACGACGCCGATCACCTTGGCGCCTGCCGCCTTACCCAGCTGCACGGCCGCGCTGCCCACTCCGCCTGCCGCAGCCTGCACGAGCAGCGTTTCGCCGGGCTGGATCTGCGTCCTGCGGTGCAGCGCAAACCATCCCGTCTGGTACCCGATCGACAGCGCCGACGCCTCGGCGTCGTCGAGGGCCTCCGGAGCGGGGAACGCGGTGGCCGAGGACATGACGGCCAGCTCGGCGAACCCGCCGTTCGGCAGGCTCGGCATGCCGATCACCCGGTCGCCGACAGCGAACTCGGTGACACCCTCCCCCAGGCCCACCACCTCGCCGCACAGCTCCACACCGGGAGTGAACGGAAGCGGCGGCTTGATCTGGTACTCGCCGCGGCACAACAGCACATCCGGGAAGTTCGCGGCCGCCGAGAGCACCTTGACCAGCAACTCGCCGGGCTTCGGTTCGAGGTCGGGGACGTCCTCGAACGTCAGAACGTCCCTCGGCTGCCCCAATTCGTGTACACGCCACGCCTTCATCGATCAGTCCTTCGGTCCACCGGCGACGTAGACGACCTGACCCGACACGAATCCGGCGCCCTCGCTTACGAAGAACGATGCGGTGTGCGCGATGTCCTCGGGCTGCCCGACGCGGTTCACCGGGATCTGCGACGCCGCCGCCTTCTTGAAGTCCTCGAAGCCGACACCCACCCGCTCGGCGGTCGCGGCGGTCATCTCGGTCTCGATGAAGCCGGGCGCAATCGCGTTCGCGGTGACCCCGAACTTGCCGAGCTCGAATGCCAGCGTCTTGGTGAAGCCCTGCATGCCAGCCTTGGCGGCGGAGTAGTTGACCTGCCCGCGGTTACCGAGCGCCGAGGTGCTCGAGAGGTTCACGATGCGCCCGAACTTGGCGTCCACCATGTACTTCTGCACGGCCCGCGACATCAGGAACGCGCCGCGCAGGTGCACGTTCATCACCGCGTCCCAGTCGTCGACGGTCATCTTGAACAGCAGGTTGTCGCGGGTGATCCCGGCATTGTTGATCAGGATCGTCGGGGCGCCCAGTTCGGTCGCCACCCGCTCGACCGCCGCGGCGACCGACGCCTCATCGGCGACATTTGCGCCCACGGCCAACGCTTCGCCGCCGGCGGACGTGATCGCGTCGACGGTTGCCGCGCAGGCGGACTCGTCGAGGTCGAGGACGGCGACCGCGTAGCCGTCGCCTGCCAGCCGCTTCGCGACGGCGGCGCCGATTCCCCGGGCCGATCCGGTGACGATGGCGGTTCTACGTTCCTGGCTCACTTGTTTCCTCCATGCTGGTTGTTCTCGGTCTTCGTACGGTATTTACGCAGTTCTCTTCTCGCGATGGACATCTTGTGGACCTCATCCGGTCCGTCCGCGAGACGCAATGCCCTCAGATGGGCGTACATCATGGCGAGGGGGAAGTCGTCGGTCACGCCGGCTCCACCGTGCACCTGAATCGCCCGATCCACAATCTTCAACGCAATATTCGGGGCCGCCACCTTGATCGCCGCGATCTCCGTCCGCGCCTCCTTGTTCCCCACCGTATCCATCAGATACGCCGCCTTCAGCGTCAACAACCGAATCATCTCGATCTCGATCCGCGCCTCCGCAATCCAATCCTGAACATTCGCATTCTCACTGACCGGCTTACCGAACGTCACCCGCGACGACGCCCGACGACACATCAACTCCAACGCCCGCTCCGCCATCCCGATCGCCCGCATGCAATGGTGAATCCGACCCGGACCCAACCGCGCCTGCGAAATCGCGAAACCCTCCCCCTCGCCCTTCAGCACATCCTTGGCCGGCACCCGAACATCGGCGAAATCGATCTCCGCATGCCCCTCCCGATCCTGATACCCGAACACCGGCAACCCCCGCATCACCGTCACCCCCGGCGCATCGATCGGCACCACCATCATCGACTGCTGCCGATGCGGCGCCGCCGACGGATCCGTCTTCCCCATCACGATCAACACCCGGCAATTACGGTGCAACGCATTCGACGCAAACCACTTCCGCCCGTTCAGCACATACTCGTCACCGTCCCGGACCATCGACAACTCCACATTCGTCGCATCCGAACTCGCCACCGCCGGCTCCGTCATCGCGAACGCCGACGCCATCGTCCCCTCCAGCAACGGCGTCAGATACTTCTCCTTGTGCTCGGCCGTACCGAACAACTCGAGCACCTCCATATTGCCCGTATCCGGCGCATTGCAATTGCACGCCTCCGACGCAATATGACTGCGCCCCATGATCTCCGCCAACGGCGCATACTCGAGATTCGTCAACCCCGCACCCGTCCCCGGATGCGGATGAAACAGATTCCACAACCCCCGACGCCGCGCCTCCGCCTTCAACTCCTCCAACACCGGCGGCTGGAAATGCGGATC
>NZ_JBLWIT010000048.1:0-6329 GCF_048381435.1 Rhodococcus mengyinensis | reverse complement strand
AGAGCGTGTCTCATGTGGGGAGTTTCTTGAAGCAGGTGAGTGCGGCGGCGAGGTGAAGGAAGCCGGCGAAGTGTTCGCCGTGGCGTTCGTAGCGGATGGTCATACGTCGGTAGCCGGTGAGCCAGGCAATGGTGCGTTCGATCTTCCACCGGTACCGGCCGAGGCGGTCGTTTCGCTCGATGCCGCGGCGGGCGATCCGCGGGACGATGCCTTGTTCGCGCAGCCACCGTCGGTGAATGTCGTAGTCGTAGCCCTTGTCGGCGCGAAGCTTTCCCGGCTTGCGTCGGCGTGGTCCGCGCCTGGACTTCGTTGCCGGAATCGCTGCCACCATTGGTTGCAGCATCGTGCTGTCGTGGGTGTTCGCCCCGGTCACGCCCACGACCAGTGGGATTCCGTTTGTTTCGGACAGGACGTGGATCTTCGATCCCTTCTTGCCGCGGTCGACGGGACTGGGGCCGGTCAGCGATCCCCCCTTTTTGCCCGGACGCTTGCCGCGTCCAGGATTGCTGCCGTCCAGTCGAGTTCGCCCGCACTACCGAGTTGGTCGAGCACCTTACGATGCAGTTTTTCGAACACCCCGGCTGCCACCCACGCGGTAAACCTTCGGTGCGCAGTAGGAACCGTGACCCCGAACGAGGGCGGCAGGTGCCGCCACGCACATCCGCTGGTGAGCACGTACACGATCGCGGTGAACACCGCCCGGTCATCGGCCGGCGCACTGCCGCCTCCCTGTGGCCGGGCGACAAAAGGCGGTATCAACGGTTCGACTATCTCCCACAACGCATCCGGAAACAACCTCAGTGACAACTCATCTACCACGCGTCACATTATGTCCCACACATCACTTCATCCACATGAGACACGCTCTTACTGGACAGGTAGACGATACCTTTTGCGTGGTCATCGATATGGTTGCTGCCGAGTTGGAAGCGTTGCATGAGCGGATCCGGTCGATTCGTCCGGTCGGAACCGCGGCCCCCGGGTCCGCGAGTACGTCGTTGCGGGTCTGGAACGGCAAGAACGGGTGGACGCTGGCCGAGCGCGCCGGTGAGGCGAGCCCGGACGGGATGCAACGCCTGCTGCGGCGGGCGGACTGGGACGTCGACGGGTCCGCGACGTGTGCGTGACTACGTGGTCGAAAGGCTCGGCGACCGCACCGGGGTGTTGATCGTCGACCTATGCCGAGTCGGTAACTATGCCGAGGTGCGGCTGGGGTGATGTGATCCGCCGTGCCGGGAGTGGCGGTCTGGATGATGAACGCTCGAACGGGTCGGCATAGTCTCGTCGGCGGGTTGACGCTTCTTTTGTCGGAGCACGGCGCTCCGGGAATGGAGGCGGGTCATGACCCACACGAGCACGAGAAGGAAGCCTGGCCGGATGGGGCCCTTTATCGAGGGCTATCGGACGTGGCTGTTGGGGCTGGGATACACGCGGGGCTCGGTTGTGAACATGCTGGCCATCGCGGGCGATCTCGGCCGGTGGATGGATGTGCGAGACCTCGCTCCAGAGGGCCTCGACCGGGTCGTGGTGGCAGAGTTCCGCAGTGCGTGCCGCGACGCCGGAATGCATTGCGCGCCGGGGCCGCGTGGGTTGGATCCCCTACTGAATTATCTGGGACACGTGGGTGTGCTGGTCGCGGCCGCTGCGCCGGCCACACCGGTCGAGGAGCTGGTGGCGCACTATCGTAGTTGGCTCGTCGCCGATCGGAGATTGGCGGATGCGACGGTTGTGCGTTACGCGAAGTTGGCGCGCTCGTTCTTGTCGCAGCGGGTTACCGAGGACAGTGGCTGGGTCGGAAGCCTCACCGGGGCAGACGTTGTGGCGTTCCTGTTGCGGGAAAGCGGACGCCTCAGCGTCGGCTCGACCAAGGGGCGTGTGGCGGAGCTGCGGTCGCTGCTGAAGTTTCTGTATCTGGCCGGCCTGACGCCACAGCCGCTTGCCACGGCCTTGCCGCCGGTCGCCGGCTGGCACGACACGGGCGTTCCCAAGGCAATCGCTGCTGCGGACGTGCAGCGGCTACTCGATACCTGCGACCGGACCGACCCCACGGGCATCCGAGACTTCGCAATACTCACGCTGGTCGCCCGACTGGGCTTGCGGTCGGTGGAAGTGGCGCGACTGGAGCTGAGCGACATCAACTGGCGAACCGGGCAAATCGTATCGAGGGAAAGGCATCTCGCGAGGACGGCATGCCTTTGCCACGCGACGTCGGCGAGGCGTTGGCCGCGTACTTGGCGCAGGCGCGTCCGGAGGTGAGGCTCCACCAGATCTTCGTGACATGCAAGGCGCCGAGGCGTGCCATCACACCGGGCCTGGTCAGCGACGTCACCCATCGCGCCTGTGATCGCGCCGGCCTGCCCGATGTGGGCGCGCACCGGCTACGGCATTCGCTGGCAACGGAGATGTTGCGGCGGGGAGCCACACTCGTCGAAGTGAGCCAGGTGTTGCGGCATCGCGATCTTGCCACGACGGCCATCTACGCGAAGGTCGAGTTCGACACCTTGCGGACGATCGCGGCACCTTGGCCCGGAGGTGCGCGATGAGCGCCCTGGCCGACGCTGCCGAAGACTACCTACGGCTGCGTTACAGTCTGGGCCACGACCTGGCTGCATACCACCGCCAGCTGCTGCAGTTCGTCGCCTACCTCGATGCCACTGGCACCCCCACGGTTACCGTCGCAGCGGACCTCGCCTGGGCGCAGGGGCCCGACGTCGACCCGAACACCACTGTCGGGCCAAGGCGGATGACCGTCGCCCGCAGCTTCGCCCGCTACATGGCCGGAATCGACACCCGCACCGAGGTGCCGCCACCGGGGCTCCTCCCGAATCGGCGACGGTGGCGGCCGCCGTACATTTACAGCCCGACCGACATCGACACTTTGATGGCCGGGGCGCGGCGTTTGCACTGGCCGCTGCCCGCGGCCACCCACGAAACGTTGATCGGGCTGCTGGTGGCAACCGGAATTCGGGTAGGGGAAGCGATCCGGCTCGATCGCGGCGATATCGACTGGGCCGATGCGGTATTGACGATCCGTCAGTCGAAGTTCGGAAAAACCAGACTGGTTCCCGTGCACGCGTCCACCCTCACCGCACTCGACCGATACACCCGGACCCGCGATTGGATCTGCCCGCAGACCACCGCCCAGAGCTTCTTCGTCTCGATGGCAGGCACCAGAATGATCTACCAGTACGTCCAGTAGACCTTCCGGCGGCTCTGCGACGATACCGGAATCGGCACCGGAGCCGAACATCCACCACGAATTCACGACCTACGCCACATTCTTTCCGCTTAGTTGTCGTGTTGCGATTCCCGTTTGGTCGCCGCGCTCACGTGGCGTTTCCGTATTGCGGTGGGCTGTGTGGTGTTTCTATGGTCCCCGCTTATGATCTTGGTCGAAGAAGAACCGGCGGGCCCGGACATCGATCAGGACCGGATGCCCGCCGATCGCGGTGTCGGTCACCGCCGATCGCGGTGTCGGTCACCGGTCGGCGATACCGCGAATGCACACGAGTGGCCTCACCACCGCACCGCGTGCACCACGCTCGGTCACCTCGGGAACGGGCCCGGGTTCGGATCATCGATCCGACTCGCCAAACACCGACAACATCGATACCTGCCAGATGCGGAAGTGGACCCGCACACCGTCTTCAGCGCACCCGGAGAATCCTCACCCGACCTCTTCGATGCAGGTCAGTGACACGCCAAGCGGCTTCACGAAAATTGCGCCAGATCCAACTGCGTGGCGGATGAACCCCTCAATCTGAGGGATTTACATGGCCGCTGACATCACGGGGCAACCGGGAACTGCTGCGCAGCAGAGGCACCAAGGCGGTGATCCCCGAGAAGACCGATCAGGCAGCGAACCAGGTGAACGAGGGCCGCGCGGGCGGGGGCCACCGAACTTCGACCCCGAGTCAAAACTCGTCCTCACCTATCTAGTTGCAGGCATCGTCGAGTGGCTCGAACTATCAGGAGACATAACTTACAGGCCCCATGCCAATCGCGTCACGCCCCAGACTCGGTTCGTGCACGGCTATGTCGGCGTTGACTTCACGGACGGTTGCTCTACTGCACGAATGGAGACGGAGCAGGTGTTCCGTTCGCAAAAGAAGTGGAAAGTCACAAAACGCGGCGTACCTTCATACCGTCGAACACAGGAGCTATCCGGACTACGTCACCCGTTGTCGGGGCGTGGATCATCTGGCCCTCCCCAAGGTAGATCGCGACGTGGCCGGGCCCACCGCTCCCCCAGTTTCCGAACAATAGATCCCCGGGCACTGCCACCTGGATCGGTATCTCAGTGCCGATCGACCACTGCTGTTCGGATGTGCGTGGAAGCGTATTCTTCCCTCCGGAAGCAGCGTGCACAGCATATGAGGTCAACCCTGAGCAGTCGAATCCTCCACCAGACGGCCCGTAGATGCCGCCCCCTCCCCAGACGTACGGTAAACCGAGGTAGCTCAGTGCACGTTCGGTGATCTGTTGGCCCAGTCCGGATATGGTCAGCCCGTTGAAGGGTGACAACATCCGAGCGAACCCGTCCTCGGTCGAGCGAATCTTGGTTACATACGGTTTGGTCTGATTCTCATAATCCACACTCCCCGAGGGCATTCCACCGTGCTGAAGTACCGCGCCGAGCCCAGCGTTGTAGCCGGCGATAGTGAGGTCCAGCGTGTCACCCGTGACCAGCCCTTGGATCTTCCATGCATCGATCTGGCTGAACATGTCGCACATCAGGTGTCCCGATGCCATCACGGAGTCGGCGACGCCCAAGATGTCCGCGAAGCCGTCGCCGTCGGCGTCCTTGCCGTATTTGCGCCAGGTGGAGTCGATGAATTGGCCGGGCCCGCGGGCACCGGCGGACGACACTGGTGCGTTCGCACCGTACCTGAATCCGTTCTCTGCGGAGTACAGCGCGGCCAGCGTGTATGCCTTCACTCCGTCGCAGAGGTTTCCAGCCTTCGTTAACCATGGAGCGAAGACAGCGAGGGCGCCAACCGGGGTGGGTGATACCCCGAGGACGGTAGCGGGCCTCAATGTCGTGAAGGGAGATTCGCCAGCGCCGTTGTTCGCGATGCCGGTTGCGGAAGGTCCAGAAGTACCCGCCATTTCCGGACCTGGCAGGGGATCCGCGACGTTCAGCGGTGGTGATGTCCCCGGCCCTCCGTCTACCCCTACCGGTACCGGTGGATTGACCTGATCAGGCAATGGCAGGTACGGCTCGACGACATCCGCGAAGGCGTCGACCGCGTCGTCTAATCCTTGCTGTACCGATGGTCGTGTGTCGGGTGGAAGTGTGGAGACGAAGTCGTCGACTTGCTGTACGGCGCCCGGCACGGCTTGCTCGGCAGACTGCACCGCCTCACCAGCTTGTTCTTTGATCGGCTGCGGAAGGTCGGCGCCGTTAACTGCCCCGCTGGCGGCAATCACGATGGCGACGATGATGGCGGTTGGATCGGACATTGTTCGCTCGTCTCGTCACACGGCTGCGGTACAGCCGCGGATGACGGGTTCTGCCAGCGTGCAGGTGGCGTGAGTGTTGCGGGTTGTGAATTCGAGCGACATAGCGATCCTTCGATATCAGATTGAGCGAGAAATCAGTAAGCGTCCGACCGTGACGGAGCTGTCCACGCGGGTGTCATCTGCAACTGGGCGAATGATTCTGTCGGAGCATCGAACGCGTAGTCGTCGACCGCTGGGTCAGATGCGTGGAAGCTGTCGGCAATAGCTGCCTGCGCGTGTTCGGGGAGGGTGTGCATGATCTGACGGACGCGTTCCTGCCGGCGAGCGACGGCCTGCCGGAACGGCATCCCCGGCGTCGCCTTCATCTGCGGGACGATGCCCTCGACGTCGTCGACACCACCGGCGTGGTGACCGGCATCGACCATCGCCTGCTCCTGCGCCATGGTGGCCTCGTCCTTCTCCTCCGACATCCCGATCGGACCGATCATCGTGCCGTTCAGGAACTGCTTGACCACCGGCTCCTCACTGGTCAGCAGCACCTCCCGCGGACCGAACATCACCAAATGACGACGGAACAGCATGCCAATGTTGTCCGGCACCGTGCGCGCGAGATTGATGTTGTGCGAGACGATCAGGATCGTCGCGTCGATCTCGGCGTTGATGTCGATCAACGTCTGCGAGATGTAGGTGGTACGCACCGGATCCAGACCCGAGTCCGGCTCGTCGACCAGGATGATCTGAGGGTCCAGCACCAGGGCACGGGCCAGGCCGGCACGCTTGCGCATACCACCGGAGATCTCACCGGGCAGCTTGTCCTCGGCCCCGAGCAGGCCGACGAGCTCCATCTTCTCCATGACGATCTTGCG
>NZ_JBLWIT010000047.1:0-21507 GCF_048381435.1 Rhodococcus mengyinensis | reverse complement strand
GGCGAGTTCGGTGAGCGTGGTGCGGCGGGGTCCGGCGCAGATGTAGTACGCGATCTCGGTCGGATCGGAGAGGGATCGGCGGGCGAGCAGCCAGTGCCCGCGCCCGGGTGCCCAGGCGATCCGGATCGGGATCCGCACCCAGGAGTATTCGCGCCGGCCGTGCGCGCCGTCGCCGACGGAGATCCGGCGCCACTGCTTCGCCGGGACCGCGGCGATCATCTCGTCGGCGCGACCGGCGCGACCGTGCGGGGTGAACACGTCGTCGTTGCAGCGCGTGGCCAGGACGTAGGAAATATCGCGTTCCTCGAGCCAGACCCGCAGGTACTTCACCTGCCCGTAGGCCTCGTCCGCGGTGACCCAGGAGAACGGGACCTGTGCGTCGAGGGCGCGTTCGATCATGTGTTGTGCCAGTCTCGGTTTGGTCGCGAACTCGATGTCGTCAGTGATGCCGGCGGCGCGGCACCGGTCGCGGTCGGAGGTCCAGGATTCGGGCAAGTACAGCTCCCGGTCGATCAAGGCGTGGCCGGCGCCGCTGGCGTAGGCGAGGAAGACGCCGATCTGGCAGTTTTCCACCCGTCCGGCGGTGCCCGAGTACTGGCGTTGCACCCCGGCCGAGCGGGTGCCTTTCTTGAGGAATCCGGTGTCGTCGACGATCAGTACACCGGCCGGATCGCCGAGGCGTTCGACCACGTAGTCACGGACGTCGTCGCGGACGCCGTCGACGTCCCAGTCCGCGCGCCGCAGCAACCGTTGCATCCCGTCCGGGCTGATCTCGCCGGCGCGCTCGGCGAGGGTCCACCCGTTCTTGCGTTCCAGACCTGCAACCAAACCCGTCACATATTCACGGACTCGGGACCGCGGCTCCGACCGGGCGAACCGACCGGAGATCCGCTCATGCAACGCTTCCAACTCGGCAGCAACCAGATCGAGGACCACACAATCAGTATCGTCTACCTGTCAAGCAAGTGCCGTTGCAGTACTAAGGCCAGTGGGGCAAAGGAGTGGGCATGGCGCAGGCCGGAAAACGTGGAGGCCACTCATCGCGACCGAGTGAGAGAGGCCGAACCTCGAAGCTGCACAACGATGCCCGCGTGTCGGGAGGTAGCCCCGAGGTGGAGCCGTCCATTGCGGGTTTGACGTCGAAGCTCGAGTCCCGCAGGGGTCCGGTGAAGGTGCAGCTGAACACCTGGGTGCTGGCGTCGACGGAGGCCCGGCTGAAGTGGCTGGTGAAAAACCGAGGGTTTACGGTCACCAGCGTCGTGGACGTGGCGCTGCAGGAGTTGCTCGACCGCTACGACGTACCGCCGGCGGATCCCGATGGTCGGATCGGGGAGCAGTAGAGCGATGAGCCGTCCGTGGGAGCAGATTGCCCTGTTCGACCTGCACCAGCCCTCCGCCCCGAATCCTGCTCCCGACGACGCCACCGAGGCCGACGCGGAGGAGACCGCCGCGGAAGAGTCGCCGACACCTACTGCTGCTGCAGACTCGCCGACACCGGCCGCTGCCGCGGAACCAGCGGAATCGCCGACTGCGCCGGCGTCCGAGCCGACACCACCGGGCCGGCCGGTGTGGGAGTCGCTGCCGGTGGGTGTGGAGGCGGATGAGCACGCTTTGATCGTGACCGCCGCGGGAACGTGTACGCCGTCGGGGCGGGAGTTGACCGGTCCGGTCGATTCGGTGGAGAAGCTGGACAAGCTGGTGCGCTGGGCCGCCTTGACGCCGTTGGGTTCGCCGCCGCAGGTGTGGATCGTGGGCCAGGGCGCGTGTGAGGCGTTGGGGTGGGTGATCGACCCGGGCAGCGAGGACGACTTCGACGACATGGAGGCGTTGCGCACCCGCGCCGCCGTCGACCTGACCGCGGTGCTGCAGGCGACGTTGACGCCGATGCTGAGTGCGGGGTGGGAGTTGCGCGGTGATCCGGGGCATGTGGTGCACCTGTCCCGGTCGATTGGCAAGTTCACCTCGATGGTGGATGTGGTGATCGAGCCGTACGTGTGGACGTACTGGAACAAGGACTTCGGTTGGAACAACCGGGTCGGGGAGATGGGGATCCTCGGCTCACCCACCGCCGGAACGTATCTCCCCGACGACGACCTGCCGGCCGCCCGTGAACTCGGTCGACGGCTGGCGTGGTCCGCGAAACACCTCGGGGTGCTCCCGGGGCCGACGCCGGCGCGCACCGGTGCGGCGATCGTCGACAAGATCAAGCGGGAACGCACCCGGTCGGGTAAGGGCCTGGTGGTGGCGACGGCGGGTCCGGTGCCGCTGCTGGACGGGGCCCCGCGCGGGGACCTCGAACCCGCGGTGGGGTGGACCCGAGTCCCCGACGAACAGGACCTGGAAGGGACGAGCCGGTTGGTGTCCATCGACCAACGCGCCGCCTACCTGGCCTCGGCGGGGATGCTGGAATTCGGGTACGGGCAGCCCGCCCATCTGACCGGTGACGCGGCGGCCGTGGCGGCGGTGGGGGAGAAGGGGGCCCCGTTCGGGTTGTGGCGGATCACCCTGCCCGCGGGGCAGACTCTGTCGCTGCCCGAGAAGCTGCCCCTGCCGCATCCGCATATGCTGGCGGATGAGCCGGTGCAGACCTGGGTCACCTCGGTCAGCCTGGACGGGTTGTGCGCACCGGTGGCGGATGGGGGGATCGGCGCCGACCTCGATGATCTGGACATTACCGAGGCGTGGGTGTACCCGCAGCAGGGCCGCGTTTTGGACAAGTGGGCGAAGATCCTCCGCGAGGCCCGCAAGGTCTCGGTGGACACCGAGGACGTGGCGACGAAACGGTTCATCGGCTCCTGCTACAAGGGCTACATCGGGCGGATGGTGAACCCGGACATGTGGACCGCGACACGGATGCAGCATCACCACCAACCTTTGTGGCGGGCGGCGATCATCGCGCACTGCCGGTGGCGCGGCCGCCGGGTGGCGATGCGGATCGCCCGCGAGCACGGCCGCTGGCCGGTCCGCACCGTCACCGACTCCTGGGTGTACCTCCTCGCCGAGGGGGAGGATATCGCCGATCCGAGTGCGGCGTTGGGGAAGATGTCGGTGGAGAAGGACACCCTCCTGTCCGACCCGCTGCTGTCCGCTTTGGTGTCGGCTTCGGATGTGCACGAGGTGAATTTGGCGATCCGGGCGGTCTTCGCCGACGACGAGGACGAAGACGAGGGGGAGGGGGTGCTCTGATGGCCCTGCACTTGCCGAAGCCGCGCACCACGAAGCCGGCGCAGCAGGCGGTCGGTCTGGACGGTCTCAAGGTCTCGGTCGCGAACGCCGCGACCAGCGGGGTGGAAAAGTCCAAGCAGGTCAAGTCCGGGGGTTTGGCCGGGCTGACCAGCAAGGTGTCGGTCATACAATTGCGGAAGGAGCTCGGGAACGAGGGTTTGCGGCAGGCGGCGATTGATGCCGGCCGCACACCCCCATCGGACCGCACACTGCGCCGGTGGGCGCAGCAGGGGCGGATCCCGCATGCGGATGTTCTCGAGCGTGCGCAGCGGCGTGCGGCGATCGAACGCCTCGGTGGCGTGGATGCGGTGGCTGCGAAGATCGGGCGGTCCCGTTCCGCGGTGTCGCGGTATCGGTCGGGGGAGACGAACGAGTTGCGGGCGGATGCGAGCAAGAAACTGAAAACCGTGAAGGCGCAGGACATCATGAAGCGCGCCGGGGTGTTGCGGCCGGACGGAACCCCGAAACGGGCGGTGATCCGGGTCAGGGGCGGTGTGATGGTGCGTAACGGTGCCGACGAGGGGTACGACTACCGGGTCCGGACCCTGGATTTCGCGAACTCGGACACCCCGTTCAGCACAGATGAGTCCCGTGAACTGGCCGCCGCGTTGGCCAATGATGATCACGCTCGGGTCGTGGCGTTGCTGGAGCGGCACGCCACCCTCGACTACCCGGAGAACAAGGGCTTCGACAAGTACAGCGACCAGTTCGGATTCCACTTCGACCACATCGATTCGGTCCACATCGACTGGATCTAGAGGCCGTCGCCGATCCTTACGGTGGTCGACGACATTGGCCGGCCCGCTGTTTCGGGCTGGGCAGGTCAAAGTTTTTCCATGCGTTGACACATCACTGCCCGGCCGATAGAGCGCAAGCGTCACCGGCGCCCGTGAGACAGGGCGGTCGAATGCCTGACCGTCGGGCCGTGTGCCGATATTCGCGGCCCCCGCGGCCGTCGGAGGGGGAGACCTCGAGGACCGCGAGGGAGCGACGCTCGTCGTCGGGCAAGGCGTCGGCCCGTCACTTCTTCACCGCCCGGTAGAGCCACTGACCCACTTGCTGACCGTCGGCGGTGCCATAGTTCGCGGGAACGAGTGCGTCGCCGTGCTCTTCGCGGTAGGTCGCGATTTCGGTGAGCATCCGTCGCCGCTTGCCGTCGGCCGGTGACACGGCAGGAAGTGAGTTGTCGTCATCGGTCCATACGAACCCGACCGCATCGAGTTGCCGAATGCGGTGGACCGGCAGGGTGCCGAGCATCCGGGCAACCCGCTGGCGGTCCTGCCAGCGTCCCAGTCGGATACCGCATTCGGTGACGTAGTCGGCGGGGATCGCCGTCCGAGGGTGCTGGTGACCAAAGGTGCGGTAGAGCTGCAGAGGTGAGGCCGAGGACTGGTTTAGCTCGCATCGAGATCGCATCCTTGTGATTTCTCGGTGCGGGTGGGTTCGTAGTCGACGGCGTGTTGGACGAACATCCGGGTCACCGAGGCGGGGAGGAAATCTGTCACGGTGCGAACGCGGCCGGTGACCCGGACAGTGGGACGGCACGGCCGATCTCCCACTCCCGGATCGCGTCGTCGAGGAACACCTGATCGACCTCGGTGATCTCGTCGAGGCTGTCGATGAACTGACGGACATCGGCGACGATCTCGGGGTCGTCGGTGATGATCACAGCGTCGTCGGCGAGGGTGGAGTTTTCGGACGCGTTCGCGGACCCGATCACCGCCCGTCGGCTGGTGGCGATCACCTTGGCATGCAGGGTCGGCGACGACAGCACCCGCACCCCCGTGCACGTAGTAGGCGAGGGTGGCGGGGGAGGTGGCGTGCCCCCGGATCACAGCTTTGGAGGCGTTGACGACCAGGACGTCCCCGGCGCGCAGCGGGAGCAGCTCGGGGGCGTCCTGTCCGAGGTATCCGATCGCGGCGTATCGGGCGCCGCGGGTGCGGATGGCGCGGGTGATGTGCGGCCAGGGGCTCGGCCCGTGGAATGTGGTCCCCATGCCCCGAAAGGTAGCGGGATGAACGCTGGGGCCGGTGGATCCGATTGACATGCCGCACTAGCAAGGTCCCACCATCTCCCTCGTGACTGCTGTAGGAGATGTTTCCGCAGCGCTCTCGGGCTATTTCTCGGCCAACACTTTCTACTTTGCAGGGTGCTACAGGAGTGCTGTCAGTGAGTGCGATATCCGACTCGGCGCGTGAGGGCAGGAGTTTCAGGCGTTGGGCTGGCGACAAATGAAGTCGGCCATTCCCGGGACGGTGAACGCGATGCGACCGTGTTCGGGTGACCAGATCAGACCCTTTTTGATGGCGGAATCACGGACATCGCTGACCGCGGTCGTCGCCACACCCATGGCTGCGGCGACCTTCCCGGACCGGGGAGTGGGTTCCCCGGTCTCCGCAATGGCGCGCAGGTGCCGGCGCTCCCGTCCCGGTGGCCCGGGTCCACCGGGACGGGAAGAACCCGTCGTCCAAGGCCCGACGGCCTTCCTCGACCGCGGATTAATGCGGTGGGTGATAGCTTCGGTGCAGCGGATGTCGATGGTTGAATGCGATTTGCGTGTGGTGTCGAGGGCGGAGCGGCGGCAGTATGACGACGAAGAGGAAAGAAGTTCAGGCAGCAGAGCATGAGGGAGACCGGGCATTCGAGGCGGTCGTCGCATTGCTGGATTACCCGATGTTCGTGGTCACCACGCGACATGGCGACCACAGGGCAGGATGCCTGGTCGGTTTCGCGTCCCAGGTGAGCATCCATCCGCCACGGTTCCTCGCTGGTCTGTCGAAAAAAAACCACACCTTCGAGGTCGCTTCCGCCGCCGAACACCTAGCCGTTCACGTCCTCAGCCGCGAGCATCTCGATCTCGCCCGGTTGTTCGGCAGTCAGACCGGCGACGACATCGACAAGTTCGCCCGCTGTGCATGGCGGGACGGCCCTAACGGCCTGCCGATACTCGACGACGCCACTGCCTGGTTCAGTGGACGGATCCTGGAGCGTCTTCCCCTCGGCGATCACGTTGCGTTCTTGACAGCTCCGGAGGCCGGATCGGCGCCAATCCATCTCGGGCAGCTGGTCACCTTCGCCGACGTGCGCGATCTCGAACCAGGACATGAGGCCTGATGCCTCGCGCACACATGCTTGGAGACCTCCCCGGCGACGTCACGGCCGAAGAGCACTACCGTGACCCACCTGACGGAGTGCGCGCCAACATGATCACCACTCTAGATGGGGCCGCCGCCTTCGATGGACGCGTTAGGCCGTTGTCGGATCCGGTAGATCAGGCCCTACTTCTGGCATTACGTACGTACGCCGACGTCGTGCTTGTCGGTGCGGGAACAGTGCGCGCCGAACACTACGGACCGGTGCGGCTGACGCCAGAACAGTCTGCGTATCGACGTGAGCACTGGGGTGACGACACACCACCTCCAATTGCGGTCGTGACTCGCAGTGGCACGCTGCCTCTCGACTCCCCGCTGTTCGCGTCGGGGCGGAGACCCATCGTGGTGACCACGCGCCGTACTGCCAATGTGAAGGGGGCGAGGCTGTCGGATGTCGCCGAGGTTCTTGTCGTAGGGGAGGACACGGTCGACATTCCCCTACTCATCGCGACCCTGCGGGATCGAGGCCTGCGACGGATATTGTGCGAGGGTGGCCCCACCCTCCTCGACGAACTGATCGTTCACGATCTTATCGACGAGATGTGTCTGACCCTCGCGCCCAGGATGGCCGGGCCTCAGCCGCTAACGCGAGAACAGAGTTGTCTTCTGGACATGCCACGCAAACTGACGCTTGAGCATGTCTTGTCGCACGAAGATTACCTCTACCTGAGATACGGCCGCGGCCCGAAGTAGCGGCGCCGGCACTTGAAGTGTCGCTGTCTACGAATCGTACCAGCGGCAACACGAGCACTACCGTGTGCCGCTAGCTGCTAGCGGAGTGCAGACCTGTCTGATTCATCTGCTCCGCAACACCTTCCGTATGCATTCCGTTAGTACTGGGACGAGATGTCGCGGGACCTGCGGCCGATTTACACCGCCGTCAACCGGCAGTCAAAAGGAACGGTTCGCTGTCGACCGTCACGTAATTCCCCAGGGGTGTCCGTCACGTAATTCCCCATGCTCGGGCGTGCTGAGTCGAGGGTAACCCGAGCGGGCGGGGTGCGGGTCAGGTTGCGCCGGCCGTGCGGTGTCCGGGTCGTTTGCGGGGTCGGTAGGACGGTCCGTCCATCAGGGTTTGATGGCTGGTGTTGATGAGCCGGTCGAGGAGCGACTCGGCGACGACCGGGTTCGGGAACAGCGGGTACCAGTCCTTCGGGGCGCGGTTGCTCGTCAGAATCAGCGGTTTGCCGGCGATCGCACGGTCCGAGACCAGATCGTAGAGGTCATCGGACTGGGTGGTGGTGTGCTCACGCATCGCAAAATCATCGATAATCAACACCAGCGGCCGGGTGTATTCGCGGATCCGCTGACCGATGGTGCGGTCGGCATGGCCGCCGGCAAGGTCGGCGAGCATGCGGGAGCACTTGACGAACCGCACGTCCCCGCCGCGGCGGGCGACGTGATGCCCAAGCGCTTGTGCCACATGGGTTTTGCCTACTCCAACGGGACCGTAGAGGATCACCGACTCGCCGGCATCGAGCCAGCGCAGGGCGGCCAGGTCCCGCAGCATCGCCGCCGGAAGTTTCGGATTCGCGGTGAAATCGAAGTCCTCGAACGTGGCCGGTTGCTCGAACCGCGCTCGTCGCAGCCGACGGGCCAGCGCCGCGGTTTCCCGGCGGGCGATCTCATCCTCACACAGCACTTGCAGGAACTCGAGGTGTCCGAGCTGCCCGTCCCGGGTCTGAGCGAGCCGGGCGTCGAGCGTGTCGAGCATCCCGGTCAACTTCAACGTCTTCAGCGCAGCCCGCAGGCTGGGGTCGTGAATGGTCATGACGATTCCTAGTGGTCTGATGAAAGTAATTGGTGTGCAGCATGCGTCGGTGCAGCGTTCAACACTTCAGGCGGTGCGTTCGGTGTCGAAGGCGTCGGGTCCGCGCAGGAACGCCGGCGCCGGCGTAGGGGCCGGTGCGGGCTCTCCGTCGTGTTCGGTGCCGGCGGCGAGGATGCCCTTGACGGTGCGGTAGCTGGGGTCACCGACCTCGAGGGCGCGGGCGCAGGCCGCGTCCAGGCGGGCGTCGTCGTAGCGGTCCCGCAGCCGGACGATGCCCTGGATCGCCCGCAGCCGGTGCAGCGCGTTGACCTGCGACAACTCGGCGACGACCGCGACGGCGCCGGGACCGATCTGCTCGGCCTGCGCCCGACACCAGACCACGGTTTGCAGCGTGTAGGCGATCTTGTGCGGCGGGTAGTGCTCGGGGTTCGTCGACCGCCCCGACAGGTGCAGCACATGCGTGGCGGCCACCTGCTCGGTGTGGAAGATCTGCACCACGTCGCCGCAGGTGCGGACCAGCACCTGCTGGCCGATCAGCCGCCAGGGCACCGAATACAGGGCCTTGCCGGCCTTGACGTGACAGTCCGGGGCGACCTTCCCGACCTGATAGAGGACCAGCTCGAACGGTTTCGGAGGAAGTGCTGTGAGACTGCGCCTTTCGATGGCGTCGAACACCGCTACGGGTTGCGCACCGTCGAGACCACGGTGATTGTGGAGCCCGTAGACGTCGGTGCACCAGGCCAGGACGGCGTCCTGAATCTGCGCCAGTGAGGTGAACTCGCGGCCCTTGAAGTACGAGTCGCGGATATAGGGCATCGGGCGCTCGATCCTGGGTTTATCCTTTGGTTTTCCGGCGCGGGCGGGGTCGATCAACACCCGGTAGTAGGCGGCGAGTTCGGCGTAGGCGCGGTTGATCTTCGGGTCGTACAGGTCAGGCCGGTCGACCCCGGTTTTGAGGTTGTCGCACACGATCCGGGCCGGCGTGCCGCCGAAGAACTCGAACGCCGCCACGTGCGAGGCGCACCACGAACTCTGGTCCATCCGCAGCACCGGCTGCACGAACAGCATCCGTGAGCAGGACAGGATAATCGCGAACGCCCACACCGCCACCCGCCGGTCGGTGGCCGGGTTGCGCCACATGCCGAGCTTGCCGTAGTCGACCTGGGCCTCGTCGCCAGGCGGGACCGCGCCACGGGCCACCGTCACCTTCGACTCCGCCACCTTCTCAGCGAATTGTGCTGCCACATACCGTCGTACGGTCGATTCCGACACCGCGACGCCGTGGTCGTCGCGCAGGCGTTGCGCAATCGTCGCTACCGTCACCGACGCCGTCAGCTGCCCGTCGATCCAGTCGTGGTGCGCGGCGATCGCCGGCCATGTCACCGCCCGCGCCGCCGGGTCGCCGACCTCCGGGAACCATCCGGTGATCAGCTCCCACCAGAGCGGCTCGTCGAACTTCCCTCCCTCGCCCGGTGTCAACCCGGCCGCCACGGCGGGAGCCAGGTATTTCCGGATGGTTTTTCGGTCGATATCCAGGGCCTCCGCGATCTGCACCTGGGACCGGCCGGAGTGCCAATGCCGGAACAACTCCATCAGATCGATCATCGTCCACGTTCTCCTCGCCACCGTCAGGCCCCTTCCCGGGCCCCGTTGTCGGTGACCCAGTCAGGAGCGAACCTGCAGCAGCACCCAAACCCCCGGCCGACACGCCCCAGGGGTGGGGAATTACGTGACGGCGGGGTGGGGAATTACGTGACGGACAAACCCCTCAACCTGGGGAATTACATGACCGCTGACAGGTTCGCTGAGTTCGCCGGCAAATGGGGGCCGAGGTATCCAGCGATCGTCCGGCTTTGAGTCAACGCCCAGCCGGCATTGCACTTGCCGCTCCGCCACCACCTTGGCCCGAGTTTGTATTTCGAGCGCCAGGAACTGCGCCGAGGGGGCGAACCGGGTTCACTGCGGCGATCTGGTGGCGGTGTCGAGTCGCCAGGGAGACGGTGTGATCACTGAATCGTCGCGCAGAGTTCCGAGTGACGCGCGCTGGTCGCCTCAAGAACCCTTATTGTGAGACTCCGTGAACCACACCGCGATCTGTGCCCGCGAAGTGAATCCCAGCTTGGCCAGGAGATGTTCCACGTGTCCCTGCGCAGTGCGCGGCGAAATCGTCAGGCGCGCGGCGATCTCCTTGTTTGTGAGCCCCTCGGCGATAAGTTCCGCGACCTCACGCTCGCGTTTGGTCAGAGTTGCCGATGATGCGGCATCGGACATCGGCGCCGACGGGTCCGGCTCGCCCAGCGCGTAGGCGACGGCTGCGTCGAAACCGAGCGTACCGCCCTGCTTGCGGGCCGCGTCGATTGCCCGCTCACTCATCGCCCGTCGAGTCTCGCGTTCGCACTCTTCTTGATACACCAACACGTTGGGCAAGAACAGAGTCGAGCTCCCCACCGACCAGCTGAGCTGCTCTGCGGCTCCGATCAACACGACCGCGCGTCGGATGTGGTGCTCCTCGGCGGCGATCCATGCCAGGGCTTGCAGGCACATGCTGGCGTTCAGTCGGTCGTTGACCCTCCGATTCAGCTGCAGCGCCTGCTGGAGAAGGCGAACTGCTCGCGCGCGATCCCCGTGCCGCCACACCGCAACAGCAAGTGCCCACAGCGTGTACGACCGATACACCACTTCACCTCGCGGTTCGGTGATCGCGAGGACCCGCTCATGGCAGTCGATGGCCCGCTCGGTCTCGGTTAGCATGTCATGCGTCATTCCGAGGCCAATGAGACCGACGACCTGGAAGAGAAGGTCGTCCCGTGCGGCGTACACTTCGATGGCATTTTCGAGATGCGCCAGTGCGTCGGGTAGCTGACCGTTGAACAGTGCCAGAAATCCGTCGGACAGGTGGAGGTGTGCGCGCAGCATCGGGTCGGTCCTCTGGTCGGCGAGCGCGTCGCCCCGCGCCACCAGGATGCCCGACGCTTGCAGGTCGCCCTGCACTCCAGCCAAGATGCTGTCGGCGTAGAGAGCTTTTGCCCGGTCGACCGTAAGGGGGCCCGACACGCTGGTCAGGAAACGGTCGAGCCAGCGCCGGCCCTCGCTGAACAATCCCCGGGAAAGCCAGAATGAGAAGAGAGCAGCAGAGATCCGAAGTCCGGTTTCGGGGCTATCGGACACGCAGAACTCCAGCGCCTCGCGGATATTCGGTTGTTCCCGGCCCAGTTTGGCGATCAACGCGAGCTGGCGGGAACTGATCCATTCGGCCTCGGCCTCGAGCGCCAATCGCTCACACCAGTCACGATGTCGATGACGAACTTCGTCATACTCGTCACTCTCTTGCGCCTTTTCTCGCCCATAGGCCCGCACGGTCTCGAGCATTCGGAACCGCACCGCGGTACCCGACTCTTCTCTCGTCAAGATCGACTTGTCGACCAGGAAAGTCACCGTGTCGAGGAGGTCCTCCGACATGTGGTCACGATCGCAGACCTGTTCTGCAGCCTCGAGTTCGAATCCGCCGGCGAATATCGACAGCTGTGCCCACATCCGTTGTTCGATGGGTGTGCACAGGTCGTAGCTCCAGTCGATGCACATCCGCAACGTCTGCTGGCGCGACGGTGCGTCCCGGCTGCCGCGGGTAAGCAAGGTGTAGCGGTCGGTCAGCCGCTCCAGGATCTGCTCGGGTGACATTGCCCGTAGTCTTGCTGCTGCCAATTCGATCGGCAGCGGCAGCCCGTCCAGTCGCTGGCAGATGCGAGCGATGGTGATCTTGTTGTCGTCGGTGAGCTCGAAACCCGGGAGGGCCGAGGAGGCGCGTTCGGCGAACAGTGTCACCGCATTCTTGCGGGGCAGCCCTCTCGGTAGACGGTCGGGATCGGGAACGGGGAGCGGGGGAACCAGCAGAACCGCTTCCCCGCCGATACCGAGTGGTTCGCGACTGGTCGCGAGAATCCGCACGTCAGGGCAACCATGCAGCACGTTTTCGGCAAGTTTCGCCACCGCATCGACCACCTGCTCACAATTGTCCAGAACGAGCAGCAGCTCACGAGGGGCGAGGAACTCGACCAGCACCTCCTGTACGGGACTCGTCGCCCGGTAGCGCAGCCCCAGAACTCCCGCCACCACACCTCCCAACAGCGACTCGTCACGTAGATCGCCCAGCTCGACCAGCCACACACCGTCGGGGAAATCGTGTTGCGCCTTGGTGGCGACCCTCAGCGCCAGGCGGGTCTTCCCGACCCCGCCGATCCCGGTCAACGTGACCAACCGCGAGGCCGACAGCAGATTCTTCGCCTCGGCCAACTCCGTGCGGCGGTCGACGAAACTGGTCAGCTCCAGCGGAAGGCCACCGGTCCGGCTCGAATCCAGGGATGACGGTGATGGCCAGCTCCCGTCTGACCCGCGTTCTGCCGAGGAATAGTGCGCGTGCGTCGATGTAGTGCTGTCGTGCACTTTATCCGGTTCGGTGTGCAGGGCCATCTCGTCGATCGGAAACCCATGACGACGTTGGGATGCTTGCAGTAGTTGGCCCAGTTCCGCGGCGGAGGGACGACTTCCCGGGTCGCCGGACATCGCACGTTCGATGCTGGCGCTGACGTCCTCCAGAACACCGTGCTCACGGGGGTCCGGCACGGGCTCGGAGGCGATCCGCAGGAACTGGGCCACCAGCTGCTCGCCGCTGCGGCGTTCGAAGGCGACGTGCCCGGTGATCGCCGCGAACAATGTCGCGCCGAGGGCGTAGACGTCAGCGGCGGGACCCGACGGCTCGCCGGCCAGGACCTCGGGGGCGGTGAACGCGGGCGACCCCGTCACGACGCCGTGTTTGGTTTCGAACCCGCCCGCGATGTGGGCGATGCCGAAGTCCGTCAGCACCGGCTCTCCGTAGTCGGTGAACAGTATGTTCCCGGGCTTGACGTCGCGATGGAGGATCCCGAGGCGATGGGCGGTCTCCAGAGCGCCGGCCATCTTCACCCCGAGTCGCAGCGCTTCCTCCAACGGGAGCGGCCCGTGGCGGCGGATCCGCTCGTCCACCGAGTCCTGGGCAAAGCACGGCATGACAATGAAGGGCCGACCGTTCTCGGTTGCACCGACGTGGAGAACATTGACGATGTTGGGGTGCCCGGTCAGCCGGCCTGCTGCATGCTGTTCCCGAAGGAACCGGGCCCGATTCTCCTCGTCCAAGTCGGCGGTGAGGACTTTAACCGCCACGGTGCGGTCCAGCGAAGCCTGCAGGCACCGGTAGACGACGCCGAACCCGCCGCGGCCGATCTCCCGAGCGTCCGCGAACCCGGCTGCCGCCAACTCCGCCGTGACTGAACCGGACACGTCACGTTGCGTCGCGAATGGATCGACGTCGGTCATCGACTACGTCGATCCGGTCCGAGACACGGTCGAAAAATGCACGACTGGTCACCTCTCGATAATGTTCCCCAAGGATATCGCTAGACGCCCGAGCTGGAGCGCGACTGGCCACCACAACGGCATTCTCGACGCGAGCGGGCCGCGGTCCAGGTTGGACGTCGATCCCGGTGTCCGTGACGTCGTCGCCGATCGCGATCAGTGTTGTCGAGCAGTTCGTCGACCGTGTGATAGATGATCGCGGGTGACGGTCGCCCCGGGGATCTCGGGCATGCTGGCATGCCGCTCTATCCGAGTTCAGCGAAAACGGGGCATGCGCGGCACCGCGCGTCAACCGAACCGACGGACAAGACCGTGATGGGCACGTCGACATGCAACCACCACTCGGCATCGGGAGAATCGTCTGCGGTGTTGTCGCCGGTGATAGACACAGCAGCGACGGCGCTCGCAACATGCAGCTTGTCCACCACCACCACCGGCCACCACGCGATGCCGATCTGGATGGGTGCGTTTGGCGACCTCGCCCGGATCAGTATTGAGGGCACCGGATTGTACGGGGCAAGCGGTCCTCTGCCCTGGCGACAGCGGTGTCACATTTTGGAGGTCGACAGGATTGGATCCAGTCGGATCGGCGCCGCGAATGCAAGAACGACGACCCCGGTGCGGTAAATGCTGCACGAGCCATCCTCCGCCCCAAACCCTCATGCGGTCGCCCGCGGCGTCATCCTCCGCGACCTGGTCTCGCCACCGACCGAGAGCTCGGCCAACTCGCATGGGACTTGCCACGTCGAACGGAGTGCGATCATCCGCGTCACGGCGGACCGCTTCCTCCCCCGCGGGAGATCCGACATTCAGTGCTCCGCGAGGAGGCCCGCGACGAGCCCAGCTGACGTGCGCTCCACGTCAGCCCCTCGACTCTGATGTACCTCGACCGGCTCACCGGCCGCAAACGGCGACGTTCTCATCCGCGCGGCGATGCGAGTTGCGCAGTACGTCGGCTCCTCGAGACCCCGGGAACCTCGCCGCCGACTTGCCGCGATTGGAGTTACCCGCGACCTCACCTCGGAAATCTCGGTGCACGCACCGACGTGCACTTCGGCGACGGGCTACGCGACCTCGCCCTCCTGCCCGGCTCCAACTGTCAGGAGGGTAGACGTGTGGACAACTCGGGTACCCCCCCGGCAATCGGGCTGGAGAGGATCCGCCGTCGCCACACATCAGCCTCAGCTGGCGACGGTTCCCGAGGCACACGTCGACACGGCATCGCCGGTTATGTTCTTCGCTGCGCACCCCAGCGGCCGATCAGGTCTACCGCGGCAGCCAGGTTGCGGCGAACCAGGCGTGAAACGCACACCCCGCGAGTCTCGTACTCCTCGAGATTCCGGGCGAGCTCCTCCGCAGCCCTGAACGCGTCCCGCGCTGCTGTCGGGAATCCGGCGACCTGGCGTCGCATACGGCCAGATGAGTCCCAGGCTGGAAGAATTCTCGCAGTTCAGTTCTCGTGGTGTTCTCTCCGAGGGCTCTTTCGCGGCGGGCAAATGTCGGGCCAGTAGTTTAGGTTGGTTGTTCTTGGCACGGAACGTCTCGGTGAGCATCCGGTAATCGATGTAGGGGGTAGAACCGGGGGGATGCGTTTGTAACCAGGTAAGTCAGTCCCTACTGGCGCCGGTAGCCGAGGGATCGGACAACTCCTGGGGACGTGTCATTCCCGCGGTGCCACGGTCGATGGGGCCGAACCCGCCACGCGTGGGAGCCAACCGGACCTATGGGGCCGCGACCACTCAATGCCAGGTGATCCAGCCTGGCCACACCGTACGTGTGAAGTCCGTGCGAACTCATCCAAACTGTAACGGCCGCTATCCCGCAGGAACGCGCATGTGAGGCGTTGAGGTGCCGCCCGGTCGAAATCGGTGACAAATTTTCAGCCCGGTCTCGCTACGACCGATTCAAACAGCACCGGTTCGAGTAATGACCTCAGTAATACCAGGGATAAGGAGTCCAGTCGGGATCACGTTTCGCGAGAAACGCGTCCCGTCCTTCCACTGCCTCGTCTGTCATGTATGCCATTCGGGTTGCCTCACCGGCGAATAGCTGCTGGCCTACCAGCCCATCGTCGATCAGATTGAAGGCATACTTCAACATTCGCTGGGCCTGAGGTGATTTTTCGTTGATGCTTGCAGCCCACTGAAGTGCGACGCTCTCGAGATCTGTGTGCGCGACAACCTCATTGACGGCACCCATCGAGTGCATTTGCTCGGCCGTGTATGTCTTTCCGAGAAAGAAGATTTCGCGCGCGAACTTCTGTCCGACTTGGCGCGCTAGAAGCGCGCTTCCGAAGCCACCGTCGAAACTTCCGACATCGGCATCTGTCTGCTTGAAACGGGCATGTTCTCGGCTTGCGAGGGTCAGATCGCACACCACATGCAGGCTGTGGCCGCCA
Organism: Rhodococcus mengyinensis; assembly: GCF_048381435.1. Lineage (NCBI taxonomy): Bacteria > Bacillati > Actinomycetota > Actinomycetes > Mycobacteriales > Nocardiaceae > Rhodococcus > Rhodococcus mengyinensis. The sequence goes on along the minus strand of NZ_JBLWIT010000047.1, from coordinate 5,572 downwards.
CCTGCAGCCCACCCGTTGACCAATGCGATGACCACTTTCGGCATGAATCGAATAAGCCGCTGAACTTCGAGAATGTGCATTCGCCCCGTACGCCCCCGGTTGACGGTGTCGGCTGTGTCGCCGCCGGCGTACTGGTAGCCGCTGCGCCCGCGGATCCGCTGATCCCCGCCGGAGCTGAACGCCCAGACGCCGTCCTTCGGGCTCGGACCATTCCCGGTAATCAACACGACTCCGACATCAGAGCTCATCCGGGCGTGGTCGAGGACGCGGTAGAGCTCGTCCACAGTGTGCGGCCGGAAGGCGTTGCGAACGTCCGGCCGATCGAAAGCAATCCGTACGGTGCCCTGGGAAACGTGTCTGTGGTATGTGACGTCTGTCAGGTCTGCGAAACCGGGAACGAGTTGCCAGCTCACGGACGTGGTGTCTCCACCACTGGTCGACGGTGCCATACCGCCACTATAACCTAACTTGCATTAGGTGCGAAGAGGGTTCGCTCATGCGTCGGCAACAGTGCTGTGCGGTTGCTGTGCTGAGCTCGGCTACAACTGCATTGGCAGCGATGTTGGGAGAGTGTGCCGGTGGTGGCACGGGTATGGGATGCACTGTCGCGCTGGGCCGTAGGGGCCATTCGAGAATAGGCCAAACTGCAAGTGGAGATGATTAGAGGACTCGTTGAAGTCCCCGACCCGGGGTGAGTATTCCTGTTGATCGAATGTTGTTGTAAGTCTTGGAGGCGTGGGTTGGCAGATGTGCGCAGGATTCTTCCAGCGCAGTTCGTCGAGGGCGTTGCAACAATGGGGATGCACAGGTGGAGTTCGCCGTAAACTCTCGGCGCAGCGATTTTGAGTCTGAAGGTACTTGTTGTCAGTTCAACTCGCTGCAATTCGCGAACGCGCATCGTTCACGAACGGCAGGAAGTGAGCTCGCGAGAAGGATCGTTGCGGTTTCACGTCTCCTGGCGGACCGAGTGATGTCCAAACGCCTCGTTGGGCACTTCCATGCTGAGTTCTCTGGTCCGAATATGTCCCTTGCCTCAATCTAAATCTGTGCTAATTTAGATTTATGTGACCCAGGGCACACAAAGCGTAGGGGTCTCCCTGCACCGCTCACGCATCGACGAACCGATCAGATGTGAGTAAGTGCGACATGCAGTTTGGTCGAGATGAATCAGAGAACTTCGGACAGGTCTGGGAGCGTTTGATGATCGAAGTGTTCACGAAGTTGCCCACCGTGGGTCCGGCATCCCGCGCCGCGGACGCCCTTCAGCTCCTCGGGCGAGTAGGCGGACGCCCTTCAACATTGCATTGCAACGCACTTCGAACCGGAGGATCGGATGTCTGATCCGTATGCCGTGATCGTGGCGGCACTCGTCGCCGTGGGCGGCGCCGTTCAAGGAGCCAACCTACCCGACCCAATCAAAGACCAGGTTGCTGATTCAGTGCAGGTCGCTGAGCAGGCGGCCCCGCAAGTGGCATCTCAAGTCAACCAGATACTGTCAAGCCTTCCTGAACCTGCGCAGCAGTTCGCGCAAAAGTCAATCGATGATGCCGCCGCCGCTTTGCCGCCTGTCGTGCAGGCGGAGGCACCTCCACCCAGCGTCGAGGTCGCACCCCCTGAAGTCCGCAGAGATGAATCGGCCGCCGATCCCGTGGTGGGCTCGAACGGACAACAGAACGACATGCTCAATGCCGCCCAGTTGTATGATTCACCGATCGAATCACATCCGCCGATACCCTCCGCCATCGCAGGGCTGAATTCGGTAGTGATAGGGGCCTTCCCGATCTTCAGACCTTGGCTGAACAAGGCCGGCCAACTCTGTGACGGAATCAAGCCGGAGACGATAGCCGCGCTCTATTCAGCAGAGAACAACTTCCGATACGGGCCCAGTGCACCTGTATCGATCTCCGGCGCAAAGGGCCCGGGGCAGTTCATGGATGCAACCTGGGCCAAGTACGGCAAGGACGCTGATGGAGATGGTAAGGCGGATGTTCTCGGCGTCGCGGATTCGGTCATGGCTACCGGGCATCTCTTGTGCGACTTGTACGCACAGGTTGATCAATGGAAAGCGAGAGGGATCGTCACTGGCGACAGCCTGGACTTGGCAATCGCCGGCTACAACGCGGGCGCGGGCGCGGTTCTCCAGTCCCGCGGAATGCCCTCGGGTTCGCCGGATTACGAGAATCAGACGAAGCCGTATGTGCGGAAGATCCGCGGGTCAGAAGAGTATTTCCGTCGGATGCTCTCACCGTTCAGTGGCCTTCCCTTGTCGGGATTGGGCGGCCAGATCGTAGATCGCGCCACGACTTTCCTGGGCCTTCCGTACGTCTGGGGCGGCGGTGATATCGACGGGCCGTCCGGAGGGGGGTTCGACTGTTCGGGTCTGACATCGTATGCAGTTCATGCAGCCACATCTGGGAAAGTCACGCTACCAAGAACATCTGAGACCCAATGGAACATTGGCGTCGAGATCCCACTCGAGCAGGCTGTAGCTGGTGACCTTTTGTTCGGGAACTGGGGACCAGCCGGTCCGGGACATGTTGCCATCTATGTCGGAAACGGCCAGATGATCCATGCGCCCACCACCGGAGACGTAGTGCGAATAGGCCCAGTTTTCGACAACATGAAGGCTAGACGGGTGATCTAGTGGTTTGTGTCGCAGGTGATTCTGGAGCGATTCGACAGAATCCGTACTTGACGAATCCGATACCCGCTTTGGAGATTTCCGATGGGCAGCGCGTTCTGCTCAAGTCGTTCGTGCGGTCGTATTCGGGTGCGCACCGGAAGTAATGCGGGCCATGGCATTTGATAGCCTCCGAGTGTGCCAACACGGCTACCGGGCAGGCGCTGTCGGTATCCCGCGGCGAACTGGCGGGCGCGGTTCGCCGCGGACGGCATGGCGTGGTTGGGAGGTGCGCACGGGTGGGTGGCCGCACGCCATTGACCCGGAGGAGGCGATCGAGAAGATCGTGGATCTGACGCAGAACGGCCGTCCGAAAGACGAGACTCATGGAGCTGCTGGACGATGGGAGAGGTGGTTGAGGTCTCGAAGGGCATCGTCCAACGCGGGTGGTTCGTCCGCGGGTTCAGACCGCATACCGAGTCGAGACGTTCAAGCTGTCGAACTATCCCCGGTTCGAGAACGAACTTGGCGACGTCGTCGGTTTTTGCCTAACCCCGCCGGACTATCGTGCTGTTTTGCCGACGGGACATGTTCTCGGTGCAAGTACTGGACCGTACTCAGGCGTCGCTTCCCACCGTGAAGGGAGAAGGTAGAATGATGACACACGACTGCAAGCGACACTGGGCCCCAAGCGCAGAATCCATCCTCGCCAAAGTCGCCCGCGGACAAACCGCCCTCGAAAGTCGAGCCAAATCCGCGACCCATCACTAGGTACGGCTCAAGCTTGGTCGAGTCAGATCAGGCGCGGAGTCGGAACAGTTGACGTCGATCGTGGAACCCCTTCAATCTGACCTGACCCGCCGACTCGTATGCTTCCGGAAAGTACCTACCCAACTTCCGCTGAACATCCTCGTCGATGAGCACCTCTCCCGGGCCAGCGGCGGCGGCGATTCTGTTAGCGAGATTGACCGGCCGACCGATCCAGTCCCCCGCGCTGGGCACCGCAGTCCCCCAAGCGATTCCGGCATGTAATGCGGGCAGGCCCTCCTGCCTGGCCGCAGCCATGATGTCAAGCGTGGCGCGGCACAATGCCGCCGAATCGGGGGAGATGAGCATGACTGCGTCGCCAACCATCTTGACGAATCGGACGGGGTGTTCGACCACTGCGGTTGTTAGGGTGTCGAGACGCTCTGCGAGTTGCCCGAGGTCGGCCGCTGATAGCTGCTCACTGAGAGCAGTGAAACCGACAAGGTCCGCGAAGGAGACTGCGACTTCCTGTGCGCCAGGGGTATGCTCGTCTGTTGCGTCGGCTTTGATCTGCTGCCGCAGATTCACCGCCATCACGTGAGCGAGGATCTGGGTGTGGAACTTCGCGAAGCGTTTCAGCTCTTCCGCATAGCGTAGTGCGTCCTCGGGGTGATCCCGGCCTATCTCTGCGAGTTGATCCTGTAGCAATGATTGGGCGCCGTCTGCGATGGCCCAGACGTTTCGGCCCAGAATGCGCACTGTCGCGAACATACTGTCCTCATCTAGACCGAGTTCGCGATAGTCGGTGAGGAGGCTAGCGAGACGCACATCATCGGCGCTGTATTCTGCAGAGGAGCGTTTCGAAATCCCGCGACCCATCGCGCGAAACCATCTGGTGGTGTCATCGACGGATACACCTGATAGTTCAGATATTTCGTCCAGCGTATAGGTCGCGCTGCGAGGGGACAAGGCGGCCTCGAGCAACATGTGAGCAAGGCGCCCTTCTTGTGTGGCTCGCATCAATTCGTCGATGGTCGCTCCATTCTCGACCAGTTGATGGAGTACCGAAATCCGCTGAGATCTGGCCGTGCCCTCGAGGTCGTCGAGTAATCCGGCATTCGCGAACTCCCGTCGCTCCGCTGACGGCGTCCACAGCATGGAGAATCGCGAAGCGAGGAGTCGTCCTACGCGCCCGACGTGCACAGAACCATTCTGTCACTACCAGGAGTGCTCACTCCGGTGAATTGAGTGAGAAGTGTGCGGTGACCGGTGAGGTCAGGCAAGAGAGCTGACTGGATTGTTGCGCTGCCGCGATGCTGACCCGGATGAAACGCGGGATGGTCGGAAGTCCCATCCGGGTCGATCTGGTGCTGAACCATCTCATGGGCGCATGCGTTCTGCGCCCGCAGGCGGACGAGATGCACGCGGTGCCACTGCGGGATCTGATTGCTCAGGGGACTAATGTCCAGTCCAGACGGGAGCCCGCTTCTCCGCAAAAGCGCGGGGGCCCTCAAGTGCGTCGTCAGATTCTTGAAGCATCCGAAATTCCCGTGCAGTCAGTTCCCAGTCCGTAGCCTCGGGTCCCACGGTGCCGTCCACGATGCGTTTGGCTATGCGCTTACTGGCTTGGACCGCAAGGGGTGCGTTCTGTCCGATGGTCCGCGCAAGAGACAGGGCACGATCGAGGACCTGATTCGGACGCACGACATGATTCACCAATCCGAGTTGCAGGGCGCGCTGTGCCGGGAGGGGTTCACCGGTAAACGTCAACTCGAGTGCGAGCTTGCGGGGAATCTGTTGTGGGAGACGAAACAGCCCGCCAGCTCCTGCGATCAGGCCTCGCTTGACCTCGGGGAGGCCGAGGATTGCTTCGCTTGAGACAACCGCGAGATCACTCGCGAGTACTAGTACTGCAACGGCACTTATGGGAAGTGTCCGCGACGTCGGTAGTGGGAGGTGCGGGCCTGGTGTTGTCGGCGCCGTCGCCACTTCGACCAGGACCAGATGTGCTCGTCCGGGTGGGCGTGTCGCAGGATCAGTTGCACGAGCAGGCGGCGGATCTCGGGTAGCGTGTACGCGATCATGCCCTGATCTTCGATCCCGATTCCCCTTTTATCGCTTCGGTTTTCGTCCCGGCGAGCCAGGCGAGGGCGAGCATCGACAAGGTGATGTGGGCGTACCAGGCCCGGTAGGTGCGTACCTGGT
>NZ_JBLWIT010000046.1:0-29813 GCF_048381435.1 Rhodococcus mengyinensis | reverse complement strand
CAAAGAAGCTACGCGTCCACTGTGCAGTATCTGAAACAACACACACGTTTCAGAACAGAAGAAAGAAGAACACCACCAACAACACTGTTTGTTGTTGTGTTTCTTCGCTGATGTTCCGTGTGACAGTTTCATAGAGTTACGGCGGCCATAGCGGAGGGGAAACGCCCGGTCCCATTCCGAACCCGGAAGCTAAGCCCTCCAGCGCCGATGGTACTGCACCCGACAGGGTGTGGGAGAGTAGGACACCGCCGAACATCCGTTACCGAAAGCCCCCCAACCTTGTTGGGGGGCTTTCGGCATTCCCGGGGACATTCGCCGACCGCATTTGATAACGCTGCGGTAACGTCCCCCCGGTTCCCCTATGGCAGGTCCTTCGCCTGCGTAACGTGGCCCGGGCAGATCCGTTGGGATCGTGCCGTGCGGTGCGCGTCCTCCCGGATCACCCGAGGTGACGAAGGGAATCTGTGGTGACGAGCACGATGTCGAAACAACGTCCGGCAGTCAGGGCGGCTGTCGCCTTCGCAGGCATGATGGTGGCCGCCGGCTCCCTGGCGGGGTGCACGAAGACCGACACGACCAGCGGCGGATCGCTCCTCCAGCAGCTGCAGGACAGCGGAACGGTGACCGTCGGCTTCGCCGGCGAGGCCCCGTACAGCTTCGAGCAGGACGGCCAGCTGACCGGCGCCACCGTGGCCCTGCACCGCGAGATCTTCAAGAACCTGGGCATCGACAACGTCGAGGGCGTGAGTACCGACTTCGGGGCGCTCATTCCCGGCCTGCAGGCCCGCCGCTTCGACGTCGTCAGCGCCGGAATGTCGATCCTGCCGCAGCGGTGCGAGCAGGCAGCGTTCAGCGAGCCGGAATTCAACTACACGACCGCGCTGATGGTGCCCAAGGGTAATCCCGCGAAGCTCACCGACATGCAGTCGGTGCAGCAGAGCGGGGTGCGGATGGCCGCGATGACCGGGGCGATCGAATCGGACTACGCGCAGCAACTCGGGATCGATGCGATGCAGGTGGCGTCGCCGCAGGACGGAATGGACGCCGTCGCCAACGGGCGAGCCGATGTCTTTGCGCTCACCGGAATCTCACTGAACTGGCTGGCGCAGAACAACCCGCAGGCCCCGGTGGAAGTGACCAGCTCGTTCGTCGCCGAGATCGACGGGGTACCTCAGGTCGGTGCCGGAGGCACGGTCTTCCGCAAGGAAGACACCGAGTTGCGCGACGCGTACAACGCCGAGCTGGCCAAGATCACCTCCGACAAGGACAAGTACCTGTCCATCGTCGGACCGTTCGGATTCACCGCGGAGGAACTGCCCGATCCGAACCTGACCACCGCCAAACTCTGCGGCGGGGCCGGCTGATCGTCGGAGAGGTCTGCTGCCTGTGAAGGAGAACATCGACGCCTTTCTGGACGCGTGGCCGAGCATCCAGGAAGGGATCGTTGTCACGCTCCAACTGACGGCGGGCGGTGCCCTCCTCGCGTTCGTCCTCGCGCTCGCGCTCGGGCTGGCCGCCCGTGCGCACAACATCGTGATCAGGGGATCGGCGCGCGCGTTCATCGAATTCTTCCGGGGCACTTCGCTGTTGGTGCAGCTGTTCTGGTTGTTCTACGTGGTTCCGCTGTTCGGCTACCTCATCGACCCGGTGCTCTGCGGGATCCTCGCGCTCGGGCTGAACTACGGCGCCTACGGAGCCGAGGTGGTTCGGGGCGCGATCAACTCGGTGCCGCAATCGCAATGGGAGGCGGCGACAGCGCTGGACTTCAGTCACTGGCAGCGGTTGCGCCGGGTGGTCTTCCCGCAGGCCTGGGCCGAGATGATTCCTCCGTTGACCAACCTCCTGATCCAGCTCCTCAAGGGCACAGCGCTCGCGAGCTATATCCTTCTGCAGGACTTGACCTTCGAGATCGACCAACTCCGGCAGACGACCGGAAACACGCTCTTCGCGTTCGGCGTCGGGCTCGTCATCTACTTCGTCATCGGCTACGTACTGACACTGGTGATGAACGCGCTGGAGGTGCGGGCGAAGAATCGCCTCGGCACGGGACCGTCGCTGCGTGAGATCTTCAGCCTCGCACCCACCGACCCACGGGGACTGGAGGCCGCGAAGCAATGAGCGTCCAGTGGAGTTGGGACCGAGCGTTCGAGGCACTGCCCGTGCTGCTCGAGGGTTTCAAGATCACCCTCATCGCCACCGTTCTCGGGTTCCTGATCTCCGTCGTTCTCGGCCTCGTCATCGCCTTGATTCGGCAGGCCGCGCCGCGATGGGTGAGTGTCCCGGTCCGCGCGATCAGTGAATTCATCCGGCTGACCCCGCTCGTCGTGCAACTGCTGTTCGTGTACTACACGTTCACGGGACTGTCGCCGCTGCAGATCGGTGTCGTCGTACTCGGAATCCACTATTCGACGTACATGGCCGAGGTGTACCGGGCGGGAATTGAAGCGGTGCCCGTCGGCCAGTGGGAGGCGGCGCGGGCGTTGTCCATCGCGCCCACCCGGACGTGGCGTGCGATCATCCTGCCGCAGGCCATCCGTCGCGTCGTCCCGGCGCTGGGCAACTACGCGGTGTCGATGTTCAAGGACACCCCGTTCCTGTTCGCCATCACGGTGGTGGAGATGGTGACGGCCGCGCAGCAGTTCGGCGCCCGGCATTTCCAGTACCTCGAACCGTTGACGCTGGCGGGTGTGATCTTCCTGGTCGCCAGCTACCCGACGTCCCTGCTCATACGGCGATTGGAGAGACGTCTTGCCCGATGACGCGAGCGCAGCAACCCCGATGATCCGATTCGACGACGTCGTGAAGCAGTTCGGCGACCACGTCGTGCTCGACCACCTGGACTTCCAGGTCGCGCGCGGTGACCGGGTGACCCTGATCGGTCCGAGCGGATCGGGGAAGACGACCATCCTGCGACTACTCATGACCCTCGAGAAGGTGAACGAGGGCGTCATCTGGGTGGACGGGGTACCTCTGACGCACGAGGAGAAGGGAAGCAAACTCGTGCCGGCGTCGGAGAAGTACGTGCGCCGGATACGACGCCGGATCGGCATGGTCTTCCAGCAGTTCAACCTGTTCCCCAACATGAACGTCATCGAGAACATCACCGAAGCGCCGATCCACGTGCTCGGACTGGACAAGGCCGCGGCCGTGACGAGGGCACGCGAGTTGCTCGAGACGGTCGGTCTGTCGGACAAGGAGACCGCGCACCCGACGCAACTGTCCGGTGGCCAGCAGCAGCGAGTCGCGATCGCGAGAGCGCTCGCCATGGACCCCGACATTCTGCTGCTCGACGAGGTCACGTCGGCGCTGGATCCCGAGTTGGTGGCGGACGTCCTCGACGTGCTGAGGAACGTCGCGCGCACCACCGACATCACGATGCTGATCGTCACGCACGAGATGCAGTTCGCGCGGGACGTGTCGAACCGGGTGATGATGTTCGACGCCGGGCGGGTCGTGGAAGAAGGCGACCCGGCGACGATCTTCACCGCGCCGAAGAACGAGCGCACCAAGACCTTCCTGAAGGCCGTACTGGCCGAATGATTCCCGGCTAGCTCGAACTGGTCGCGAGTTCCGTCTCCTCGGTGGCGGCGCGTCGGGCCAGCCGGCCCGCCATCCACGCGCATACCAGCAACTGCAGTTGGTGGAACAGCATGAGCGGCAGCACGATCAGGCCGATCGGCTGGCTCGCGAACAGGACGGTGGCCATCGGAAGTCCGGTGGCGAGGCTCTTCTTCGAACCGCAGAACGTGATCGTGATCTGGTCGGCGCGGTCGAAGCCGAGTCGCTTCGACCCGAACCACGTGACGGACAGGACCACGGCGAGCAGCACCGCGCACACCGCGAGCAGAGCGAGGAGCCGGCCGACGGACAGTGTGCCCCAGATGCCCTCGTTCATTCCCTCACTGAATGCGACGTAGACGACCAGCAGGATCGATCCCCGGTCGACGAGCTTGAGCGGTGCGCCGTGCTTCTTCACCCAGGGACCGATCCACCGCCGCACCGCCTGGCCGGCGATGAACGGCAGCAGGAGCATGACGAGAATGCCGATCGCGGAGGACGCGTCGAAGCCTGCCCCCTCGCTCGTCATCAGCAATGCCACGAGGAGCGGTGTCACGAAGATGCCGAGGATGTTGGAGAACGAGGCGCTGACGATGGCACCGGGCACGTTGCCCCGGGCGATCGACACGAAGGCGATCGACGACTGGACGGTCGACGGCAGCAGGCAGACGTAGAGGAGGCCCAGGTACAGCGGTTGGGTCAGGATAGTCGGGACCAGCACGCGCGCAGCGATTCCGAGTAGCGGGAAGATCACGAACGTCGCGGCGAGGATGGTGACGTGGAGACGCCAGTGACGCAGGCCGTGCAGCGCCTCCTGCGTGGACAGTCGGGCGCCGTAGAGGAAGAACAGAATTCCGACGGCAACCTTCGTGGCCCACGTGAACGCGGTCAGGGCCGTGCCGTCCGCGGGGATCAGGCTGGCGATCCCGACGGTGATCAGGATGCCGAGAATGAACGGATCGAGTCTTCTGAGCAGCGGGATCTTCGTCAGCATGGTTCGACCGTAAGCAACGCGCGGATATTTCGAAAGACGATAGTCGCGTTTACTGTAATGCCGAACTGTGATAACAATGGGTGATGTTCGATCCCGTTCATCTGCGGAGCTTTCTCGCGGTCGCGCGCACCCGCAGTTTCACGGCCGCGGCCCGGCGCCTGAACCTGCGGCAGTCGACGGTCAGCCAGCACGTGGGAAAGCTGGAACTGGCCGCCGGGCGCCGCCTGTTTCTGCGGGACACGCATTCGGTCGAACTGACCGCGGACGGCTCGGTGATGGTCGGTTTCGCGACGTCGATACTCGAGCGGCACTCGGACGCCGAGCGCTACTTCACCCAGTCCGGTGTGCGGGGACGCGTCCGGTTCGGGGCGTCCGAAGATCTGGTTCTGCACGAGCTACCTCATATTCTGGGCGAGTTCCGCCGCAGCCATCCGCTCGTCGATCTCGAACTCACAGTGGCGTTGAGTGAAGTGTTGTTCCGGCAACTGCACGAAGGCCGGCTGGACCTGGTGTTCGGGAAGCGGCGCAGAGGAGACCGGCACGGCGAACTGGTGTGGACCGACCGGTTGGCGTTCTTCGCGGCCCCCGACTTCGTTCCGGATGCAGAGGGGCCGGTGCCGCTGGTGACGTATCCGCCGCCGTCGATCACGAGGGAAGCGGCGCACGACGTCCTGGAGAAGTCCGGGCGCGGTGCGCGGGTGGCCTGCGTGACGGACAGTTTGAACGGGTTGCGGGCCGCGTGTCTTGCGGGTCTCGGCGTCGTGTTTCACGCGGAGACCCTGCCGCCCGCAGGACTGGCGCCGGTGCGGATGCGTTCGCGCGACGAGTGGGGACCCGCCGTCGACGTCGAATTCGTGCTGGAGGCCCGCCGGAGTGTTCTCAGCGAACCGGAGCAGGCGCTGCGCGCCGCCATCCTCGAGAATGCGGATCGACTGCGCGCGTGACCTCGGCGGGAAAATCGCCCCCACCGAGGCCGTCGAACTGTCAGAAGATGAGCACGGACAGCGCGGTGGACAGCACCAGGCCGGACACCACGGGCACGAAACACTTCCTGGCGAGTTCGAGGACGGGCACACGGGCGAAGCCGGCCACCGCGATCAACGACGACCAGGCGACGAGCGTTCCACCGCCGGACCAGATGTTCCCCATCTGACCGATCGCGGCCAGAGTTGCGGGGTCCATCCCGACGGCAGGCCCGAGCGCGCCCGCGAGTGAACCGGTGAGCGGCAGCCCGGTGAATCCGGAGCCCTCGAGGCCCGCGATCATGCCGATGGCGAGGATGCCGAACGACGTGACGAACGCGTTCTGCGGCAGGTGGGACTGCGCGGCGTTCACCAGGTCGAAGAGCAGCGTCGGGCCGGTCGCATCCGCAGGAAGCCCGAGAATGGCGGCGGAGAAGTCACCGTTGCCGATGAAGAAGAATCCGGCGATCGGGATCACGATGCCCATGGCCTTGAATGCGAAGACCAGACCGTCGATCAGGTGCTCGGACGTCGTCTCGAGGAAACCCTTCTTGTCGTTGGTCGCGGCCGCGGCGAAGAGGATGAGCGCGGCGATGCCGCCGACCATCGCCGCCGCGTCGCCGCCCTTGAGGTCGGGCACCAGATCGGTGAACTTGCCGACCATGAGGTAGACGATGAACGCCAGATACGCGGTGGGCACCAGTACTGCGAAAGTCTTTGCGGCGCGGATGCTCTTGAACGTGTCGTCGATGACCTGCCGGGCGGAGGCCGTGACGGGTTCGGCGAGGACCGCCGTCGACGTCGGGGGAGCGGCACTCGTCGCCGCTTCGGCCGGTGCACGATCGATCGCGCCGCCGCCGGTGGGGGTAGCACCGGCCTCGGGGGCGTCGCCGCCGGGCTTGCCGAAGTCGCTCTCCGCGCGTGCCTCCCAGTCGGTGAGCAGTTCCGGTGCGGGGCGGCGCATGTGCCTGCGCTGCGTGAAGTAGGCGATGAGGAGTGCGGTGAGACCGACTATCAGGGACATCACCAGGGCGCGGTCCGCGACGACGTCCGGATCGACTCCTGCCGACTTTGCCGACAGGCCCGGCGCCACCTTGATGATGTAGTCGGACGACAGCGCCATGCCCTGCCCGCAGATCGCGATCGCCATGCCGACCGCCATCGGGGGAAGGCCGGCGCGGATGGCGACGGGGATGAGGACGGCTCCGATCAACGGAACCGCGGGGGTTGGCCAGAAGAACAGCGAGATCGTGTAGGTGACGATGGCCAGGACGATGAAGCTGCTGGTGCCGCCGCGCATGACGCGCCGGAACGGGGCGACCATCAACCGGTCGGCTCCCATCTGCCGGAGGGCGCCGAGCATCGCCGTCACCAGCGAGATGATGAGGAAGATGTTGAACAGCTCGCGGGCGGCGACGAGGCTCGCGTTGAAAATCGACGCGAGACCGGTGACGAGGCTGTCGGAGAACACGAAGGCGATCAGGAACGTGCCGATGACGGCGGGGACGACGATGTTCTTCCGCATGAGCATCGTCCCGAGGATGACGATGATTCCTCCGAGATACACCCAATGTGCGGCGGTGAGACTTACATCCACGGTGCGCCCCTTCGAAATAGGTACAGACTAGTGGCACTAGTCACAGTGCAGTGATACTGCGCGGGGCGTTTTCCAGGGTCAACGTCCAGAGTGCACATCGATAACCAGCGTATTTGTGCATTGTGCCCGGCATTTTTCGCCGGGATTGCTTGTTGTCACGCGCAAGTAAAGGAATGCTCGGCAGAAGCCGTTTCACGGAATCCTGTGTTCATAATTAGGCTTGCCTAACCAAACTTGGCGAGCGGGCCGCGGTAAGGGATTCCGGCGAGAACTGGCATCGCCGGAACGCGAATTCTCGGATGAAAGTGGACTCTATGAACACGGCGGTCGGTCAGGCTCAGAGTGCAACCGCGGGTGACGAACGCGGACCCGGCACGTCGCCCGCGCTGGCGGCGCTGCTCGCCGGAACGTTCGTCGGCACGGTCAGCAACAACATCGTCAACGTCCCGTTGAACGCGATCCTCACCGACTTCGACGCCGGTCTCGGCAGCGGCATCTTCGTCGTCGTCGGATTCCTCCTCACCTTCGCTGCGACGATGCCGCTGGCCGGGTGGATCGGAGACCGGTTCGGGCGCAGGCGCGTGTACTGCGCCGCCCTACTGGGAACCGCGGTCTGTTCGCTCGGCGCGGCGCTCGCGCCGTCCCTGCCCGTTCTCGTGCTGTGGCGGTCGCTCGGCGGGATCGCCGCGGCCGCGTTCGCACCCGCGGTCATGGGCCTGATCGCGTGGCTGTTCGGGCCCGCACGGCGAGCGCGCGCCGTCGGCGCCTGGGCTGCGGTAAACGGGATCGGGCAGGCCGTGGGCCCGTCCATGGGCGGAATCGTCAGCGACTGGTGGGGCTGGCGGTGGGCGTTCGTGCCACTGGTGCCGGTCGCCCTGATCGGGTACGCCGCGACCCTCCGCTACATCCCGCGCTACCCCGGCACGAAGATGCGGCTCGACGTGATCGGAGCGTCCACCGTCACACTCGGCGCGGTCCTGCTGATCCTCGGCCTCACGACCGTCTCGATGGAGCAGGTGCCCGCCTGGGTCAGCATCACGACCATCGGCGGCGGAGTCGTCGTCACGGCCGGGTTCGTGCTCCACTGCCGGCGGGCGGCGAACCCGTTCGTGCCCATCGACCTGGTGATCGAATCGCGGTATCTGCGTAGTGCGCTCGCTGCCTTCACCCAGATGTTCGCGCTGGGAGCCCTGCTGCTCGCGCTTCCGCTCTACCTGACGGGCACGGGCAGTTCGACCACGCAGGCGGGGCTGATGCTCTTCGTGCTACCGGTCGTCATGACGTGCGTGGCGCCCGTCGTCGGGCGTCTCGTCGACAGGATCGGGGCCCGGGTGGTGATGCGAACCGGTCTGGCGGTGTTGGTCAGTAGTCAAGTGGCCCTGACGATCACGTTGTCCGCGGACGTCCGGAACCCAGTCGCCGTCGGCGCCGTGCTCCTCGTCGCCGGAGTGGGGATCGGCATGGTCCAGACACCCGCCGCGGCCGGTTCGACCCGATCGCCCGCCGGGGCCGTCGGAACCGGCCTGGGACTGTTCAACCTCATCCGCTTCGGTGGCTCGGCCGTGGGCGCCGCCTGGGTGGGCGTGGCCGCGCACCTGTCGGCCGATCCGTACGGACTGCTGTTCGCCGTGGCGGCCGTCGTTGTGCTCGCCGGACTGGCCGGGACGTTCGCCGGCGAGAACCCGGTGGCCGGCTGAGTGCTAGCGGGTCACGATCTCGTGGTTGACGGTGTCCTGCACCTGGGAGAGCAGATCGAGACGGAGAGCCAGCCACAGCGTGAACTGGTTCTCGGGTTCCCGGATATCCATGCCGATGAGCCGAGACGTGCGATCGAGCTTGGCGATCATCGTGTTCCGGTGGATCCGGAGGCGCCGTGCGGCGGCGTTGATGTTGCCGCCCTCCTCGAGGTAGGCGAACAGCAACTCCTCGGTGTCGGCATGCGAACTCGACGCCCGAAGGGGACCGAGAACGTCACGGATGAGCCGTCGGCTCTCGTCGGTGTCGGTGGCGCGGGCGAGCACACTGAACCCGCGAAGGTCGTTGTAGGCCACCGAACCGGACAGTCCGAGCCGCTGGGCGATGCCCAGGGTGATGCGGGCCTCGCGGTAGCTTTCCCCGACATCGCGGGCACCCGCCGCGGGACGTCCGTGGGCCACCGGAATCCGCTGACCCAAACGGGTTTCGAGATCGAGCGACATGGCGTGGGCGTACTCGCTGATCTCGGATTCGACACCCGGCGTGTCGACGGAGCTCAACGATCGGATCACCACGAGCACGTCGCCGATGACGGTGACGTGCGAACGTACGCCCGGACGCGGCAGGACGCCGGCGGCGTACCGTGCCAGCCGGACCATGCTCGCGCCGGGTCGTCCCGACGCCCGGTCGACGAGACCGGGGGCGACGAACACGATGTAGTGCAGGTCCAGATCGATCTCGTGCAGCGCGGCCCGGGTGCGCAGGTCGTGGTCGTTGGCGAAGTTTCCGTGCACGAGGGCCTGGACGAAGTCTCCGCGCGCCCGCTCCTCGGCCTCGTCCACGCTCCGCTGCCGGAGCATCTCGGTGCCGATGATCGTTCCGGCCTGTTCGACGACCACCCGGTGCTGTGCGATGTCGTGTCTGCGGGGGTTCGCCCCGGGGACGACGACCACGATCCAGCCCTCGTAGCGGCCGGCGAGTTGCATGGCCCCGGCGACTGCCGTCGTGGGCGCGAACAGTCCCTCCGGATGCTCCAGGCGGAACACGTGAACGTTGTGCATCCGTGCCGGTGGTGATTCCTCGAGGCGCGGCAGGGCGTCCGCGAGAGCCTCCAGCAGGGCGACGGTGCCCGCGTCCTCGACGTCCGGGAGGCCGGCGTGCGCGAGGAGGCGTCCCCGGACGTCCAGGGCGACGGCGACGTCCGAGGTCAGCGTCGCGACCTCACGGATCAGCATCGGCAGGCCCGCGCCGCGGTGCAGCAACCCCGCAAGCGACTGGTGCACGGTGAGGGCGTAGCGCATCACGTGCGCTTCCTGGGTGAGTGCGCGCTCGGCGAGGAGCCGGTTGAGTGCGGTGAACCCGACGGGAAAACCCAGCTCCACGACCGTGAGTCCGGTCGGCCAGACCGTGCCCGCGGGCGCCGACCCGTCGACGAGAAGGACCCCGGCGCCCCGCGCCACCAGCGACTCGAGTTCACGTCCGTGCGCGGACAGCGTCTCGGGCCGGGTGTACACAGCGACCTCGGCGAGGGAATCGGGCCTGCTCAGCACCTCACCCCACGGCAGGCACCACGTCACCGGACCGCTCAGGGCGTCCGTACCGGACAGCAGCCGGGCCGACGCGAGCAGGGGCTCTTCCAGCAAGCCGCGTAACGACAGTCGCTCGTCCTCTGCGGCCGGTGTCGTGGTGTCGTCCACTGCGGACCCTCCTCGGGTGGTCGAAAAGTGCAGTATGGCGGAGCGCACGCCTGCACTGCCTATGCACTATGCCCTGATTTCGCCGAGATTGCCGGATAGTTTGACCATGGTTCCTCCGGCGATGCCGGTGATAGAAATCGGTGCATCACTTCCTCCCGAATACGCAACGGAGAAGACAATGCATCAGGTTCACCGAATCACCCTCGACGACGCACTCCCACTGCTCGCCGCGGGACGCGCGAAGGCCGAGGAAATCGGCGTCAAGCAGACCCTGTGCGTCTGTGACGACGGCGGCAACGTGCTGGCCCTGCACCGACTGCCGGGAGCGCGCCTCACCGGCGTCGACATCGCGATCGCGAAAGCGTTCACCGCCGCCGGCCACGAGCGGGCAACGCACCTGTTCAACGAGGCTCCCGACGGTCCCGCGTTGCCCGGGAACGAGGCATTCGGCATCAGCCAGATGCTGCCGGGCAAGTTCGCGGTGTTCGTCGGCGGATTTCCCCTCGTCTTCGACGGCCAGATCGTCGGCGGCATCGGCATCAGCGGCGGAAACGGCAAGCAGGACAAGGCGGTCGGTGCGGCGATGCTGGCCGAGTTCGAAGCCCTCGCCGCAGTACCCAGCTGAACGCCCACGATGTGCCGACAACATGCACATCGAAACCCTTCCAACGCAGTCACTTCGGCCGTGGTCGGGCAGACCGCGAGTCGATAACGTCGAATTCACTCCAGTCGGAGCATCCCCAACCAATCTCATACTCGAGGAAGACGAGGCACATCATGACCGAACTTCTAGGCAGGGACGATTTCCGCGCAGCTCTGGAGAACGCGATCAAGGGCCGCGAGGCGAAGAACGCGTCGTTCAGCAAGGCGTGGGCCGAGGGCAAGCTCGAGAAGCACCATTTCGCGCGGTGGGCGGAGAACCACTACCACTACGTCGGACCCTTCGCCGACTACCTCGCGAACATCTACTCGAACACCCCCGACACCTTCACCAATGCAAAGGATTTCACCCTCCAGAACATGTACGAGGAGGAACTGGCCGACATTCGGCACACCGACCTCCTCATCAAGTTCGCCGAGGCGTGCGGCACCACGAAGGAACGCGTCGAGGATCCGTCGAACATGAACGCGATCACCCGCGGTCTGCAGTCCTGGTGCTACGCGGTGTCGCAGCGTGAGCACTTCGTCGTGGCCACCGCCGCACTCGTCGTCGGACTCGAGTCGCAGGTGCCGAGCATCTACAAGAAGCAGATCGTTCCTCTGCGTGAGGTGTACGGGTTCACCGAGGACGAGATCGAATTCTTCGACCTGCACATCACGTCGGACGTCGTGCACGGTGAGCGTGGATACCAGATCGTGCTCGACCACGCGGATACCCCGCAGTTGCAACAGCGATGCCTGCAACTCGTGCAGTGGGGCGCCGAGATGCGCTTCTCGTACACGAAGGGGCTCTACGACACGTACGTGGCAACCGACCTCGAGCTCGCGACCGCCTGACCGTGCGAAGGGAGGGGTCCGCGCATCGGACCCCTCCCGACGCAGGCATCTCGCCCGACAGGAGAGAACGATGGAGACGAACTGGACCCGGCTGGTCACCGTCCGTGAGCTCAGCCGCCGCCGGAAGCTTCGCGTCGAGGTCGGGGACACTGCGGTCGCCCTGTTCCAGGCCGACGACCGGATCTACGCCTTTCGTGATCTGTGCATCCATCAGGATCGGTCACTGGCGAAAGGCACCCTGCTGCACGGGCGGGTCATCTGCCCAGGCCACCAGTGGGCGTTCGACCTCGACACCGGCTACGAGGAAGACCAGGACCTGTGCCAGCCGACCTACGCGGTGAAGGTCGAGGACGACGTCGTCTACGTGGATCTCACCCGCAGCCCCGATTACGCCGAGACCGCGACTTCGCCGGCCGAAGTCGACTGAGAGAGCGAGCGACCCCATGACGTTGAACACCATCGTCACCATCGGCGCAGGCCAGACCGCCGCCGTCGCGGCGCGCACCCTGCGACGCCGAGGATTCGACGGCAGGATCCTCCTCGTCGGCGACGAGCCGCACGCGCCGTATCAGCGGCCACCGCTGTCCAAGGAATTCCTTGCCGGGCAGGAGGATCGCGAGTCGTTGATGCTGCTTCCCGACGCGTGGCGCGACAAGCAGAACGTCGAACTCCTCACCGGCACGACGGTGACCCGGATCGACGCGAGCGGCGGATCGGTCGAATTGTCCGACGGGCGAAACATCGCGGCCGACGCGGTACTGATCGCGACCGGCGGCAGACCGCGCACGATGCCGGTGAACGGGCCTGCGCCCGAACGAGTGCACTACCTGCGGACGATCGACGACGCCGAACGGCTCGCCGCCGACCTTCGTCCCGGCGTCGGTCTGGTGCTGATCGGTGGAGGCTTCGTCGGGCTCGAAATTGCCGCCACTGCAACAGCCCTGGGCGCCGAGGTGACCGTTCTCGAAGCGGACCCGGTGCCCCTCGCCCGAATCCTCGGACCCGAGATGGGCGACGTCTGCACTCGATTGCAGCGGGAGAACGGAGTCACCGTCCGCGGCGGCGTCCGGGTCGACACCGTGACGACCAGGCCGGACGGCGTGCTCATCGCCCTCGAGGGCGGCGAGGTGATTTCGGCCGACGTCGTGGTGGTGGGCATCGGGATCGTCCCCAACGTCGAGGTCGCGCGGGTCTCCGGTCTGGCCGTCGACGGCGGAATCCTCGTGGACGCGCAGGGGCGGACCTCGATTCCACACGTCTACGCCGCCGGCGATGTGGCAGCGCGATTCTCCGACGCGGCAGGCAGGCACGTTCGCGTCGAACACTTCGACAACGCGAGCAAGCAGGGGGCGGCGACCGCGAACCTCATGCTCGGACGTGTCGGGGTGGTGGACCCCGCGCACTGGTTCTGGTCCGATCAGTTCGGCAAGAACATCCAGTTCACCGGCGCGGCCCGCTACACCGACCTGGTGTTTCGCGGCAGCGCCGACGACGGCGAGTTCACCGCCTTCTATCTGGACAGCGGTGTCGTGCGCGGCGCCTTCACGCTCGACCGCGGCGACGAGATCAGCGCGGCCCGAGAACTGATCGGCCGGTCGATCGCGCCTGCCCGGTTGGCGGACGAGGACGTCGACCTGTTCGACCTGATGGACGATGACGAGGAATTGGTGACGGTGTCATGATCGAGGGACTCAATCTCATTGACGGGCAGTGGGTCCCGTCGTCTTCCGGTGCGACGTTCGAGCGGCGCAATCCCGCGGATCACGACGACGTGATCGGCGTGTTCCCGGATTCCACCGAGGCGGACGTGGATGCCGCCGTCAGCTCGCTGGCCAAGGCGGCGCCGCAGTGGGCCGCGACGCCCCCCGAACGCCGCGCGGCAATCCTGGAAGCGGCGGCCGCGCACCTCGAGGCGCGGGCAGGCGACCTCGTCGACGAACTCGTCCGAGAGGAGGGCAAGACCAGGGCGGAGGCGACCATGGAAGTCGGTCGCACACCGATGAACCTGCGCTTCTACGCGGGTGAGGCGCTCCGCACCACCGGCAGCACGTACCCCACCCCGGGGGAGGGGCTTGTCATCACCCTGCGGGAACCTGTCGGAATCGTCGGGGCGATCACCCCCTGGAATTTCCCGCTCAACATTCCGTCGCGCAAACTCGGACCGGCGCTGGCCGCCGGAAACGTCGTGGTGTTCAAACCGTCCGAACTCACCCCGCTGATGGGACAGCGGCTGGTCGAGGCGCTGCTGGCCGGGGGACTTCCGGCCGGTGCCCTCGCCCTGGTCCAGGGTTCCGGTCGCGCCGGCGGCGCGGTCGCGGCGGACGAGCGCGTCGATGCCGTGACGTTCACCGGCTCCACCCAGGTGGGCCGTGCGATCCACGCGGCGGTGGGTCCGTCTCGCCGCAGTCAGCTCGAGATGGGCGGCAAGAACCCCGTCGTGGTCCTGGGCGACGCCGACGTGGACAAGGCGGCCGCACTGATCGTCAAGGGCGCCTTCGGATTGTCCGGGCAGGCGTGCACGGGCACCAGCCGGGTGATCGCGGTGGACGAGATCCACGACCGGTTGCTGGACCGCGTGGTGGAACTCGCCGAAGGGATCATCGTCGGCCCGGGCGCCGAACCGGGTGTGGGCATGGGAGCTCTCGCGAGCAAGGCGCAGCTCGTCAAGTTCCTCGAGTACGTGCAGATCGGCCGCGACGAAGGAGCCGAACTGGTCTGCGGCGGAGTAAGTCTCGACAGGGGGAACGGCTATTTCGCCGTCCCGACCGTGTTCGCCGGTGGCAGCCCCGACATGCGGGTGGTCACGGACGAAGTGTTCGGACCACTGCTGGTCTTCCTGCGGGCGTCCGGCTTCGACGAGGCAGTTGCGCTCGCGAACGACACCGAATTCGGGCTCAGCGCGGGAATCGTCACCAACGACGTGACCAAGGCACTCGTGTTCGCGGGCCGTTCCGAATCGGGCCTGGTGAAGATCAACCAGCCCACCACCGGCATGAGCATGAACGCTCCGTTCGGCGGATACAAGGCCTCGAGCACTCAGACCCACAAGGAACAGGCGGGTGACTCGATGATGCAGTTCTACCAAGCCGAAAAGACCGTCTACCTCAGCCCTTCGGCCTGAGACCTACCTGTCGACAGAGGGAGAAGACCATGGAATTCACTCGCGTTGCGCGCTCCGGACAGGTTTCCGAAGGCATCGTGCGCCGCTTCTTCGCCGGTGAACACGAGTTCGCCGTGGCCCGCCTCAACGGGAAGGCCTACGCCACGTCCAACTACTGCACACACCTGGACTGCCTGCTCTCGTCCGGGAAACTCGTCGACGACGGTATCGGATGCTCCTGCCACGGAAGCGTGTTCGATCTCGAGACCGGCGAACCCGTGTGCCCACCGGCGACCGTGGCCATCAAGACCTACCCGGTCGAGGAACGTGACGGCGAGATCTTCGTCGGCATCGACCCCGACGACACCAGTTCCATCCCGCGCCGGCGGGCCGCGCGGGGGTGCATGAAGTGAACCCCCGACCGTCCACTCTCTCCGCCGACGGCATGGTCTCGTCCAGCCATCCCGCGGCGAGCACGGTAGGTGCCCGCGTTCTGGCCGACGGAGGCAACGCCATCGACGCGACGCTGGCCATGGCCGCGATGACCTGGCTGACGTTGCCGGGGCAATGCGGAATCGGCGGTGACGCGTTCGCCGTCGTCCGCGAACCGGACGGATCGGTGTGGACGGTCGGGGGCAGCGGCTTCGGGCCCGACGGCGGTGACGTGGACTTCTACACCGAACGTGGGCTGCGGTCGATTCCCCTCGACGGGGCGCTGGCGGTGGCGGTTCCCGGGGCGCCGGCCGCCCTCGGCGCGTTGCACGCGGGTGGCGCCACCCGCTCGCTGACGGACCTCTGGGCACCGGCGGCGCGCGCGGCGGAGAAGGGGCTTCCCTGCTCGGCCAAGACCCGCGACGACGTGCGAGAGGCGCAGACCGCGATCGCCGCCGACCCCGGACTGCGTGCGGTGTACCTCCCGGACGGCCGGTTGCCGCAGGTCGGGGAGCGGCTGCCGCAGCGCGACCTGGCCCGGACCATCGAGGCACTGGCGCGCGACGTGCACGGTTTCTACACCGGCCCGTTCGCTCAGCAGGCGGTCGACGCGCTCCGCGCCGGTGGGGCGCCGTTCGGCGGGGACGAGTGGGCGGCAGGCGCCGACGTGCGACCGGAGTCGGCGATCAGCGGACACTACGCCGGCGCGGTCGTTCACCAGACGCCCCTGCCCACCCCCGGATGGATGGTGCTGCAGCAGGCGGCGCTGAACGACGGCGTCGTCGGCTTCTCGCCGTGGCTCACCGCTCCGGCCGTCGATCGCATGGCGAGAGCGGCACGTCTGTCCTTCGAGGATCGGTTCGCGACCTGCGGCGCCGGCAACGACGGGTGGAGGGCCGTGCTCGAGCCGGCCGCGATCGGGGCGGCGAGAGACCGGCTGGACGGCCGCCGGGCGTCGTCGGGCGCCTTCAGAGTGAGCGCCGGTGACACCACCTCGACCGTCGCGGTGGACTCCGACGGCCGCGCGGTCAGTTTCATCCACTCGCTCGCCTTCACGTTCGGCGCCAAGATGACCGTCCCCGGCACCGGAGTGGTGCTGAACAACCGATTCGGCCGCGGGGCCTATCTGATCCCGGGGCATCCCAACGCCGCGGCGCCGCGGCGTAAACCGCTGCACACCCTGAACGCGTGGGTGATCACCGATACGTCCGGGAATCTCCTGCACGTCGGAAACACCCCGGGCGGGGACGGGCAAGTGCAATGGAACATGCAACTGATCTCGCACCTCCTCGATCACGGACTCGACCCGGCGGAGGCCGTCGCGGCGCCCCGCTTCACCGTCTTCCCCGGCAGTGACGCCGATGTGGTCGGCCGCCCGGCGGAACTGCGCTGCGAGTCCCGCATTCCGGAGGAGGTGCGCACCGAGTTGGAGCGCCTGGGTCACGACGTCGCACTGCAGGGTCCGTGGGCCGCGGGTGGGAGCGCGCAGATCATCTCCCTCGACGCAGCGCGCGGCCTGCTGTCCGGCGCCGCCGACCCCCGCCAGGAAGGAATAGCACTCGGTGTCTGAGCAGGAATCCGTCGCCGCCGCCCCACGGCCCCAGGGCCGCTACATTCCCGCGGTCGTGCACGACGGGATCGCGTACAGCGCCGGGATGACGCCACGCCGCGACGGTGTGCTCACGGTTACCGGCGTCGTCGGACGGGACCTGGACATCCCGCGGGCCCGGGAGGCGGCCGGGTTGGCGGCGAGGAACGCGATCACCGCGATAGCCGCGGCCGTCGGCGGCACGGCGGCGATCTCCCGGTGCCTGCGCATGTGCGTCTTCGTCGCCTGTACCCCGGACTTCCGTGAGCTGTCCGCGGTGGCCGACGGCGCATCGGACGTGCTGGTCGAATGCCTGGGGGCCGACGCTCTGCCGGTGCGCAGCGCGATCGGCGTGTACGCCCTGCCGTCCGGCGCACCCGTGGAGATAGAACTCACAGTGGCTGTCCGTGCATAGACCCGCACCCGGCTCCAGGTGTTAAATACTTCTTGTGTCTATGTTGTATTCCGCCGCGGAGCAGGCCTATCGCGAGGTCAAGGAGCTCATCCTGTCGGGCGGTCTGCCCGGCGGTGAGCTGATCAGCGAGGGCGAGATCGCCGGACGCATGGGGCTCAGCCGCACCCCGGTGCGCGAAGCCTTCCTCCGGCTCGAGTCCGAGGGCTGGATGCGGCTGTACCCGAAGCGGGGCGCCCTCGTCGTGCCCGTCGCCGACGGCGAGGCAGAGCACGTGGTCGACGCCCGGCAACTCGTCGAGACGCACAGCGTCCGGGTGCTGGCCGACCAGCCACACGCCCGCGAACTCCTCGTCGCCCGCCTGCGCGAAAATCTCGTGGAACAGCGGGAGATCGCCGAGCGCGGCGACGTCGCCGCCTTCAGCGCCGCCGACGCCGACTTCCATCGGATGATCGTCGAGGCGGGCGAGAATCCGCTGCTCGCAACGTTCTACTCCAGCATCCGCGAGCGTCAGCGACGCATGACGGCACACTCGATCACCCGTGACCCGGGACAGCTGCCCAGGATCATCGCCGACCACGAGCAGCTGACCGAACTCGTCGAAGCGGGTGACGCCGCCGGGTTCGACGCCGCGGTGCTCGTCCACATGCGCCAGGTCCACGCCCTCAACCCGAGAGGAGTTGCGCGATGACCGTCGTCCGCGAATCCCCGATCGAGGTGCCGGAGACTCTCGCGTCGCCGCGCGCCTGGCTGCTGGTGGCCGCGACCATGATCGCGGTGGCGTGGGGCGGCAACGAATTCACGCCGCTCCTCGGCATGTACCGCGCCGATCACGGCTTCTCGCCGGTCACGGTAGATCTGTTCCTGTTCGCCTACGTCGTCGGAATCGTGCCCGCCCTCCTCCTCGGCGGACCACTCTCCGACCGGCTGGGCAGACGGCCGATCCTGCTCCCGGCACCGTTCCTGACGGTCGCCGGCTCCGCGCTCCTGGCCCTCGGCGCCGACTCCGCCGCCATGCTCATCGTCGGCCGCGTCCTGTGCGGGGTCGCGCTCGGCCTCGGCATGGCCGTCGGCGGCAGCTGGGTGAAGGAACTGTCGACCGCGCCGTGGGATCCCGCGGCCACGGACGGTGCCGGTGCGCGACGGGCAGCGATGAGCCTGACCGGCGGATTCGGCCTCGGCGCGGGCGTCGCCGGCGTCCTCGCGCAGTGGGCGCCCCTGCCGAGTGTCCTGTCGTACGTTGTGCACAGCGCGATCGCCGTCGCCGCTGCCGTCGCACTGTGGCGAGCCCCGGAGACCCGCGCGGCCCAGCCGGTCTCCGAACGAGTCTCGCTCGCCCGCGACCTCGCGATCCCGTCCGCCGCCCACAAGCGATTCCTGTTCGTGATCGCGCCGCTCGCACCCTGGGTGTTCGGCACTGCGGCCGCCGCCTACGCGGTCCTGCCGTCGCTGATGTCCGGGAACACCGGTGGGCTGCCGCTCGCGTTCTCGGCGTCCATGTGCATGGTCGGCCTCGGGGCGGGATTCGCGATCCAGGCGCTCGGACGCAAGATCGACACCCCCCGCAACGCGCGTGCCGTCGTGGTGTCACTCGTCGTCGTCCTCGTCGGAATGGGCGTCGCGGCCGTCGCCGCGTCGGCGCTGACCGTTCCGCTCGCGCTCGCCGCCGCCATCGTGCTCGGCTGCGGATACGGCATGGCCATGGTGTCGGGACTGCAGGAGATTCAGCGGATCGCGGGCCCGAACGACCTCGCCGGACTGACCGCCGTCTTCTACTCGCTCACGTACCTGGGATTCGGGACGCCGGCCGTGATGGCCTACCTGTCCGAGACGTTCCCGGCGGTGACGTACCCGAGAATGTTCCTCTTCGGGACGATCGCGGCCGCGGGCTGTCTTGCGCTCGCACTCACCAAGTGGCGCGCGCACCTGCCGAACCCGGAGTGACCGCAGCTCACATCGGCGGCAGAGTCTTCTCGCCGAGCCAGGAATCCCACAGCAGGCGCAGCGGCTCGTCGGTGTAGTGGGTGGCCAGGTCGGTGAACTGCTCGCTCGTGACGGTGGAGTGGCGATGGGCCAGCGTCCACTGCCGCAGCAGCCCGAAGAACTTGTCGTCGCCGAGCCGTCGTCGCAACGCGTGGAGCGTCAGCGCGCCGCGCTTGTAGACGCGGTCGTCGAACATCAGCTGCGGTCCCGGATCGGCGATCACCAGGTCCTGCGGCTTGCGGGCCAGGCCCTGATGCGCCTGCTGTGCGAGCTGGTGCGCCGAAGGGCCGCCGGAGTTCTCCGACCAGATCCACTCCGCGTAACAGGCGAAACCTTCGTGCAGCCAGATGTCCCGCCACTGACCGAGTGTCAGGCTGTTGCCGAACCACTGGTGGGCGAGTTCGTGCGCCACCAGACGTTCGTATCCGCGCCGGCCCGTGCAATGGTTGGCACCGAAAATCGACAGTCCCTGCGCCTCGAGCGGGATCTCCAGCTCGTCGTCCGTCACGATCACCGTGTAGTCGGCGAACGGGTACGGGCCGAACAGTCGGGAGAACACGTCCATCATCTGAGGCTGCCGGCCGAAGTCCACGTCGAACGTCGGACGCAGCCGCGGCGGGTGGACGGCGAACATGGGGACTCCGCCGGAACCGAGGCTTCGGCGTTCGTACGGCCCGATCTGGATGGTGGCCAGATAACTCGCCATCGGCTCGGTCTGCTCGTACACCCACGTCGTCTGGCTGGCCCGGGTCTGCCTGCTCACCAGCGCACCGTTGGCCACCGTGTAGTACGGCGAATCGGTCGTGATCGCGATGCGGTAACTGGCCTTCGAACTCGGGTGGTCGTCGCACGGGAACCAGGACGCCGCCCCGTTGGGCTGGCTGGCAACCAGCGCGCCCTCGGACAACTCCTCCCAGCCGACCTCACCCCACACACTGCGGATCGGTTTCGGCGAACCCCCGTACTGGACGGTGAGCACGAGGGCGCCGCCCGCGGGGATCGCCTGCGCGGGCGTGACGACCAGCTTGCCGTTCCGATGCAACCACTTCGTGTTGCGGGAACCGTTGGTCGCGACCTTCGTGACGTGCAGATTGGACGCCAGATCCAGGGCGAACCGGGAGCGGGCCTCGGTGGTGACCGCGGTGATCGTGGCCTTGCCTGCCAGCCGGTTGCTGTGAACCTTGTAGGTGAGGTCGAGTTCGTACCGGGACACCCGGTATCCGCGGTTTCCGTTCTGGGGGAGATACGGGTCGACCGGCTCGTCGATCCCCTTGTCAGCCTTCACGTGGCCGCCCAGGGGGCGATCGGATTTCCCTGCCACCGCGTGGACGGCGGCACGGTGTCGCCGCGCATGACGAGCGAGGCCGGGCCGACCGTGGCGCCTTCGCCGATCCGGGCGGCGGGCAGCGCGACACAGTGCGGGCCGAGGGTGGCGCCGGCTCCGAGGATGACGGTGTCCATGGACATGATCCGATCATGGAACAGGTGAGTCTGCACGACACACCCCCGTTCCACGGTCGCGCCGTCGCCCAGCGTCACGAGATCCGCCTCGGGCAGCCAATAGGTTTCACACCACACACCCTTGCCGATGGTGGCTCCGAGGCCCCGCAACCAGACGTTGAGGACGGCGGTGCCCGTCGCGGCACGGGCGAACCAGGGTGCGGCGACCGTTTCCACGAAGGCGTCCGACACCTCGTTCCGCCACACGAACGAACTCCACAACGGGTGCTCGATCTTCCCGATCCGGCCGACCACCAGCCACTTCGCGATCACGGAGATCAGCCCGGCGACCGCGCCCGCGACGAGGAGGACGACACCGCTCGCCAGTGCCGCGAGCCAGAAGCCGATGTGGTGAGCCAGCACCTGCAGCGCGAACAGCACGCCGAGGCCGATTCCGAACGTCACCGTCACCGGGATGAGGCGGCACGTCTCCACGACCGCGCGGGCGATCTTGAGCCGGACCGGGGGACGGAACGTGCGGGAGGCGTCGGTGTCGCCGGGCGCCCTGCGGAGGCGGACCGGGGGACTGCCCAGCCAGGAGGACCCGGATTTCGCCTTCGACGGCGTGGCCGAGAGCACCGCGACGAGACCGTTCTTGGGCACGCGCCGACCCGGACCGGTCATCCCGGAGTTGCCGAGGAAGGCGCGCTTGCCGACCTTCGCGTGTTCGATGTGCATCCAGCCGCCGCCGAGTTCGTAACTCGCGATCATCGTGTCGTCGGCGAGGAATGCGCCGTCCGCCACGGTGGTGAACTTCGGCAGCATGAGCACGGTCGACGCTTCCACGTTCTTGCCGATCCGGGCACCGAGCAACCGCAGCCATCCCGGCGTCAGGAGGCTCGCGTACAGCGGGAACAGGAACGTGCGGGCGGAGTCCATGAGTCGTTCGGTGGCCCACACCTGCCAGCCGATGCGACTGCGGACCGGGTGGTAGCCCTCACGCAACCCGATGGACAGCAGCCGGACGGACACGACCGTGAGGACGGCGAACACGGCGAGGCTGACGAGCGTCGCGGCGGGAAGGATCACCAGCGACTGGAGTACGGCGGACCCGATCGTGCCGGCGTCGCGGATCCACCAGCCGATGACCACGATGCCGGCGACGAGGGCGAAGATCGGCAGTCCGGCGATGAGCATCGACGTCACACCGAACGCGGGAACCCAGTAGGCCGCGCGGCGCGGAGTCTCCTCGGGCCAGGGGTGGACGGCCTTGCCGACCTTGACCGCCGGTGAACCGGCCCAGTGCTGATTGGCCTTGACGCGCCCGAACACGGCGGAACCGGCCTCGACTTCGGCGTTGCGCCCGATGGTGGCGCCGGGAACCAGCGTGGACCGGGCGCCCACCGACGCACCCGGACCGATCTTGATCGCACCGATGTGGACGACGTCGCCGTCCACCCAGTGCCCGGACAGGTCGACCTCGGGTTCGATGGAGCACCCGTCGCCGAGCTCCAGCATGCCGGTGACCGGCGGGAGCGTGTGCAGGTCGACGCCCTTGCCGACCTTCGCGCCGAGCGCCCGCGCGTAGTAGAGCATCCACGGCGCGCCCGACAGGTTCGCGGCACCGCTGGCCTCGGTCAGGCGCAGCGCCACCCACAGCCGCAGGTGTTCGCTGCCGCCCCGGGGATACGTTCCCGGCTCGAGTCCGCGCAGCAGGATCCGTGAGCCGATCACCGAGATCGCCATCCGGCCGACCGGGCTGATGAACGCGAAGAACGCGAGCAGAATCCACCACCACGACAGCGTGGGCGCCCACGGCACCGTCGTGAACCACGAGAAGGCGTTGTTCGCGATGGCCAGCCACGTGACCCACTGCAGGCCGGTGAGCGTGGTGAGCGGAACCGTGGCCGCGATCTGGGCGAGCTGGCTCCGACGCGGAGTCGGCGTGACGAGGCGGGGTTCGGCGGCGTCGATCGGCGCCAGCTCGTCGAGGTATTCCGCGAGCGAACCGAGCCGCGGATGGTCGTAGAGTTGCGCGACCGTCACCTCGGGGAACCGTTCGCGCAGCGCCGTGACCAGCTGGGCTGCCGAGAGGGATCCGCCGCCGAGCTCGAAGAAGTCGTCGTCGGGGCCCGTGATCTCGGCGCCGAGAATCGCCGTCCACAGCCCCGCGACCCAGGCCTGCGTGCCCTCGAGACCCAGTTTCTCCGCGGCGTCGTCGATACCCGGCGGGGGCCAGGGCAGGGCGTTCCGGTCGACCTTGCCCGACGTGCGGGTGGGCAGTTCGTCGACCAGGACCAACCGGGGAACCAGCGCCGCCGGCAGCTGCTCGGTGAGCGCCGCGTGCGCCGCCTTGAGGTCGAAGTCGGGGTTGGTGCTGACAAGGTAGCCGACGAGTACCTGGTGACCGGCTCCGGTCCGGCGGACGGCAGCGGCGGCGCCGCCGACGCCGGGAAGGTTCTGCAGGGCGTTGTCGACCTCGCCCAGTTCGATCCGCCTGCCACCGAGTTTCACCTGATCGTCTGCGCGACCCTGGAACAGAAGTCCGCGGCGGTCGAGGCGGACGAGGTCGCCACTGCGGTACGCGCGATCCCAGCCGAGTGTCGGCATCGGTGCGTACTTCTCGGCGTCTTTCTGCGGGTCGAGGTACCGGGCCAGGCCGACACCGCCGATGACCAGTTCGCCCACCTCGCCCTCGGGGACGGGTTCACCGGTCGCGTCGACCACTGCGAGGTCCCAGCCGTCGAGCGGGAGGCCGATACTGACCGGACTCTTGCCGTCCATCAGGGCGCCGCACGCCACGACGGTCGCCTCGGTGGGCCCGTACGTATTCCATACCTCGCGTCCGTCGACGGCGAGACGCTCCGCCAGTTCGGGTGGGCAGGCCTCGCCACCGAAGATCAGCAGGCGCACGGCCTCGAGGGCCTCGGCAGGCCACAGCGACGCGAGGGTCGGCACCGTCGAGACGATGCTGACGTCGCGCGCGACGAGCCACGGGCCGAGGTCCATGCCGCTGCGCACCAGGGACCGGGGCGCGGGAACGAGGCAGGCGCCGTGACGCCACGCGAGCCACATCTCCTCGCAGGACGCGTCGAACGCGACGGACAGTCCGGCCAGCACCCGATCGCCGGGCCGGATCGGGTCTTCCTGCAGAAACATCCGGGCTTCGGCATCCACGAACGCCGCCGCATTGCGATGGTTCACCGCGACCCCCTTGGGGGTGCCGGTGGAACCGGAGGTGAAGATGATCCACGCGTCGTCGTCGACGTTCGGCGGGCGGGCGCTCGGCGACTCGGCCCTGTCGGGGGCGGTACCCGCGGTGATCCCGGTGCCGGTCATCACGCACCGGACCTGCGCCTCACCGAACACGAGTTCGGCGCGTTCCTCGGGGTCGTCCGCGTCTACCGGCACGTAGGCGGCGCCGACGGCGAGCGTCGCCAGGATCGCGACGTAGAGCGAGCAGGATCCGGACGGCATTCGGATTCCGACGCGATCGCCGGCCCCGACTCCCGATTCGGCCAGGACCTCCGCGGTCTGCCGGATCTCCGCGAGCAGTTCCTGGTAGGTGAGCGACGCCGAGCCGTCGTCGATCGCCGGGGCTTCGGGGTTCGCCTCGGCCGTCGCGAACAGGATGTCGACGAGTGTGCGCGGCGCCGGTGCGAACTCACGGCGGAGGAATTCCCGGGGTATACGGAGCGACAGGTCCGAATCCGTCGGCGACTGGAGAGACAATCCAGAATTCCTTCTCTGAGCGGGTGGTGGTGCGTACGGCTCGTTATCTCACGATCAAGTGGCCAGATGGTGAACAGTTGGTGGTTCGTAGGGCTTCGTCGTCCATTCTTCACCCGCAGGTGCCGGTTCTCTCACCGCACGTGTCGAAGTTCGTCCCTCTTCTTCGTCGTCTGGTCAGAAGGAGCACCCGAGTTCCTTCTTTTCGAGGAAGGATGACCCCATGTACTACCTGGCATTGCTGGCGGACGAGAAGAACGCCACCGAATGGGCACCGGACAGTCCGGAGTTTGCGGTGGCCGTTGCGCGCCACGAGGCGTTCACGGAGAGAGCGGGCTCCGCGATCGTCGGAGGTGGTGCCCTGTACCCGAGCGCGGAGGCGGCGACCATCCGGAACGAGGGCGGCCGCGCGCTGATCACGGACGGTCCGTTCGCGGAGGCCGCGGAGGTGATCGGTGGTTTCTACGTCCTCGAGGGATTGGACCTGGACGAGGTGCTGAATGTGGCGCGGCACATCCCGGAGGCGATCATCGAGTTGTGGCCGATGTTCGAGTGGATGCCCGTGACCGATCAGACAGGCTGCTGGATGGCGCTGCTCCGCGAACCGGTGGCGGCGGCGGTGGCGCCGGGCACACCCCAGTGGGACGAGGGAATGGCCGAGCACGAGAAGTTCGGTCGGCTCGCCGGGTCCGCGGTGCGTGGCGGCGGGGCCCTCTATCCGCCGGACTCCGCGACGACGATCCGCGTTCGCGACGGGGAACTCCTTCTCACCGACGGCCCCTTCGCCGAGACAGCCGAGGTCGCGAATGGCCTGTACGTGCTCGCAGCCGAGGACCGGGAGAGTGCGATCGCGTTGTCGGCGAAGATCCCGGTGACGCCGAAGGGCTGCGTCGAACTCCGGCAGATCGTCGCCTACGCCGAGTAATGGACGGCGACACGCTGAGCCGCGTCTTCCGGGAGGAGTCCGGTCGGGCGCTGGCGACCGTGGCACGGATGGTCGGCGACCTGTCCCTCGCGGAAGACGCGGTGCAGGAGGCGTTCGCCGAGGCGCTCCGCAGCTGGCCGGAGGCGGGACTGCCCAAGAACCCGGGAGCCTGGATCACGACCGTCGCCCGCAACCGGGCACTGGACCGGTTGCGCCGGGAGTCGTTGCGCGGCGACAAGGAGCACGATGCGGCGCGGCTCGTTCCCCCTCCGGACGAGGAAGAGGTGTGGCCGGTGCGTGACGACCAGTTGCGGCTCATGTTCACGTGCTGCCATCCTGCGCTGTCCCCGGAGTCGCAGGTCGCGTTGACTCTCCGCCTGGTGGCCGGGCTGAGGCCGGCGGAGATCGCCCGGTTGTTCCTCGCCCCGGAACCGACCGTGTCCCAACGGCTCAGCCGAGCGAAGTCGAAGATCCGGACCGCCGGTATCCCCTTCCGGGTCCCGCCCGACCATCTGCTGCCCGAGCGCACCCCGCAGGTACTCGCCTGCATCTATCTGGTGTTCACCGAGGGCTATTCGGCGACGTCGGGCGACACCGCGATCCGCGACGAACTCTGCGAGGAGGCGCTGCGGCTCGGCCGGTTGCTGTGCGAGCTGATGCCGGACGAGGGTGAGGCGTGGGCGCTGATGGCGCTCATGCTGTTTCACGACAGCAGGCGTGCTCAGCGAACGGACGACGCGGGTGATCTCGTCTCACTCGAGGAGCAGGACCGTCGGCGCTGGGACCGGGCGAAGATCGCGGAAGGCGTCGTGTGCCTGCGGGCCGCACGGCGCAGGGGAGGGGCTCCGTACAGCGCGCAGGCCGCGATCGCGGCCGCCCACGCGACGGCGCCGAACTGGGCGGCCACCGACTGGAACGCCGTCGTCGCCGGATACGACGAACTCGGCACGTACGGTGACTCGCCCGCCGTTCGTCTCAATCGCGCTGTCGCAGTGAGCTTCCGGGACGGCCCCGACGCCGGCCTCGCCGAGTTGGACGCACTCGCCAGGGAGCCGAGGCTGGCGCGGACGCACACCGTGCACGCGACCCGCGCCGACCTGCTGCGCCGAGCGGGCAGGCCCGCGGAGGCGAGTGCGGAGTACCGCACCGCGATCGGTCTGGCGGCGAACGAACCGACCCGGCGATTCCTGGCGAGGCGGCTCGCGGAAGTGGACAGCGAGAACAGTGCCCGCTAGATCCGCCCGCGAGGCTGGTGCTGGGTGATGCAGTGGATGCCGCCGCCCCGCGCGAAGATCTGCCGGGCATCGACCGTGACGACGCGGCGACCGGGGTAGACGCTCGACAGGATGTCGCGGGCGAGGGCATCGTGAGGGTCGTCGAAGCCGCATGCGATGACGCCGCCGTTGACGACGAGATGATTGATGTAGCTGTAGTCGACCCAGCCCTCCCCGTCACGCAGGACCGTCGGGGCAGGCACCTCGACGATCCGCCACGGCGCACCTGAACGGTCACGGCTGTCGGACAGAACTTTCAGGATCTCGGCGGACACTTCGTGGTCGGGGTGGGATCGGTCGCGCTGGGAGTGCACGAGGGCCACCCCGGGTGCGGGCAGCGCCGCGACGATGTCGACGTGCCCCTTGGTGCCGAACTTCTCGGAATCTCGCGTGAGGCCGCGGGGGAGCCAGACGACGTGCTCGGCGCCGATCGTGCGCGCGAGTTCCGCCTCGACTCCCGCCGCGTCCAGGCCGGGGTTGCGCAGCGGGTCCAGTTGCACGGTCTCGGTGACGAGCACGGTTCCGCGACCGTCGACCTGGATCCCGCCGCCCTCGTTGACCATCGACGACGGGACCGGCTGCGCACCGGACCACCGGGTGACGGCCGCGCCGATCGACCGGTCGCGATCCCAGGTCGCCCACCCCTGTTGTCCCCAGCCGTTGAACGTCCAGTCGACGGCACCGAGGCGGTCGTCCTCGTCGAGGACGAACGTGGGTCCGATGTCGCGCATCCAGGCGTCGTCGAGGGGAGCCTCGACCACGTCCACGTCCGAGGACAGGTATTGCCGGGCGACATCCCGATCCGCCGGATCGACGACCATGGTGACCGGTTCGAATTCGGCGATCGTGTGGGCGACGGCCGTCCACGCGGTTCGCGCCTCGTGCGCGTCGTCCGCGGTCGCGGTCATCGAGGCCCCGAGGGGCGGGAACGCCATCCACACCCGTTCCTGCGGTTCGGTCTCGCTCGGCATCCGCCAGGTCATGACCGGGTCTCCGCGGCCGATACCGTCGTCGGAAGTCCGTAGGGGTGCTCGTGGTCCACGGGATCCGTCAGCCGGGTGTACGTGTCCGGCCTGCGGGTGGTCAGGAACGGGAAGAGATCGAGCCAGTCCTTCCGCTGATCGAGGTCGAGATCGGCCACCAGGACCGCCTCCTCGTCGCGGGGAGCAGACACGAGCACGCGGCCGTACGGGTCGGAGATGAACGAGGAACCGTAGAAGTCGATGCCACCCTCGTTGCCGCAGCGGTTCGGTACCACCATGAATGTGCCACTGGTGATGCCGTTTCCGACGATCACGTGCTGCCAGATCGGCTGGGTGTCGAAGGACGGGACGCTCGGCTCCGACCCGATCGCGGTGGGGTACACGAGGATCTCGGCGCCGCCGAGCGAATACATCCGCGCGACTTCGGGGAACCATTCGTCCCAGCACGTCGGCAAACCGATCGCCGCACCGTCCAATTCGGCCGGGCGGTAGACGGGGTAGGCGTCGTCGGCGGGACCGCCGCGGAAGTAGGTGTCCTCGTAATAGCCGGCGCTGACGGGGATGTGCAGCTTGCGGGTGCGGGAGAGCAATTCACCGGACGGGGCGACGAGGATGGCCGTGTTGAAACCGAGACCGTCCGGGCCGTCGGCTCGTTCGTAGAGGGAAGCGTGGACGCAGACCCCGTGCCGGGCAGCGGCGGCGGCCGCGAAACTGTACGTGGGGCCGGTCGTGAGGTCCTCGGCGTCGCGGCCGGGGGCCCCGGTCGCGCGGGTGTCGGCGGGGTACTTCGACAACGTGAGTTCCGGCAGGAACACCACCGCAGCGCCGAGTGCGGCTGCCTCGCCGATCGCGTCGGTCAACTCGGTGCGCAGTGCGTCCGCATCGGGTCGCCAGCGGTGCTGTACCAGCCCGACCCGCAGCGGTGTGCGGGCGGATTCGGTGAAGCGCGCCGGTGAGGACGGTGCGGGCAGTGCGGTGATCGTGCGAATGGTCATCGTTATTCCTTCGGTGTGGGTGTGACAGGGGTGTCGGCGGTGTGGTGGGTGGGCTCGGACATCACGACGTCGATCGCGCCGAGCAGATGGGAGCGGGCGTCCTCGGTGGAGATCTCCTTGCAGAGCCACCGCCCGGACAGACCCTCGACGAGGGCCGTCATCGTGATCGCGGTGGGCTGAGGGTCGAGCGAGCGGGAGATTTCGCCGGTGACCTGCGCCTGCGCGATCGCGTCGGCGATCTCCGACACCCACGCCGCGGTGGTCCGCGCGAGGGGCTCCCGCAGGGCCTCCTCGTACACAGCGGAGGCGCGTAACTCGTTCCAGGCCAACGAGTTCTCTACGACCTCGGGACGGTCCTGGATCTCCCCGAGGAGGGAGCGGGTGAGGCGGTCGCGAGCGGAGTCGCCGGATCCCTCACCCTCGCTGCGGTAGGCGCGGGCGCGGTCGTTGATGTAGTTCAGGGCGGCCTCGAGGAGGCCGATGCGATCCTTGAAGTGGTAGTACAGCAGTCCCGGCGACACGCCCGCGACCTCCGCGACATCGTTGACGCGAAGCCCGCGAATGCCTCGTTGGGCAATGGCCGTCGCGCTGGCCTTCAGAATCGCATCGCGTCGCTCGCTCATCGGTGAATCTCCTTCGGTTCGTGCCGCCCTAGTACTGCAACGGCACTTATGGGAAGTGTCCGCGACGTCGGTAGTGGGAGGTGCGGGCCTGGTGTTGTCGGCGCCGTCGCCACTTCGACCAGGACCAGATGTGCTCGTCCGGGTGGGCGTGTCGCAGGATCAGTTGCACGAGCAGGCGGCGGATCTCGGGTAGCGTGTACGCGATCATGCCCTGATCTTCGATCCCGATTCCCCTTTTATCGCTTCGGTTTTCGTCCCGGCGAGCCAGGCGAGGGCGAGCATCGACAAGGTGATGTGGGCGTACCAGGCCCGGTAGGTGCGTACCTGGT
>NZ_JBLWIT010000045.1:0-25294 GCF_048381435.1 Rhodococcus mengyinensis | reverse complement strand
CAGACACGTCCGTTGCGCGTTGCGATCGTGGGTGCCGGCCCCGCCGGTATCTACGCAGCCGACGCTCTCATGAAATCCGATGCCGCGTCTGACGGCGGGATCAGCATCGACCTCTTCGAGCGGATGCCTGCCCCCTTCGGTCTGATCCGGTACGGCGTCGCACCCGACCACCCGCGCATCAAGGGCATCATCACCGCCCTGCACAAGGTGCTCGACAAGCCGTCGGTGCGCCTGCTGGGCAACATCGACTACGGCAGCGACATCACCCTCGAAGACCTGCACAATTTCTACGACGCGGTGATCTTCTCCACCGGTGCCAACGCCGACCGCGCCCTGGGCATCCCGGGCATCGAACTGGACGGCAGCTACGGCGCCGCCGACTTCGTCTCCTGGTACGACGGCCACCCTGACGTCCCGCGCACCTGGCCCCTCGAGGCCGAGAAGGTCGCCGTCCTCGGTGTCGGCAACGTCGCCCTCGACATCGCCCGCGTCCTCGCCAAGACCGGCGACGAACTGCTGCCGACGGAGATCCCGGCCAACGTTTACGAGGGACTCAAGGCCAACAAGGCCGTCGAGGTCCACGTGTTCGGTCGCCGCGGACCGGCGCAGGCCAAGTTCACCCCCCTCGAGCTGCGTGAACTCGACCACTCGCCGACGATCGAGGTCATCGTCGACCCCGAGGACATCGACTACGACGAGGGCTCCGAGCAGGCGCGCCGCAACTCCAAGCAGGTCGACATGGTCGCCAGCACCCTGCAGGACTGGGCCATCCGCGACGTGGGCAACCGGCCGCACAAGCTGTTCCTGCACTTCTTCGAATCGCCCACTGAGGTGCTCGGCGAAGACGGCAAGGTCGTCGGCCTGCGCACCGAGCGCACCCAGCTCGACGGCACCGGAAACGTCAAGGGCACCGGCAAGTTCAACGACTGGGACGTGCAGGCCGTGTACCGCGCGGTGGGCTACCTGTCGCAGAACATCGCCAAGCTCCCGTTCGACGAGCAGGCCGGCACCGTCCCGAACGAGGCCGGACGCGTCATCGCCGACGAAACCGCCGAGGGCAACGACCGGTTCATGCCCGCCACCTACGTCACCGGCTGGATCAAGCGCGGCCCGGTCGGCCTGATCGGCCACACCAAGGGCGACGCGAACGAGACCGTCGCGAACCTGCTCGAGGACCGGTCCGGCTTCGCCGAGCCCGCCAACCCGTCCGAGGACGCGATCATCGACTTCCTCGAGGGCAAGCAGGTCCCGTACACCACCTGGCAGGGCTGGTACCGCCTCGACGCGCACGAGCGCAGCCTGGGCGAGCCCGAGGGCCGCGAGCGAATCAAGGTCGTCGAACGCCACGAAATGGTCGCGGCCAGCGAGCCCGACAAAGCGCGGAACCGATAGACTCCATCGCCGACACTGTCTGGAGACGCGCCTATTGCCTCACGTCAATATGCCCGCGAAGTCTGATTCGTTGACTCATTTGTGGATGCCCGCGTGACGGGTGCCTTTCGGGCTGGCCCTGCCTTGCTGGTGGTTAGCGTCAGCAGTTCGGTGGTGAGCGCCTGGATCCGGCGTTGGAGGGCGGCGGGGTTGATGCCCGCGTAGGTGTCGGCAAGGATCTCCTTGTCGTGTTTCCCGACCGCTTTGTGGTGTTCGGCGCGCCGGTGTGGGGTGGTCGCGACGTCGTACTTCTTGGCGACCTTCGCGCCGTTGCGGACCTTCGAGACGAGTTTCTGTTGTGGGCAGAAGTAGTCGGCCAGGTTCGACTGCAGCGCCCAGATCTTGTTGAGCAGCAACAATTCTGCCTCGGTGTCGTAGCGGTGGTAGCCGACGATGGCGCGCACGATCGCCCAGTTCTTCTGCTCGACATGAGCGCCGTCGTTGGAGTTGCCGGGCCGCGACCGGGTGAAGGTGATCTCGCGTTTCTCGCACCACGCGAGCAGGTGATGATTGATGAACTCCGAGCCGTTGTCTGTCCACGCCCAGGATCGGGAACGGCATGATTCTCGCGATCTCGTCCAGGGCGGCGATCACCCATTTGCGGGCCTTGTTGCGCACGGAGCGGTTCTCGGTCCACCCGGTGGCGATGTCGGTCACCGTCAGCGTGTAGGCATGTTCACCTTCGGCGTTGCCGCCCTCATGGCCGACCAGGTCGATCTCGACAAACCCCGGTTTCGCGTCGTCCCAGTCCGCCCACGTACGGATCGGGATCTGCGACTTGAGCACCGACCCAGGCTTGGTGTGGCTGCGGCCCCCCAGCTCGTGCTTGCGCCGTTCAGGGGTCAGGCGCCGGTCGATGGTGGCCGCCGACATCGACACCAGCAACGCAGCGGTGTCGTCGTCGATGTCCAACTCGCCGAAGTGGCGCAGCCGCGGCACCAGCTCGCCCAGGATCGGGGCCAGCCGCTTGCCGGCGGGCATCCCCAACACTACCCAGCAGAAGATCAGCGCGGCAATGACGTTCGGACCGTACGTCGGTGGACGCGGCGTCCGCGGGCGCACCACCCGCGGCCGCAGTGCGCCACGCAACGCCTTACGGGCATGATCGCGATGCCAGCCCGTGGTGGCGCACAACTCGTCCAGGATCCTCGCCTTACCGGCCTTGTCCGCCCGCTTGTAGCGGGTCGCGATCGTCTTCGTCACGGCTTTGCGCTCGGCCATCGTCAATCCCATCCTCCGGCGGTAGCGCAACCCCGCACGCACGCTCAAGCGACACGCCGCACGCGGGCATTCTCGAGTGCGTCAACGAAGGCGGCTACGCGGGCATTTTCGATGAGTCAACGCGCCTCCACCGTTGCTGCCGGCGGGTCCGGAAGCGCACGGACAAGTCGTAGCAGGGTGCTGCGTCCGACGTGCACGCCCAGTGCTGTCGCCAGTCGGGCTCCGGCGCGGCGGGCCAGCGCCAGCCCGATCCTTTCGAGGATTCCCCGCAGCAGTGGGGTGCGTCGCGCATATCGCGTGGTCACACCGTCGATCTGCTCGGCGAAGGTGCGCCGGTCGCACGCGGTCGAACTGCACAGGAATCGGCGCACCCGCAGGACGAGGCGACTCGGTCGATTACCGATCGCGGTGTCGACCACCGTGCGTTCGTATCGGCTGTGCACTCGCTCGGAGGTATCACCGCAGGTGGGGCAGGACGCCGACACCGACAGTGGGGAAGCGCGAATGCTCACCCCGCCCTAAGTGACGTCGATCGAATCGATCGCGACACCCACCAGGTGGGGAAGCAAAACACGCAGGTCACAACAGCTTCCGGAACACCAGCAAGATCATCTCTCACAATCCCCACCCCACCGGGGGCGACACGCGGAGAACACGACCATCACGGAAAGTGGGCCAGAACCACTTCAGACTGCCAGAGCCACGATGTCGGTGGCTCGGAACGTCGGCATCGTCCTTCTCAACTGTTCGACGGACTGCTGACCGCGGCACCCGCGGTCTCGAAGACTTCGTCCGTCTCGCACGATAGTCTTGACTTCTTCTAACCTCCAGAACGATTCCTAAAACCAGTAAACACGCAGAGATCGGCCGGGCGCGACGCAGGGTGATATCGGCCACCCCTGGGCACCTACACCGACAACGCATCGATCACCCGAACGAATTGGGCACGAA
Organism: Rhodococcus mengyinensis; assembly: GCF_048381435.1. Taxonomy (NCBI): domain Bacteria; kingdom Bacillati; phylum Actinomycetota; class Actinomycetes; order Mycobacteriales; family Nocardiaceae; genus Rhodococcus; species Rhodococcus mengyinensis. Next base: position 21,691 of record NZ_JBLWIT010000045.1, on the reverse strand, counting down.
TTGAATTGGTGTCCGATTGGTCGCAAACGGAGTGCACAACCGCTCGCACCCAGGCCCGCGAATTCTTGGGTGCCTGGGTGCGAAATTCGTCGAACAATGCGATGGGATAGGACCGCACGTCCCGACGGGTTGCGGCTGTGGACTCGTGCAGCATCGTCGTGGATGCAGCCCTGACGTTCCGTGAGATCGCTGGGGAGTTCAGAAGGTGACGCTCCGCGACACCGCTGTACTTACACCTAAACAAAGCGCCGCGAGACCGAAATGCCCTTCACCCCAATCGCAGTGGACCGATAGCGCTAAGTGAGCCACCGGAACCGCATCGAGCGCTCCCCTACGCTTTAGAAGCGATACCGTTCAGTTAGTGATGTTTGCGATACGATGAGGTGTGCCTCGGAGTGGATGGGTGAAGCCGGTCTCGGATCGGCGGTTGTCGGATGTGGTGTCGGTGGGGTTGTTGACCAGGGTGTTTCCCGCATCCTTGGTCGATGAGGTGGTCGCGGAATGCGGTCGCAGGGAGCAGCGCAGTAGGTCGTTGACCGCTCGCGTGACGGCGTATTTCTCGATCGGCATGGCATTGAATTCGCAGGGCTCCTACGAGGAGGTCTTCGAGCAGCTGACCGACGGTTTGTCGTGGTCGTCGGGATGGTCGCAGTCCTGGTCGCCGCCGACGAAATCGGCCATATTTCAGGCCCGTTCACGTCTGGGATACGAACCGGTGCGGGAGCTGTTCCGCCGTGTCGCACGACCTCTCGCCGACACGGGTACGCCCGGATCCTGGCTCGCGGGGCGCCGGTTGGTGGCCCTCGACGGGACCTGCCTCGACCTGCCCGACACCCCGGCCAACGCCGAGCATTTCGGGCGGCCCGGATCGAGTCGCGGCGAGCAGTCCGCGTTCCCGCAGGCACGATTGGTGGCGGTCGCCGAGTGCGGCACCCACGCGGTCTTCGACGCCGCGATCGGATCGTGCCGCACCTCCGAGCGGGAGCTGGCGCACGATCTGATGGACACCCTCGAACCGGGAATGCTGCTGCTCGCCGACCGCGGCGTCTACGGATTCGGCATGTGGACCCGAGCCGCCGCCACCGGCGCCGATCTGCTGTGGAGAGTCGCATCAACGCTCTCGCCTCGGCACCTCGAGACCCTCGACGACGGATCCTGGCTGGCGCAGATCGTCCCCACCTCCGGAAGGAATCGGCGGCAGCGCGCACTGACGGTGCGCGTGATCGACTACACCCTCGACGACGGGCGGGAGAACCCCGAGCAGTACCGGTTGCTGACCACGATCCTCGACCCCTCCGATGCACCTGCCGAAGAGTTGGCCCTCGCCTACGCCCAACGGTGGGAAATCGAGAACACCTTCGACGAGCTGAAAACCCATCAGCGCGGACCACGCGCCGTGCTGCGGTCGAAATCGCCACCGCTGGTGCAGCAGGAAATCTGGGGGCACCTGTGCTGCCACTACGCCATCCGCACCCTCATGCTCGATGCCGCGACCGCCGGCGGTCACGACCCGGACCGGGTCTCCTTCGTCGCCGCCCTGCGGATCGCCCGACGATCCCTGTCCCACAGCTCCTTTTCCCCCACATAACCACAACGCTGCCACCAGATTGTGGAACCGCGGCATCGACAAATCATTGCGTCGAATCAATCCCGCACGCCGCCACCGCGCCAACCCCCAGGTCGTCAAACGCAAAGTCCTCAAGTGGGCCGCCAAACGCGCGCACCACCAACACCATCCACAACCCACCCAGCCGCCGATATGCACCATCCTTGTTCACTAGCTGAACGGTATTGGCTTTAGGAGTTCCCGCACTCCCCTCAACGGGGCTCTTCAATTCAATCTTGAGCGGGCAACCTCGGATTTGAGATCCCTGGAACACCGGCTTCATCGACTGTCCGACAACCGGGGATCCTGGTACAGAAGGGCGCACCACACGGCGGCGTTGATCGCCCGCCTGAAAACAACGCACGCCGCAGTTCCGGGAGGCGATCGAATACGTGGCCATCGACCCCGCGGGACTGCTGCCGAACGAGACACTCGTGGTCGATGATCTCCATCTGCTTCAGTTGGCGAACAAACGCAGATCACCAAGGTTACGCCGGCGGAACGCCTGGAAACTCTGAGATCGCGGCGGCAGCAAACTCGACCCCGAGTGAGCGGATCGCGGCGATTGCTTCCCGCATGAGAACGTCTCTCGGGCCAATGCCCGCACCGAGGGCTACGACCCCCGCTCGCGAAACCGCCAAACGCGCCGAGGAGTGGTGGGAACTGTACGGCGGATACGCTTCCACTACACCCGGCACCCAGCGGGCCGCAGCTCAGACTTCATACTGGACCGCCCGCACCGTGTTGAAGAGTCCTCAACGGAGGGAACGGACCTGCCCCTGCTGGTGCCCGCGCTGGCTCGTGACGCGGGCACCGTAGCTCGGTTCGGTTATCCAGCGCGCGCTCCTGCTGCATCGGCAATCGCTGTTACGGAAACTGGTTCGGTCACAAAATCCGCAAGATCCGGATCATGTGTCATTGCCCAATAGTCGACGACCCGGTAAGGCGAGTTCGTGACCACCCTGCCCTGAGAATTACGGTAGTACGTCGACATTCCGGGATGGCTCCATACCATTTGCGAATGTTCGGCGTCGATTTCTCTGACCCATCGATCATGCGGTTCGACCCGGCACTCCACCGCGCCGTGCCCCTCACGGACCATCCGCGTGATCAGTTCCACGATGTAACGCCCCTGAGACTCCCCTATGAAGAAGTAGGACCCCCCCGCGCCAGAGTTTGTGTTGGGTCCATACATGAAGAACAGGTTCGGGAACCCTGGCGTGGTGATTCCGAGGTACGCCGTAGCGTCGTCATCGCCCCACGTGTCGCGCAACGAGCGCCCACCCCGACCGATCACCTCGATTGGCTGGAGGTAGCGAGACGCATCGAACCCAGTGGACAGCACGATCACGTCTGCGTCGAATTCTTCACCGGCACTGCTCACCACGCCTGTTCGAGTCACCTCCGAGACCCCGTCCGTAACCAGTTCGACGTTGTCCTTCTTGAGTGCAGCGAACCAGCCGTTGTCGAGCAACATCCGTTTGCCGAAGGGTGGGTAGTGCGGCAAGCACTTCTCGATTAGGTCCGGTCGATCCTCGAGCTGGGAGGTGAGATGCCTGGTGAAGTAGCGACGATGCCCGTCATTAACGGCGTTGAGAGAGCGATCCGAATGCTTCCAGTCCGGGTCGATCTTCAGCGATGCGTGGACACGGTCGTTAAACACCCAGGCCAACCGGAACCTGTACCACGCATGATAGTTCGGGACATTTTCCATCAACCAATGAACCTCTTCCGGCACCGGCGCGAAGTATTCGTCGCTGGCGCCGATCCACTGCGGCGAACGTTGAAATACCGTGAGGTTGGCTACCTCGTCTGCCACAGCGGGAACAACCTGCATGGCGCTCGCACCAGTACCGACGACGGCGACGCGCTTACCCGCCAGATCTAGACCGTCCTGCCATTGCGCAGTGTGGAATATCGGTCCTTCAAAGGAGTCCATTCCTGGTATCTGCGGCAGTTTCGGCTTGTTGAAGAGACCAACGGCGCTGATGACGGCATTACCTGTGAACTCCTGAGTAGCGCCGTTTCGATCGCGGGAACTCACAGTCCAACGCTGCGCCGATTCGTCGTAGACCGCCGACTCCACCTCTGTTTCGAAAACGATGCTCCGGCGCAGTTCGAAGTGGTCTGCGACCTCGTGGAGGTATTCCACCATCTCATCCCGCTTGCCGAAGTGCGTCGACCAATTGCGCGGAAAGAACGAGAAGGAGTAGAGGTAGCTCGGCGTGTCCACACCCGCTCCCGGATAGGAGTTCGTGAGCCATACCCCGCCGACATCGGGATTGCGCTCAAGGATCACGAAGGGAATGCCGGCTTCTTTCAAACGAATCGCGGCGATCATGCCGGATATACCCGCACCGATGATCACCACAGAGAAGTCACCGGCTTGTACCGGTTCAGTTTTCGGCGCTGGTACGAACCCCATCTCCTCCCGCATCAATCGCTCGTACTCGTCCGGGATCTCCTCCCCCATACAGGTACTGAGCATCTGTTTGAGCAACTCAGGCTCCGGAACTGGGACCACAGGCGGAGCACCACGCGACCACTCGACAATCGCGGATACGGCGTTCAATCGGATTACGTCGGCAACGTCAGGAGGAAACCCACCGGAATCGTTCGGGCCCAAGCCCCGCGCACGTTGCGGGCGGTAAGGGTCCTGGAGCCATCGCTCATCCCCGGTCAGTTGGAAGAGCACCATCGTCAGCGTGGGCAGGTTGGCAACTTGAACCGCTTGGCGGAGGCGGACCTCATCGATCGGACCCCGCGGATTCATCATCGACGGCACATGCTCTCCTTCAGTGTTGTGGCACGTTGCCAGATACGTCATCTAAATCGTCTTAGATATTGTGCCCCACACACCAATTATTTCGCAACACCTGCGGCGGCGCACCGGTCTGTTTTACCTGGTAAAGCCAGCCACAGGTAGGGGACAGTTGATACGAAGTGAACATAGATTATGGTGGCGCAACCTCCCGTCAGGTTGACACACCAGGGGCGTTACCGGCACCCGCAAGACACCAACGGCGCCCGCATGGAGTATTCCCAACTGGGAACCGACCACACGGGCGCCGCTCGGTCTCGGCACCGCCTACTTGCGCGCCATCAGCGCTTGGGCGCACGACCTAACCGCCGCCGCCAGTCGTGAGCGCCCAAGAACCGCACCATCTTCGCCTGGAAGCGGCTCTTTTTCGGCACGTAGGGATACCAATGCGCTTCGGACTTCAACTTGATTCGTTCGGACACCACCGACTGCTGTCGACAGAACTTGAGCATGCCGGGGGCTCCACCAGAGCGACTGCCCACGCCCGACTGCTTCCAACCGCTCATCGGTATCGTCATCTGGAACGTACTCATCATGACGTTGTTCTGGTTCACAGCTCCCGCCTCAACCTGACGCGAAATACGGTCCGCGCGTCTATGATCCGACGTCCACACACTCGCGCTCAGCCCGTACGGGGTGTCGTTGGCAAGCTGGACGGCCTCACGCTCATCCCCCACCTTCATGATCGGCAAAGTGGGACCGAAGGTTTCGTCTCGCATACACAGCATCGAGTGATCTACATCGACCAGAACAGTCGGTTCGAAGAACTGCCCGGTCTCGGCCCGCTTTCCGCCGGTGAGCACGCGCGCCCCCTTCGCGAGGGCATCGTCAACGTGACTTTTCACTATGTCGATCTGCGCCGGAGTGCACATCGCTCCGACGTCGGTTGCGAAGCTGCCGTCGGGGTCCATTCCCTGTCGAAGATTCGCGACCTTCTCGGTCACCTTCGAGACGAATTCGTCGTAGACCGGAGCCTCGACGTAGACCCGCTCCACGGAAATGCATATCTGCCCGGAGTTCCACATCCCACCCCAGGCCGCAGCGCTGGACGCCCGGTCGATGTCCGCATCTGCCAGTACGATCATCGGATCTTTACCGCCGAGTTCAAGACTGCATGGAATGAGCCGCTCGCCGGCTCGTGCCGCGATCTTGCGCCCGGTGCGGGTCGAGCCGGTGAACATCACCATGTCGACCTCGTCTACAACCGCTGCGCCGGCCTCGGCACCGCCCGTGATATTCGCGAGTACGGGTGGTGCTCCAATGTCCTCGAGCCAGCCACGCGAGGCCTCGGCCCAGGTGAAGGGTGTGACTTCCGACGGCTTGAAGAGAACAGTGGCGCCAGCCATTAGGGCTGCCACGCCATCGAGCATCGGGCCGCCGAGTGGCCCGTTCCACGGAGTGATCATGCCGACCAGCTGGTACGGGCGGGCGAAAACTCTGAGGCGTTTGGTCATTCCCGCTGCTCCCCAGCTGCGAACCTTTCGGTCAGCGAGGAACTCAGCGGCGTGACCGCTGTAGTAATTGATCAAATCAACGGCCATCGCGATCTCGAGCGAGGCGTCACCCCACGACTTGCCGGTCTCCTCCTGCATGATCCCGATGAGGTTTGCTTCGTTGTCGAGAATCCAGTCGAGGAATTTCCGCATATGCTTCGCGCGGCCGGTCGGTCCGATCGCCTCCCATTCCGGCTGCGCTTCACGCAGTTGTTTCGCGGCCGAAGCGACTCCTGCCGCACCCAGGTCGGGAACTCGGCCTACGAGCCGCCCGTCAGCGGGGCAGCGTACCTCGATCATGCTCCTTCCCTCGGAGGGACCGGTGGAGACGGCCTGCTCCGTGGTTTCTGCTGTCATGTCGACTGTCCTCTCTCGACGCAGAGCGATCGAGCATCTCTGCGTATGTCGTCGTGCAACTCGGCCGGCTAGCGACAACTGAAGTGGAATCGAGCCGCCGTTCGCGGGCGCATGGCACTCCGTTTGGGTCCGTGCTGTCGCAGAAATCTAACAAAATTTCTACATCAATGAATTGAAACACACTAGCTGTCAGGCCCGCTAGGGCTGATGGCGTCACCGAGGCGACCAAGTTTCGGTCCGCGAGAAGCCCGGAGATTGGCTCACGTCTAGAGTCTCCGGGGCGGGCGACGCCAGAAGACCGCAAGCTGTGTGGCCGCCGCGGCCACACCGAGACCTGCGGTGACTGCGGCACGCTGCATACCAGAGGATCGGGAATCGGCACGTATGAGCCGGTCCACACTCCATCGCCCGGGCCCCAGCGCACTGACCGCGACCGATGCCATGGCTAGATTGAGCACGTACTCATAGCCCTCCGACGTGATGAAGAATCCGTTCTCCTTGTGCACTGTGCGTGCGGCAACCGCCATGGTGGCGACAACAGCCGAAGCAGCAAGTGGAGTAGCAATTCCAGCGATCAGTGCGGCGCCTGCACCGACCTCCACGATCGCGCTCGCACGAGCCTGAATTTGAGGCTGGCGGAACCCGATCGATTCGAACCAACCTGCAGTCCCGTCCAACGTCCGGCCGTGTTTCACGCCATGCGCGACCATCGTCGTGCCGACGACCGTACGGAGTCCAATCCTTGCCAACTCGATACCATTCATTGCGCGATGCGCTCCTTTCATCGAATGCGGGGCAAGAACCTGCCCACGCGGTCGGAGTACTCGGCGAAGAGTTCTCCCTGCTTTCTGATAAGGGCTGGTTCCCGGACACCTCGCACATGTACTCGGGCTGCTGCCAACATCAGAATTGCGCTGAGAACCGAGAGGACCGTCGGGACCATCAAGAGCATTCCCCCGTTCGCGATCGCCATTCCGGTGAATCCCGGATTCCGCGTACGGCTGAAGACTCCGCGCGTCGCGAGCGGTGAGCCGCCAGACGACCCCGCACGCCGCGCTGCACCCACTTGAACCTGCGCGATCAACACGACGCTCACGCCGAGTAGTAGCAGGGCAGCGCCGATGGTCACTAGACCCGGTTCTGCGAGCAGATCGAGATCGATCGGTTCCACCGCGCCGGTGAGAACGGCGATGGGTGCCAGAATGCCGAGCAGAGCTGCCGCGCCGAACAGGATGCGCGCCCACCACACCGCACTGCCCCATACCGCACGTCGACGCGGCCACAGACCCCGGCCGAGCGCGTGTCGGCGCGTGATCCATACCGCCGTGAGCGCCAGGACTCCCAGCACCGTCGCAACTACACTCGCCACCCGTCCTTCGAACGGCACTGCGAAGCGGTCAAGGATCGACAAACCGGTCAGTTCCGACACGGCACGGTCGGCAAGCCACAGTGCGAATCCGAAGAACAATGCAGATGCCCCCAGCTGGACTACTTGAGCATCCAAATGCCGGCCCATCCGTATTCCGATCCAGATCGCCAGCGCGTCGGCAACGACCATGCCCGCGGTTGACCCCAGCCATACTCCGAACCAACCGTTCTGCGCCGACAGTGCGATCGTGGCGAGCATCGTCTTGTCACCGAGTTCGGCGAGGAAGAAGGCCGTGGACACCGCAATGATGACAGAGCGAACGCTGCGACGCGCTCTTGCCTCGTCCTCCTCGCTCAGGCTGTCACCATGCAGCGTCCACACTCCGAACCCGACGAAGGCGATTGCCGCCGCCAATGAGGTCCAGCCCGGAGTTGTCGAGCCTCCGAGACCGTGGCCCACCGCAACAGAGATCAGATGGACCGACGACGTTGCAATCGTGACACCAAGGAGAACGGGAAGCGGACGGAAACGAGTAGCAAACGTCAATGCCATCAGCTGTGACTTGTCGCCGAGCTCCGCCACGAAGATCACGCCGAAGCTGATAACCAACGTGAATACGAATCCATCCATGACATGGCCTCTCAGGTTGGCGATCGGAGCCGTCGGGCGGGTGTCTTCGGACTGACCGCGGGCGGATGGGTTGAACTTTGGGCCCGATCTGGTGGTCGAAAAGTCGCAGTGCCCGTAGCAGCTTTGCCCGTTTGTCAGCCGACTCGGGATTTCTGGAAAGCGAGGGTGGCAATCACCGGAAACATATTCTAAACTGAATCAGATTTAGGCTAACCGCTGGCCACTGCCTTGACAACCCCGAGCGGCCGTCCTGGACGTCACCGACGCGTGGCGCCGGGGCCGCCGTTCCGCTCACGAAAAGGTTTGCGCCACATCCCCGCCACCTCAGGAGAATCCACAGCGGACTAGCGACGAAGCCGGTGCATCAACATGCCCCTCGCGGCAATCACCCGAAATCACACAACCACGGAGGCCAGAATGAGCAGCAGCATTACCGAGTCCACCACCATCCAAGCGCCCATCGAAACCGTCCAATCGGTGATCCTCGATGTGGAGGCATACCCCATCTGGCAGAAGGAAATGCAGAAGGTGGAAATCCTGGAAAAAGATGATCAGGGCCGGCCGGCCACAGTGAAGTTCGATGTGTCCGCCATGGGTCAGAAGGCGGGATACACGCTCGCCTTCAGCTACCCCGACAGCTCCACGATCACATCAACCCTCACCGAGGGGGACATGATCGTGAAGCAGGAGCAGACCTATCAGCTCGTCCAAGACGGCGCCGGCACGAAGCTCATCTATTCGTTGGATATCGCAATCAAATGGACGGTGCCGGACTTCATGCTTAAGTCGATCATCAATAAGGGGATCAAGGGGAACCTCTCCGGAATCAAGACCCAATCAGAGAAGTAGTCCGGCTGCTGACACGGATCCGGTACCGCGGTGCGGTACCCGGATCCGTGTCAGCAGCCGCTCTCACGCTAGGGAACAGTGGTTCTCACGAAGACTGTTGTGTCAGCGAACATCCACATCGAGGGCTTCGGCGGCGCTCGCAGCGAGGACCAGGGCCGCCCGACGCGCTGTACAGACCAGCTCGCCCCGCTGGTTGTGCCCCCGATGCTCGAAGGTCACGATGCCCTGGCCGGGCCGTGAGGACGACTCGCGCTTGGCAAGGACCTCAGTCTCAGCGGTCACCGTGTCTCCGATGAAAACAGGTGAAGCAAAGGCGATCTCGGAGAAGCCCAGGTTTGCTACCGTCGTCCCCTCGGTGAGGTCGGCTACGCTCAGACCGACCACAGTCGACATCGTGAACAGGCTGTTCACGAGCCGCTGACCGAACTCACGGGTTTCGGCAAACGCGGCATCGAGGTGCAGACTCTGGGTGTTCATCGTCAGGGTCGTGAACAGCAGGTTATCTGCCTCGGTGACCGTTCGTCCTGGACGGTGTACATAAACGTCGCCGATCACGAGTTCATCGAAGTACTTTCCCCGGCGAGTGTGAACAGTCATCGTTGTGCTCCTACCTGATTGACCAGAGAATCTCGATGGTTAGGATGTGCGATCGCGATCAAAGCCTCCGTGCGCTCGCGGGCGCTGAGCCCATCCAGGCGCGCGACCCCGTACTCGGTGACGATGGCGTCGACCATCGATCGCGGAATAGTGACGGTGCCGCCAGGACCGATCGACGGGACGATGCGGGAATGAGCACCATCGGAGGTGGTTGACGGTAGCGCGATCACGCGTAGCCCCCCGGCTGATCGGCTCGCCGCGTCGACGAAATCGAGGCTGCCCCCGATACCGGAAACCTGTCGGCCGCGAACCATCTCGCTGTTTACCTGCCCGGTCATATCCACCTCGATCGCAGTATTCACGGAAACGAACCGTCGAATACCGCCCAGAACGGCGGCGTCATGCGCAATCGACGATGGGTACACGCTCAGCGCCGGGTTGCAGTCGGCAAACTGCATTATGCGCTCTGTTCCCATCAGTTCGGGCGACATGATCGCGGGCTCATCGCCGGCAGCGGGGATGACCCCTCTCTCGAAGAGGTCGACCATCTCGTCGGTGGCCATGCCTGCAAATCGCACAGATTCGAGGTCGGCGTCTCCGAGCGAGCTCACGACGGTTTCGGGAATCGAGCCGATGCCGATCTGCAATGTGGGATGCGCGGGGAGCAGGCTCAGAACATGAGAGGCGATCTTGTTGCTCGTCTCATTTGGCTTCGCTGACTCGTAGCGCGGTGTCGGGTCTGCGGTGTCGACAAAAGCGTCGAAGACGGATCGGTGGACGGTTGTACTTCCAAACGTTCTGGGAAGCGCGGGGTCGACCTCACCGATGCGCACACTCGCCATTCGCAGGGCGTCGAGGCTATAGCCTGCAGACGGCCCCACCGAACAGTAGCCATGTCCGTCCGGTGGGCTCACGCGGACCACCGCAACGTCCACGCCACGGCGTCCCAGGTAGCTCCCAACTTGGGAGGCACGAAGCGGCACGTATTCCACGACACCGCCGGCGACGAGTGCGCGTATCGGCGCCATCACATGCCATGTGCGATACCGTAGGTCACGGTTCGTCACTGCATCGATGAACGGGTAATCCCCGAGCAGTAGACCAGAACTCAACGTCCATCCGCGGCCGGGAGCGTCCTTGCCCAGAGCGTGCAGCATCGTCGTCGGGGCTCCACAGCCTGGCGCTGCGACGATATGGGCACCGTCGCCGACCAGTGCAAGAGCCCGTGAAGGATCAAGAATTCTCGGGTTGCTCATTTCAAGCCTGTCGTCTGGGTGGCGGCAATCGCCTCTTCCGAGAATGCGTCATCGAAGGCAAGATCGTCGGATTGGAATTCGTCGACCTCCACGACGCGACCGTCTTCGATCCGGTAGACCAGGCACTCCCTGAGCCTCACCGTTCGGCCACCGACCTGGACGATGCCGAACTGATAGGCCGCCGCGTAACCGTCGCTCGCCGTGATGTCGATGATGTCGAACCTTGCAGCACCAGTGAAGATGCGTTTCATCTTGCCGAAGAGCGACAGGATTGCCCGGCGTCCCTCGTAGACTCCGGATAGAACGTTGTCCCCGGGAACATGCCAGACGCATTGGTCGGCGAGGATAGCTTCGATCTCGTCACGATTTTGGTCGGAAAGGGCCGCCATCAGTCGGCGGACAACCAAGGCATTCGGGTGCTCGTCCACGTCATCCTCCATTTTTCGATGATTGCCGCCGGTCGGCAGGGTGTCGGATGCGGGCGCTTGCGCTGCCCGTCAGCACGGTGACACCGTCCTGATTGGTCGTGTATACCTCCAGGTCGACGTACCGGCCATCCGCTTCCTCGCGCACCGCAGTGACTTCCACGGTGGCGGTCAGTGTGTCACCCGGCCAAACCGGGCTCCTGAAGCGGGCACCGTAGTAGATCAGTCGATCTCGGCTGATAACCTCCGCAAGAACACATTCCGTGGCGGCCATCACCATCATTCCGTGCGCCATGACACCTCGATAGCCGTCACGAACAGCGCTCGGCTCGTCGGTGTGCAGTGGACTGTAGTCACCCGAAGCGCCCGCGTATTGCACGATCTGAGTGCGTGTGATCTGCTCGCACACCACCCGTTGGAGGCGGCTACCGACCGTGAGGTCGTCGTGCACGAATCCGGTCATGTCGACCCTGTCCCGTCCGAGACGGCGAACTCGGTCTCAACCAGAACCATCCGCGAGCGTATGACTATTTCGCCGGCTTGATCCCGGTACTCCTTGACCACCTCCCGGAAGTTGAGTGATCCCGCGCGACGACTCTCCTTCCGCCACCGTCTACCCTCGAACTCCTCCACGGTCAGCTGATCGCCAACCCGCACCGGACGCGAGTACTCGAAATGCTGCTCGGCGTGCAGCACACTGCCTCGGCCGTGCGGAGAATCGGCACCGGAGGCCCGCATTCCTTGCATATGCTTCGGGTCGTACTGGACAGCCGCGGAGGGGAATGTCGTAGGAACGACAGTCCCCACGGCGGGCGAAGCGGCCACGAGATTCTCGTCGCCGACAGCGCGTGCGAAGGCGAGGACATGTCCTGGTTCCACTCGAAATTCGTGGCTGGTCATATCAGACGTCTTGGATGACAGGCCGGAATCGTGGCAGCGCCCCGGCCCCGCCGGTGGCGGCGAAGACCACTTCGACCGTCTGACCGATGTGGAGGTCGGCTGGCTCACACTCCACGATGTTGGTGATCATCTTCGGTCCCTCGTCGAGAGCGACCATGGCCAACACGTATGAGCCCGCTGTCGCGTACTCGAGTATCCCGCGGGTCGTCACGGTGTAGCTGTAGATCGTGCCGCGCCCGGTTGCCTCGAAGTCGTCCAGACCGGTGCTGTGGCAATTCGCGCAAACAAAGCGGGGGTAGTAACCCGCACGTCCACAATCGGAACACCGCTGGAGGAGTAGCTTGCCTTCGAGCGTGGCGGCCCAGAAGCTCGCGGTCTCCGGTTGGATTTCCGGATTCGGGCTTGGAAGTTCCGTGGTGCTCATGCGCCCTCCCTTCCCAGAATGACCGTGGCGTTGCCCATCCGGGTGGACAGCCAGCCGCCGGTGCCGTGTGCCAGCGCCAGCTCACAATCGGGAACCTGTACTGCCGGATGCGCCTCATTGCGTAACTGCCGGACGGCTTCGATTATCTTCGTCATGCCACCCCTGTTCGCCGGGTGGTTGTTGCAGAGCGAGCCGCCGTCAGTGTTGAACGGCAGCCGACCGTTGGGCGATTGTAGGGCGCCGTCCTGAACGAACTTGCCGCCTTCACCCTTTGGGCAGAATCCGAGGTCCTCCAGCGCGAGAAGCACGGTGATGGTGAATGAGTCGTAGAGACCCACGTAGTCGATGTCGGCTCGGCTCACACCAGCTTCGCCAAAAGCATCGGCGCCGGACCGGACGCCACCGGTGGTGGTGATGTCCTGCCAACCGCCCCGTGTGTGTTCGACGGCCTCGCCGTGACCCAGGATCTTGACACAGTGGCGATCGAGGGTGGCCGCGATATCGTCCGCGACCAACACGAGTGCACCGCCGCCGTCAGTGACCACGCAGCAATCCAGCCTGTGCAGTGGTGAGCTCACGATCGGCGAGTTCACCACTTCTTCGACTGTGACGACCTTGCGTAGCATCGCATTCTCGTTGTACTGCGCGTGTACGGAAGCAGCTACCTTGATCTCGGCCAACTGTTCGCTGGTCGTACCGTACTCGTACATATGACGTTGCGCTGCAAGCGCATACAGTGCACTCACGTTGGCCCCGAAGATCGGCTCGAAGTACTTCTCCGGCGGCTCACCCATCAACTGACCGGGAGCGCGCAACGACGTCGTCCGCGGCCTCCCACCGAGCGTGATCAACGCAACGCGACACTTACCCGACGCGATTGCGGCAGCAGCATGTCCGACATGAGACATGTAGACCGACCCACCCATGTCCGAACTGTCCATGTGGCGCAGGTTCAGACCGAGGTAGTCGGCCATCGCAAGACCACCCAGACCTGGCGCGTCGGCACCGCAGAAGTACCCATCGACATCGGCGAGACCGAGACCCGCATCCGCCAAGGCGCCCAGGGCGACCTCCGCATGAATCTGCGGAATGGATTTGTCGGGCAACTCACGACCGGGATGCTCGTACGCTCCCGCAATGAATGCTTTCCCCTTGATCGACATCAGACGAACGGGTTCGGAGGGGCGGCATCGACGATGGGCTTGAACGTCTCTTCGGCTTCTTTCGCCAGTTGATCGAGGTCCCACGGGCCTCCCGAGCCGATGGTGACGAGTGGCTGCGGATCACTGTAGAGGGAAAGTTCATAGCCCCTTGCGTGGATGACCCGGCCGTTGCACCATCCCGAACGCTCGGACGCGAGGAAGGCCGCGACGGGCGCGATATTGTCCGGCGAGAGTTCGTCGGCTGCGAGGCCATCCACACCGGAAACCTTCGCGGTATCGGTCATCCGGGTCGCGGCCGCAGGAGAGATGGCATTGGTGGTGACGCCGTACCGCTTCAGGGCGACGGCGCACGAGTAGGTGAGTCCGACGATGCCCATCTTCGCTGCCGAGTAGTTGGGCTGGCCTGGTGCACCGTGCAGACCGGCTCGCGAGGTGTAGTTGATGATCCTGTTCTGCGCGTTCGGATCGCCAACCTTGCGCCAGTGAGCGGAAGCGGGTCGGATGGTGTTGAAGTGGCCCTTGAGGTGAACCCTGATCACGGCGTCCCATTCCTCTTCGGACATGTTGAAGATCATTCGGTCACGTAAGATCCCGGCGACATTCACGAGAATGTCGAGCTTGCCGAACCGCTCGATCGTCGAATCGACCAGATCGCGCGCCGCTTCGTGGTCGGAGATGTCGGCGCCGTTCGTAACCGCCGCCCCGCCGGCAGAAACGATGTCGCGGACGAGGTCATCGCCGGGACTGCCATCGGATTCGAGCCCGCTCAGCGAAGCGCCGATGTCGTTCACTACGACCGTCGCGCCTTCAGCGGCGAAGAGCTTCGCAACCGATCCGCCGATGCCGCGGCCCGCTCCTGTCACGATCGCAACGCGTCCATCCAGGGTTCCCATGTGTGGTTCCTCTCGTCCTGCGTGATTCTGAGCGGATCCTTCCGCTCGGTCGTTCAGCTCTTGGGCGCCTCAGCGAACCGCGATTCGCGGTGCCGACGGAGAGGCGCAACGCTCAAACTCTCGACGATATTTCATAACTTCCAATTGCTCTTATAGAGCACCACCGCATGGCAATCGGAAGAACATCGACTATCTAATTCTAACATGATTTTGTTGCTGGACCACTAGTCGCAAGCAACTGGATTACTCGCAGCAACAGATGCCACTTCGCTCGGGATACCGCCGCCGCCTCGGCAGGTATCCCGAGCCAGGTCACCTCGATTGTGAATCTCGAACAAAACCAGTCAGTATGCAACTTTCGTCGGCAAGCTGATCGGCCCGCGCGCGAATGCCGGGCGGTACTTGACCTCGTAGCCTGGCTCGAGTTCGAAGACGCTGAGCTCGCTGATGGCCTGTACCGCGGCGCGGATCTCGCGGCGAGCCAGATGATTTCCGAGACAACGGTGAACGCCGGCGCCAAATGCCAGATGCGCGTTTGCGTTAGCGCGTTCGAAGTTGAGAGTGTCCGGTTCCGGGAACTTCTCCGGATCGCGGTTGGCGGCCGCCCAGTTCAGCAGAATCCGGTCTCCAGCCTTCATCGGGCAGCCGGACGCCTCAGCGTCCTGGGCGAGGGTACGACCGGCGGTCGGCACCGGGCTGTCGTAGCGCAGGAATTCCTCGACATGCCGATCGAGTGTCTTCGAATCGGCGTCCCGAAGACTGACCCGCAGTTCATTGTCGGTGCCAAGCGTGCGTGCGATTCCAGCCAGCGCACCCATGGTGGTTTCCATTCCTCCCAGAACCATGAGATTCATCGTTTCCACCCGGGCCCGCTCGTCGAGATCGAGTCCATCGTCGACCTCGCCGGTACCCATGTGAGCAATGGTCCCAGCGAGATCATCCGTGCGGCCCTCGGCTCGACGCGACTCCAGGAGCTCCGAGAGGAACATCAACAGCTGGGGAGCAGCCTCCATCACCCTGTCGGGCTGGGTCAGCAGCATATCGATGAGCTCCATGATCCAACCGATTTCGGATGCCTTCTTGTCGAGGAACGTCTCGAAGAACACGATCGGTGGCAGTTGCGAGGTAAACTCGGCAACGAAGTCAGCCGGACTCTTCTCTACGCACCGCGCGATGAGTTCGTCGACTGTGGCCCGAATGCTCGGTTCCGTCTGCGTCAGCGCTTCGGGTGTGAAGAACTTGTTGAGCGCCTTCCGCACGCCACGGTGGAGCGGCGGGTCCGTCTCCAGCGGGACCATTCTCATGATGTCGAGGTCGAACTGAACCGGCGACGCACCGTCGGCGCTGCTGTAGACACTCCAGTTCGTTGCCGCAGCCATCACATCTTGGTGCTTGTTCAGCACCCAGAATCCGGATTCGTCTGCGCTCCAGTGCGCGGTACTCCACGCGACAGGGCATCGCTCGCGCAAGTCGTTGTTCCGCGGCCAGAAGTCATCGGCCAGCTCGGGGTCGAGGGGACTGAAATTCACCGCCTCCGCCGCCGCATCGGGGGCAGGGTCGCCCACATCCGTGACACCAAGGGCAGGCTCGTTCATGATGAAGCTCCTAGTTTGATATTCACTCACGCGGCGGTCAGTTCCAGCCATTTCCGTCATACCGGCATCAGGTGATCCGTAGGTCGAAGCAGATTTCTGCGCTCCGCCGGACGAAATTCTGTGTTCCATTAGAACGACTCTGTTTCTATCTCCTGCTAGGTCGACTGTCAAGTACGTCACATCGTCGCTTCATTCGACCAGTACACCGCAGTTCGCACACGGTCGTGCCCCTTCCTCTACAACCGCGCTCGGAATACGGTGGTGCGTCTTTTTCGGTTTTGATTTAGACTACCGGAATGGCAGCTGAAATCCGTGCGGTCCAGCGCTTTGACCCGCTGCCGTTGACACCCGGGACATGGCCCCGGGCTGAAGGTCGGCCCTACCGGCAAGAGGATGGAGATGAGCCGTGGCGAAACTGACTTACAAACGCCTCGATGGTGACGACGTGATAGTGGAGGTCGATGAAGGAACCTCGGTGATGGAAGCAGCGTTGGCGAACGGCATCAGTGAGATCGTGGCCGAGTGCGGCGGGACGCTGGCCTGCGCTACCTGCCACGTCTACGTCGACGATGCCGACATCGAGCGCCTCGGTGCACCCAACGAAGACGAGGAGGAGATGCTCGACTACACCGCCTCACCGCGGCTTCCCGGCAGCAGGCTCAGTTGCCAGCTCACGCTCGGGCCCGATCTCGACTCGCTGGTTGTGCGCCTCCCCCCGGAGCAGTACTGATGCCGGCCCAGACGGTCGTCATCGTCGGTGCCGGGCAGGCAGGATCGCAGACCGCGACTTCGCTCCGCGAGGAAGGTTTCGCCGGGCGCATCATCCTCATCGGCGACGAGCCGCACCTGCCCTATCAGCGGCCTCCGCTGTCCAAGGGCCACATCACCGGGAATTCCTCACGTGACCGACTCTGGCTCCACCCCCGCAGCTTCTACGAACAGCACGAGGTCGAAGTACGGCTTTCTGAGCGCGTCACCACAATCGATCGAGCTGCTGGCACCGTGCTACTCGATTCCGGGGTGCCTCTTGGCTACGACCACCTCGTCATCGCAACCGGTGCACGGAACCGGAGCCTCCCACTGCAAGGTGCCGCGCTCGACGGAGTCGTCGGATTACGCACGCTCACAGAAGCAGACGATATTCGTTGTCGCCTGGCCGATGTCAGCAACGTCGTTGTCGTCGGTGGAGGATTCATCGGACTAGAGGTTGCCTCGACGGCGGTGAAACTGAAAATACCCACTGTCGTCATCGAACTCGCTGATCGCCTGATGGGCCGGGTCCTGTCCCCTCGAATGGGAGACTATCTTCTGGATGCGCACCGGTCTCGGGGCCTCCACGTGGAACTCGGCGTCAACGTCGCCAACTTCTCAGGACGCGACGGTCGTGTCACTACGGTGACTACGTCCGACGGCCGAGAATTCCCCGCAGATCTCGTTCTCGTCGGCGTGGGGGCAGTACCCAATACCGAGCTCGCAGAGGCTGCCGGACTCCCGACCGACAACGGAATCCTGGTCGACGAGTTCCTCACAACCGCGGATCCGAGGATCTCGGCCGTAGGCGATTGCGCTGCGTGCCCCAACCCCTATGCGCAAGGACGGATAGTCCGTTTGGAATCCGTCCACAATGCGACCGCGCAACCACGATGCCTTGCCGCTCGGATCGCAGGCACTCCAGAGCCTTATCACAGTGTGCCCTGGTTCTGGAGCGATCAGGCAGACCTCAAGCTCCAGATCGCCGGACTCACGACAGGCAGCGACGAATCGGTTGTGCGCGGCAGCCCGGCGGACGGAAAGTTCTCAGTGTTCTGTTTCGACGACGGGACACTACGCGCGGTCGAGTCGCTCAACCGCCCCGGTGACCACATGGCCTCTCGCAAGCTGCTTTCCGCGGGTGGCACACTCACCCCCGAGCAGGCAGGCGACACCGCGTTTGACTTGAAAGCTCATATCGCGACCCTCGTATGACGCTCGGTTTCCGAAGGGGACTCCCCGACACCGCTGAGCCCGGCCGGAGGATCACCGGCTTCACCGGATATCACCACACGGCTAGCCTCGGCAACTCCCTCCACGCGATGAACTCGCCGCCCGCAGGCATTTGCCTTCGTCCGTCGGCGCCGAACGATTTGGACTGAAATGGATATATTCGAGAGCACCCGGCCTACAGGTTCTGTCACCTACGGTTCTCTACTCGAGGCGACCCGACGTCTCGTCGACGCCGTCGCTTCGGTCTCCGCGACAACCGAATCCGAAGACGTCGTACGCACCAGCACCGCCAATATCCTGAGCACGTGCGCAACTCTGGAAGCGCACAGCGTCGACTCAAGCCTGTCTTCGGCAGGCAATCGGCGTGATCTTCCCGGCAGAGGCCACCCCACACTTCCTCCAATCCTCATTGAGGATGAATCTACCGAGCACACCAGCGGCCGGATCACATTCCGACGCGCCCACGTCGCGGGCGGGATCGCTGCGCACGGTGGTACCGTGTCCCTGCTCTTCGACGAGATGCTGGGAACTCTCGCAGCCAGAGGTCGCGATCGGTCGCGCACCGCCTATCTGCACGTCAACTACCGCCGCATCACACCAATCGACGTCGAACTA
Organism: Rhodococcus mengyinensis; assembly: GCF_048381435.1. NCBI lineage: Bacteria > Bacillati > Actinomycetota > Actinomycetes > Mycobacteriales > Nocardiaceae > Rhodococcus > Rhodococcus mengyinensis. The sequence goes on along the minus strand of NZ_JBLWIT010000045.1, from coordinate 2,715 downwards.
CGTTTCGAAGGACGGATCGATCGTTCAGAAGATCGAAAGATCTTCGCCGAGGGCCGACTGCTCCAGGGGTCGGATGTGTTAGCCGACGCCGAAGCCCTATTCGTCGTGCTCAGACCCGACCAACCTTAGTGGTAGCCGAACGCTGGGCAAGCTCTTGCGGTGCACCACGAAGACACCTTCGAATCGCATGGTGTGGTGCAATCCTCCCGCCATATCTGCGGGACCGGTAAACAGCCGATCCGGGCTGCTACATGCATCACAGCAGGGCCTGAACTCAGCGACGGCGAAGCCGCTACCCCGGGTCTATGCGGGTTGCCTGCGAAAGGAGAGTTGACGTGAACACCACGTCCGGGGCAGAGGACTCATCGGAGGTGGGTCCACTTCCGGACCGAAACAAGGTGGTGACACGCCACATCCTCGAACACCAGGCCGCCGTGCGCCCGCGCGAACTGTGCGCGCTCGGTTCGGACGGTGAAACATGGAACTGGGCAAAGTCTCTTGAGAACGCGCAACGCGCGGCCGGCGCTCTTGCGGACCGCGGTGTGTGCCGGGGAGATCACGTCCTGATCCTTCTGCCGAACGGTCTGAGCTGGCTGCGCGCTTGGTGGGGTGTCAGCATCCTGGGTGCTGTCATGGTCACGGTGAATACGGCCTACCGCGGAGAAACCTTGCGTCATGCATGCACAGAATCTGCCGCGTCCGTGATCGTCACCGATGCAGTCCTCGGTGAACGCATCGACCAACTCGGACTCGACCTCACCGTCGTGTCGCCAGCTGAACTTGCAGGAGGTACTGCGGCAGCTCCAGTTCTGGACCCCCCACTGGAAGCGTGGGACGTGCACGCCGTCAACTTCACGTCCGGCACCACGGGCACCGCGAAAGGTGTGCTGACACCGTACCTAGCAACCTACATGGGCGGCGTGAACGCAATGGGAGAAGGCGGCGGACTCAGGCACACAGACCGATGGCTGGTAGACACTCCACTGTTCCATGTCAGCGGGCAGATGACTGCGCTGGTCTGCATGTCCGCCGGGGCAAGCCTCGCCATACGCGACCAATTCTCCGGATCTCGCTACTGGAACGTTCTCGCGGAAACCAGGGCGACGCATTCTCTGCTGGTAGGCACGATGGCGCAGTTCCTACTCGCGCAGGAACCCTCCCCTGAGGAGCGAAAGCATCGACTGCGAACCGTCGTGCTAGCCCCGATGGTCGCCGACCACGAGAGCTTTCGCCAGCGTTTCGGCGTCGACTTGCTCAGCTCTGTATACGGGCAGACCGAAATCAGCACTCCGCTGCTCGTGCAGCCTGGAGGGGACATCGTCCCGGGCAGCGTGGGGCGGCCGCGATCAGGGGTCGAGTTGCGGATCGTCGATGAGCACGACATGCCCGTGCCGACAGGCGAAGTGGGCGAGCTGATCATTCGGACTCACCGGCCGTGGGAGATGAACCTCGGATATGTAAAGCGCCCCACCGAGACGATTTCGGCATGGCGCAACGGATGGTTCCACACCGGCGATGCATTCCGGCGAGATCCCGATGACAACTACTACTATGTCGATCGAACGCGAGATACGTTGCGCCGCCGTGGAGAGAACATTTCCAGTTTCCAAGTGGAGGCCGAAGTGCTGGCGCATCCCGCTGTTCTCGAAGCGGCATGTGTTGGAGTCCCCGCACAGTTCGGTGAGGAAGAGGTGAAAGTCTTCGTGGTCCCGGTCGAAGGCCGAACCATAGAGCCGTCGGATCTAATCCGATTTGTCATTCCTCGACTGCCCCGGTTCATGGTGCCCCGATTCATCGAAATCGTCGCGGAGCTACCGAAGAACCAGACCCTTCGCGTGCAGAAGTTCCAGCTACGAACACGCCCGAACAACACACACACTTGGGATCGAGAGGCTGCGGGTATGCCCATACCGCACTGAATGCATGCCGAGGGGTCGAAGGCCGCCGCTATCTCGGGCTCGACGTGCTGGCCCGCTCCCGCGGTGTCCACCCGACGGCGCCGCTGCCGAACCCGCTCAGGAGGTGACTCAAGCGGCGCTGCCCGCGTAACCACCCGCCGAAGACTACGCGACGATGTCGTACACCGCCTCCCAGGACTTGACCTCATGGCCCGGTTGTTGCTGGAGCGGATCGACGCCATCGCCGGCGATGTCGTAAGTCTTGATGCCGGCATCGGAGAAGCAATGGAACCGTTTCTGTGCGCCCATGACTTGTTGCTGACCATCCCCTGTTTCAGCAGCAAAGTGGCTGTCGTCTTCATCTTCGAGACCGGAGGCGATATGGGAGTATTTCCCTCCGCCGGACACCTTGCCCGGAATGCACGAATCTGCCGGTCGATCGAGATCGAGCATGACCCGGCCGGGGAACGCCGACCTCAAGGGCGCTCGGCGTCGCAGCAATGTCATCCACGCGCTTTAATACTGCAACGGCACTTATGGGAAGTGTCCGCGACGTCGGTAGTGGGAGGTGCGGGCCTGGTGTTGTCGGCGCCGTCGCCACTTCGACCAGGACCAGATGTGCTCGTCCGGGTGGGCGTGTCGCAGGATCAGTTGCACGAGCAGGCGGCGGATCTCGGGTAGCGTGTACGCGATCATGCCCTGATCTTCGATCCCGATTCCCCTTTTATCGCTTCGGTTTTCGTCCCGGCGAGCCAGGCGAGGGCGAGCATCGACAAGGTGATGTGGGCGTACCAGGCCCGGTAGGTGCGTACCTGGT
>NZ_JBLWIT010000044.1:29908-69070 GCF_048381435.1 Rhodococcus mengyinensis | reverse complement strand
TCGACGATCTTGTGCGCTTCGTCGTCGGGAACATCCTGGAGCAGTTTGGTGGTGTACTGCCGGCTGTTGGGCCAGTTCGAATCCGAGTGCGGGTAGTCGCACTCCCACATGATGTTGTCGATACCGATCTGGTGGCGACGGGCGACACCCTCGAAGTCGTCGATGAAGCAACCGTACATATGCTCGCGGAACAGATCCGACGGACGCACCTCCTTGTTCACGTTCTGATACCAGCGGTGCTTCTCCCACGTCAGGTCGATCCGCTCGAGCAGGTACGGCATCCACCCGATACCACCCTCGGACAGCGCAACCTTCAGATTCGGGAACTTGTAGAACACCGGCGAGAACAACAGATCCGCGGTCGCGTCCATCGAGTTGGTACCGAACAACGCGATCATCACCGCCATCGGCGCCTCCGGAGAAGTGATCGGCGCCTTACCCGAGGAGCCGAAATGCATGCACAGCGGCATCTTCGTCTCCTCCGCGGCGCGGAAGACCGGATCCCAGAAATCGGTGTAGAACGACGGCAACCCGAGCCCGACGGTGTTCTCGGGGAACGTGATCGCCTTCGCACCCTTCGCCGCGCAGCGGTAGATCTCCCTGGCCGCTTCCTGCGGATCCCACAGCGGCAAAATGATCAGAGGAATGAATCGATCGGGATTGGACGCCGCCCACTCGTCGAGGTGAAAGTCGTTCCACGCCTTCACCGACAGCAGAGCCAACTCCCGGTCCTTTCCTTCCAGGAACACGGTGCCGGCGAAACGTGGAAAGGACGGGAAGCACAACGCAGCCTGCACGCCGTCGATGTCCATGTCCGCCACCCGCGCCTTCGGGTCGTAACACCCCGGCAGCATGTCGGAGTACCGGGTGGGGTCCATCCCGTATTCCTGCGGCTTCTTGCCCGCCACCGCATTCAATCCGATGTTCGGATAGATCCGGCCCTCGTACGACCACACCTCGGCGAGCTTCTTCTTCTTGGGCGCGGTGCCTCCCTGGCGGGCCGTGTCTAGCAGCAGCGCCGACAAACCCTCGTCGCCGTGGCTCTGGCTCATGTCCATCTCGACGATCCGCGGGCCCTGCTCGTGGAACTTCTTGGGCAACCGATCGGTCCACACGGTGGGCGGCTCGATCAAATGGTCGTCCACCGAGATCAAATGCATATGGTCCTGAAGCGGCACAGCGACTCCCTAAGTGAAGGGGATGACGGCTCCTGAGCGTCTCGTCATCCGTCTTGCCAGTGATCTATCTGACACCGTGTCATCGTAGTGATGTGAGTCACCACCGTCAATCTCTAGTCGGAACACCTAGCTATCCAGCACTGAATCGGCGACTCGCACGGACCAGGAATCCTCAAAGCCTGGCTCTCACAACCTTCTTCTGACGGACGGTTCGGCTCACTCGGTAGTCTTTCCGGCATAGCGCACGTCGAAGATGCTCGTGAAATCCGTTTGCCCGAGGGTGTCCATGCCGACCGTCGAGGAGGAGTACGCGACGATCGTCGGTACCCCACAGATGAAGACGTCGTATGCATCGTCGGCAGCGATGCCGGAGGCGCGGCGCAACAGCTCGGTTCTCTCGCCGTCATCGATCCGCGGGTCGAGCGATTGCAACACCGTCTCGGAGAACTGGGCCGACGGCGGGCTCGGGAAGCGGTAGTCGGCCATGTAGTTCAGCAACAGTGACTGGCCGGGAATCGGATACGCCAACCGCGAATTCAGGAGCTCATAGTCGCCCTGACGGAAGGTCGACTGTGCATCGACAGCCGGAATGGGCAATAACTGCGCGTCGACGCCAACGTCACGAAGTTGTGCCTGAACCGACGTCGCCATCTCCTGTTGCGGCGACGCACCCGCGACATGGATCACCCGCAGGGACAGGTTGTCCGGCGCCCCCGCCTCCTTCAGCAGAGCTTTCGCTTTGACCGGATCGTACGTATAGCGAGCGGTCCTGCTGTCGTCGTGGCCGTCCACGCCTTCGGGAAGCGGTTGCGACAGTGGTGCGCACTTCCCGTTGAGCAGCGCCGAATTGATACCCTCGCGGTCGATGGCATAGTTCAGCGCCTGCCGGACCTTCGGGTTCTCGAGTCCGGGCGTGCCGATGTCGAGTTGGACGGCGTACGACTGGACGGTCGGATACTCGTGTATCCCGAACCCCGAACCTCCGGTGACGGCGCGGATCTCGTCGTACTGGTCCGGATCGACCTTGATGGCATCGACTTGTCCGGAACGGAAGGCATTGAGCCGCGAATTGTCGTCAGCCATTCCGATCAGCTCGAGCTTCTGAGGCTTCTGCGCGTCCGGATCCCAGTAGCCGTCGTAACGCACGTACGTCACACGATCACCGGGGCGCACCTGATCGAAGCGGTACGGTCCCGAACCTGCGTCCGTGCGCCCGATGTCGAGTCCCGCATCGAGGGCCTTGATATTCACGATCGCCGCCTCGGTCGTCGACAGCACGGCGGGAAGATCGAGCGCCGGGCGACTGGTCGAGATCCGCACCGTGTTGCCGTCGACGACGTCCACAGCGGTCACCATGTCGAAACGGCTCGCCACCTTCGACTTCTGCGGATCACGCGCGCGGGCAAGGCTCGCGACGACAGCCTGGGCGTCCACCGGCGTGCCGTCGTGGAAGGTCACGTCGTCCCGGAGCATAAAATCGACCGACCTTCCGTCGCCGCCGAACGTCCACGATTCGGCGACCATCGGTGCGATCGTCGGACCACTGACAGCTTGGGTCAGCCGGTCATACACAGGAGACAGAAACGGGAAATCGATCTGATAGTTGTCCGACTGATGGGGGTCGAGATTGTTCGGGACGACGTTCCCGGCCACCCGCAGAGTCGCCGTGCGATCCACCTCGCCCTGTGCCCCGTGCTCGCCTGTCGCGGTCCCACACGAGACCACGACGCCTGCGGCCAGCGCAGCGACCACCACCGGGTATCGACGGCGACGAGAACTTCTATCGAACATGTACACGCTCCATTTCCTTGGAATCGACGCAGACACCGACCCGCGACGGGCAGAACGAGGGGCGTCGCCCGGGACCACGCCCGGGCAACGCCCCTCGCCCGACAACACTCTGATGAGAACTGGGTCAGGAGATCTTGCCCAGGTACCGCGTGTCGAGGATTCCGCTGAAGTCCGCCTGCCCGATGGTGTCGACACCAACCACCTTGTCGGTGTATGCGGCCTGCGTCGGAATTCCACAGATGAACATGTCGTATGCATTCTCCGAGGCGATACCCGAGGCCTCCGAGTACAGCTGGGTGCGGTCGGCGTCAGGGGTGTTCGGGTCCAGCGAACGGTTCACCGCATCAGTGAACTCCTGCGAAGGTGCCGTCGGGAAGCGCAACGGAACGAGGTAGTTGGTCTGGAGCGACTGTGCAGGGGTCGGGTACGTCAGGCGCGGGTTCAGGAGCGAGTAGCTCCCCTCCCCCATCCTGGTCTGCGCATCGGCCGCGGGGAGCGGCATGATGTCAAGCCCCACCCCGACATCAGCCAACTGTGCCTGGATGGCAGTGGCCATCTCCTGCTGGGGGGACAGGCCCGAGACCGTGATCAGCCGCAGCTTCAAATCTGCGGGCGCGTTGGCCTCCTTCAGTAGCTGGCGTGCCTTGTCCGGATCGTACGTGTACTTGCCGTCGACGTCGGAGTTGTGGCCGTTGACGCCGTCGGCAATCGGCTGCGAGATCGGCTGGCACTGGTCCTTCAGAAGCGCCGAGTTGATGCTCTCCCGGTCGATGGCGTAATTGAGAGCCTGCCGAACTCGCGGGTCGGTGAGACCCTGCTGTCCGATGTCGAGTTGCACCGCGTAGTACTGCGACACGGGGAAGGTATGCATCTGGTACTGCGGCTGCCGCAACAGGGTCTGCAGCTCGTCGGTCTGGCCGGCTTTCGCGAGCATGACGTCGATCTGACCGCTACGGAAGGCATTGAGTCGTGCGTTGTCGTCACTGATCCCGATGATCTCGAGATTGGCGGCCTTCTGCGCTTCCGGATCCCAGTATCCGTCGAAACGCTTGTAGATGATGCGGTCGCCGCGTCGGATCTGGTCGGCCACGTAGGGCCCCGATCCTGCCGTCTCCACCGACAGGTCGACCCCACCATCGATGGCGACCGGGTTGACGATGGCGGCCGTGGTCGTCGAGAGGATGGACGGCAAGTCGGCTGCAGGCCTGCTGGTAGTGATTCGCACCGTGTTGTCGTTCACAGCCTGGACGGAGGTGATCACCGCGAGCGACCCCGCCGAACGCGCCCGCTGCGGGTCCCGCGCTCGGTCGAGACTCTTCACCACAGCGGCGGCATCGACCGGCGTTCCGTCGTGAAACTTCGCGTCGGTGCGGAGAACGAAGTCCGCGCTGAGGCCATCCGGGGCGAACTGCCAGGATTCCGCCAGCATGGGCTCGATCGCCGGCCCCGATACGGCTTGCGTCAGCCGATCGTAGACCGGGGCAAGATAACTGAAGTCGACCTGATAGTTGCTGGACTGGTGGGGATCGAGATTGTTGGGGGGCAGCGTCCACGCCATCTTCAACGTCGCGTTCCGGTCTACTTCACCACCGCTCGCAGCACCCGCCGTCGAACTACCTCCGCCACAGGCGGACGCGACCGCTGCCACCGTGACCGCCATCACCAGCATCTTGATACCGGAGGAAACTCCGCTACGGATCTTCATACCCACACGCCCATTTCTCACCTTGATCGGTACGTCATGTTCACGAACTCGCATTGCACGGCGCCAAGAGTGCCTCGCAGAGAATCGGAAGGAATCGCGAATGGCCGAGACCCATCGATGGGCAACCCGTCCGACACGGCGCTCACGGCTTTTCGACTCACTGCGCGTGCCTTGGCGTGCGTGGCCAATACTAGTGACCGTGATCACATGCCGCAAGTGACGCAACATCTTTCGCGATGCAATTTTCGGATCGAGTCCATAGAAGTCGTCTATCGCTACGCTCCACACCAGCGAACACAGCCGAGAGGGCTGCCGGCATACAGCCGACAGCCCTCTCGCGTAGTGCAGTTACGGCCGAAATCCGTTTCAGCCCAACCCTGTCTACTTGCGGATCTTCGGATTGAGGTAACCGTACGACATGTCGACCAGAAGATTGCACACCAGGACCACCAGCGCGCTGATAATGACCACACCCTGAACCATAGGGAGGTCGCGTTGCACGACCGCGGTGTACCCAAGCATCCCCAATCCCGATATCGCGAAGACGAATTCGACGGTCACCGCGCCCCCCAGGATGCGCCCCATCTGCATACCGAGCACCGTGACGATCGAGACGGACGCGTTCTTCATGGTGTGCTTCCACAGGACGCCACGCTCGGCGAGTCCTTTGGCGCGCGCGGTGCGCACGTAGTCCTTGTTCATCGCATCGACGATGGAACCTCGTGTCTGACGCGCGAGTTCCGCCGCAGACACCGCGGCCAGTGCGAGCGCTGGAAGGATCAGATGGCGCGACCATTCGACGATTCCGCCTTCCGCGATCGTCACATATCCGGTCGCGGGGAGCCACGCGCGAGTGATCGCGAAGGTGATCACCAGAACCAGACCCAGAACGAACGGGGGGACCGACATCAGGAGCGCCGCCAGGGTCGTCACCGCGCGGTCGACGACGGACCCCTGGCGCACGGCAGCCCACACGCCCAGCGGGATTCCGATGACCACGGTGAGCACGATGGCCCACAACGCGAGTGAGCCGGTGATCCAGATCCGCTCCATCAGCGCATCGGTCACAGGCTGGCCGCTGTAGAGGGAGGTACCCAGGTCTCCGGTGAGGGCATGAGCGACCCACTCGACATAGCGAACAACCATGGGCGCGTCGAGATTCAGGTTCTGGCGCACCTGCTCGATTTGATCGGCACTGGCGCCTTCGCCCGCGATCCGAGCCGCCGGGTCCGTGCCCCGGTTTGCCAACTCGAGCAACGCGAAGGAGAGAAACGCCACCAACAGCAAAAGGGGTATCGCCGCTAAGACGCGACTGACGACGAGCTTGAGCATGAAACCCGACTCCTCATGAGACGAAAGATGTGGTCAGGTGTCGGACTTGCCCACGTGGCAGAAGTCGGCGACACCGGTGAAATCGGTTGTCTGGTGATCCGTGGTTCATGCCTGGAAGACCAGGGTTCGCTTCGCGGCACGCCTGCGCGGATTCATCACGGGGATTGCCGACAGCAGTTCCTTCGTATACGGATCCCTCGGGTCCTCGAAGATCTGCTCGGTAGTGCCCGACTCGACGACCTCGCCACGTCGCATCACGGTGACATCGTGGGCGAACATCTTCACCAGCGCCAGGTCGTGGGAAATGAACAGGTAGCTGATCTGCCGTTCCTGCTGCAGATCCTGCAGGAGATTGAGTACCTGGGCCTGGATCGAGACATCGAGTGCCGCCACGGGTTCGTCGCACACGATCAGCTCCGGCTCGGTGGCCAGCGCGCGCGCGATGGCGATGCGCTGCAACTGGCCTCCGGAGAACTCGTGTGGGTACTTCTCGAGTTGGTCCATGCGGAGCCCTACCCGCTCGAGCAGTTCCGCAACCCGCTCGTCACGAGCGCTCCCCCGCAGTTTCGTGTGCAAGGTGAGCGGTTCCGCCACGGACTGGCCGATCAACATTCGGGGATCCAACGAGTTGAACGGATCCTGGAAGATCATCGTCGCGCGCCGGCGAAGCCTGCGCACCTCCTTCGCCGACATCTTCATGATGTCGTCTCCGAACAACTTCACGGAACCCGTATCGGGGGTGGCCAGTCGCAGAGCTATCCGGCCGATCGTGGACTTGCCGGCACCGCTTTCGCCGACGATCGCCCGTGTCCGGCCCTTCTCCAGCGTGAACGACACGTCCTTGACGGCGTGGGTGTGTTCCGTCGGGATGCCCAGAAGATTCCGCTTCTTGACGAAGGACTTGACGAGGCTGTCGATTTCGAGAATCGGACTCATTCCTTGATTCCTTCCAAGCGCAACTCATCGGACCGAACGCAACGCACAAGGTGATGATCGGCACCCTCGAGCGGGACAGTGCCCTCATCGCACTGCCCCGCCGCGGCATATCCGCATCGGGGGTGGAACCTGCACCCGCTCGGCCAATTCCAGGCCGCGGGTACGGTTCCCGGAATCGCGAAGAGTCGCTCGGCTCGTACCTGAGCGTCCGGCGTCGACGCCAGTAGTCCTTCGGTGTAGGGATGCTCGGGCTCGTAGAAGAGTTTCTCGGCGACCGTCGTCTCCATTACCTGGCCACCGTAAAGGACAGCAACCCGGTCGCAAGTCTGCGCGACCACACCGAGGTCGTGCGTGATGAACAGGACGCCGAGCCCCATCCGCTCCTGAAGCTCCGTGAGAAGGTCCAGCACCTGAGCCTGGACCGTGACATCCAGTGCCGTCGTCGGTTCGTCCGCGATGAGGACGACCGGCTCACAGGCGACGGCCATCGCCAGCATTACCCGCTGACACATACCACCGCTGAACTGGTGCGGATACTCGTGCGCCCGCTTCTCCGAGTCGGGAATACCGACCAGATCCAGCATCTCGACGGCGCGGCTCCAGGACTCCTTGCGCCCGACGTCCACCTTGTGTCTGCGCACCACCTCGGCAATCTGATCGCCGACGGTGAAGGCGGGGTTGAGGGATCGGCGCGGTTCCTGGAAGATCATGCCGATCGACTTACCCCGAAGCTCGTTCATCTCACGGTTGGACAGGCCGATAAGCTCTCGGCCCTCCAGACGAACCGAACCGGTGATCCGGACCTTGGGTCCGGTGAGAAGTCCCATGATCGCCAACGACGTGACGGTCTTTCCCGAACCGGACTCTCCCACCAGTCCCAGCGTCTCTCCTCGGCGCAACACCAGGTCGAGATGATCGACCACACGGGACCATCCGTGCTCAGTCTTGAAATCGATGCACAGATCCGCGACTTCCAGGACTTTCCGCCCTAGGTCGACATGATCGGCCACCGCTTCGTCTGCCGCCAGTAGTGTCTTGTCAGCCATTTGCTCCACGCCCTTCGAAAGCATCACGCATACCGTCACCGAACGTCGACAACGCCAGGACCGTCAGCACGATCGCAGCGGTGGGCACGATCATGAAGCTGGGCGAGACGCTCACGTTCTGGAACGCGTCCTGGAGCATGGATCCCCAGCTGGCCTGAGGTGACTCGACACCGAGTCCGAGGAAGCTCAGGCTCGCCTCGACAATGATGACGATGCCGGCACCGAACGTCACCTGGATCATCAGGGCAGAGCTGGCGTTCGGAAGAACGTGCCGCCACAGCAACCTGTAATTCGAGCACCCGACGCTACGGCAGGCCTCGATGTAGGACTCGCCTGCCACGGCCTGCGCCTCGGACCGCGCGATGCGGAACAGTCTCGGCGCCAGCAGCATTCCGACGGCGATCATGGCGTTCGTCAGTCCGGGACCGAGCACGCCGACCACCGCCAGAGCAAGGATCAGCGGCGGCAGCGCGAGCAGTGCTTCGGCGATACGACTGAGCACTGCGTCCACCGGACCGCCCACCAGTCCGGCGAGGAGACCGAACGGGATACCGATGATCGCCGCCAGCGCCATTGCCTGGACGATTGCGAGTACAGCGACCTGGGTCGCGTCGACCATGCGGCTGAAGACGTCACGTCCGTAACCATCGGTGCCGAACCAGTGTTCACCGCTCGGCCCCTGCAGACGTGCACTGAGTGCCTGCGCGTTGGGGTCGTGAGTCATCAGGGCGGAACCGAACACTGCGACCAGCACGAGCAGGACAAGAAAGGCGAGCGACACCATGGCCGCCCGATTGGAACGGAGCGCACGCCATTTTCGGCCGCCACGCAGCCGTGTGGACCACGTGTCGCGGGAAGCGGTGGATTCTGCGGTGGTCATCTCATCACCCTTCGCGACGTAGCAGCATGCAGCCTGCCTCGGGTCCGCCACCGATACCGACTGCGGCGATTTCGACGTCCTTGGCGATCTGCCGGTCTCCGCCCTCCCGCCACAACTGCACGCATGCTTCGTGCAGGAAGCCGTATCCGTGCAGACGGCCGGCCGAGAGCTGGCCACCGTGCGGGTTAATGGGGAGTTCACCGTCGAGGCGGTAGCGGTCTTCTTCGTCGAGGAACTGGCCGACCTTGCCGTGCTCACAGAACCCGAGTGCTTCGATCCACTGGGTCGTCAGGTAACTGAAGCCGTCGTAGAGCGTCGCGAAGTCGACGTCACCGGGCGTCAGCTTGGTGGTCTCCCACATCGAGTCCGCTGCGTCGTGGGACGCCATGGTGGTGAGATCGGCTCGCTGATCCCAGGTGTGCCGCTCCGCGAGCGACGCACCCGCCGCTTCGATGGCGAGGGGCGAATTGTTCAGTCCGGTCGACGCTTCGCGCCGCGAGACGATGATCGCCGTCGCGCCGTCACACGGAACATCGCAGTCGTAAAGTCCGAGCGGCCAGGAGATCAACCGGGCGCCGAGGTAGTCGTCCATCGTCATCGGATCCCGGTAGATGGCATTGGGATTGAGGGCGGCATTACGACGGCCGTTGATGACGAGCTTGCCGATCTGCTCACGGGTGAGCCCGAATTCGTGCATGTATCGCTGCGCGTACATGCCGATCCAGTTGGCCGGCGAAGCCGCACCGAACGGCAGCCGGAACTCCGAGTGCCCACTGGCCCGAGCCATCTTGCCGGTCAGTGCCGCGGCGCGACCCGACGCCTGAGCTGTCGCCTCCCATACCGAGCGGAAGCAGAGTACGTGGGTGGCGCGTCCGCTCGCCACGGCGGCAGCCGCGTCCAGGAGTGTTCCGATCTGCCCCGAAGTTTCGACTCCGCTGACGTGCCAGCGGGTCTTCAGACCGAATGCGTCACGGACGTCGTGAGTCGTCGCGCCGACGAAGCCGCCCTCCGCGTTCACCGGACCGGGGTAACTGGCTACACCGTCGATGTCGTCGAACGACAGTCCGGCATGCTCGACCGCTCGCTCCGAGGCCTCGAGTGCAAGGTCGATGCCGGTCCGCCCGATACGGCGTCCGATCTGAGACTGCCCGATACCCGTGATGACTGCACGGTCGTCCACAAAGCTCATTTCGTCACCGGCCTGAAGAAGGGAAGTGCCACGTCGTCCTGCTTGTCGAAGACCACCTCGACCGCCATGCCGACCTCGACTGCATCGACGTCACACTCGACGAGGCAGGTGGTCAGGCGAACGTCCGGTTGATCGTCGAGTTCCACCGCCGCAATGACATAGGGTGGTGGGAACGCGGGAAACCACTGATGGTGATTGACGGTGTACGCCGCGACCTTGCCGGTACCCGAGGCGACCTCGGGACCGACGTCGCGGCTGTGACACCGCCAGCACGCGCCGACCGGCGGATGAATCCACCCACGGCACGCTCGGCACCGATAGATGCGTAGCTCGTCTTCGAATCCTCCGGTCCAGAAGTCCCGCGACTCCGCGGTCACCTCGGGGAGCATTCGTCCCGATTGGTTTGACATCGAGTTCCTCCAAAGAACTGTCGCTGACGGGTGCCCGATACCGATCAGCCGCGCGAAACGGATCAGACGTGACCTCGGTCACCCTGGGCGAACCCTAGCATCTGATAGTTGTGTCACGAAAGAGTTGAGCGGAATCTCAGCCTCGGGAAGCGCCCGCTCCCGACGTCGGTACTCAACCGCAACAGAATGACGTTGCCTGCACAGCGATCAAACTTTTCCCTTATGAGCTGCATATATTCGAGGGAATCGACGTTCGCATGCCCGTCGATCGTCCGTCCGGTCACCGTGTCGAGTAGTTCAAACACATGTTCCGCGACGCGCCCGCGACCACCAGGTCGCAGCCCTCGGTTTTCAATTCTCTGACACTGATGTACACACCAATGAGTACGCGAGCGCGGGGCGCACATACCCTATCTACCACCGGTTGGGCAGATGGCCATCGTAAAAGTACTCGTTGTGTCAGATTGATAATGCAAAATCCGCACGATTGCGCCGTGCAGCGATCCGCCTCGTCGAATCGCACGTCTGGCCGACGGCGATTGACGAGGTCGGAATGATGACCGCTTCCAGGCCATGCAGTGGTCGTTCATGGCCGATCACGCGTGGCGAACACCCCCAGCGCCGACGACGAGACGCACGTCAGATACTCTTGTGATGCGGAACACACATTCTTCCCATTTTTATGTACACTGAGTCAGATACTTCTCCTCAGAGGTTTCAGGTTCACAGTGTCTCCAGGTTCGCCAGGGCTCGCCGGCCTACCGGCGCCATACCCGATTCGGCACCTGCCGCTGTCCCCCATCCGGAAAGGAAGCATCACCGTGGTCGGTGTAATGAACGGAATCCGAGTCGTCGAAGTTGCGGCATGGACCTATGTGCCCGTGGCCGGGGCCATCCTCACCGAGTGGGGTGCCGACGTCCTGAAGATCGAGCACCCCGAAAGCGGCGACCCGCAACGGGGTCTGGTCAGCTCCGGACTGATCCCCGCCGGCGGTGTGAACCACATGTTCGAGCTGCCGAACCGCGGGAAGCGCAGTGTGGCACTCGATCTGAAGTCGGAGGAAGGGCGCGAGCTGTTGATGAAACTCGTCGCCACGGCCGACGTGTTTCTGACGAACTTCCGTCCCTCGGCGCGCAAGAAGCTACGTATCGACGTCGACGACGTTCGTGCGCACAATGACAAGATCATCTATGTCCGCGGCTCCGCCGCCGGTCAGCGCGGACCCGAAGCCGAACGCGGCGGATACGACATGTCGTCCTTCTGGGGGCGCAGCGGTGCCGCCGACAACGTCACCCCGGCGTCGAGCGAGTACCCGGTGAACATGCCGGGCCCCGCCTACGGGGACACCCTCGGCGGCCTCACCATCGCGGGAGCGATCTCGTCGGCGCTGTTCCACCGGGAACGAACCGGCGAGGCCCTTGTCGTCGACAGCTCGCTCCTCGCGATGGGGTCCTGGGCGATGGGCGCGACGATCGCAGGCGCGCATGCCTTCGGGATCGACGAATACCCCAAGCCGGTTCAGTCCGAAGCCGCAAACCCCCTGGTCAACACGTACAGGACCGCGGACGACCGGTTCATCTCCATCGTCATGCTCGAATCGGACCGCTTCTGGCCCGAGTTGATGACGGTGCTGGAGAGCCCCGAGCTCATCGACGACCCCCGCTTCGACAGGCACGCGAAGCGTGCCGAGAACCGGGCAGCGTGCATTGCCGCCATCTCGGCAGGGTTCGCGAAGAAGACACTCGAAGAGTGGAAGGTGGCCTTGAAGGACATCAACGGGGTGTGGTCGGCCGTCCAGAAGCCGCGCGAGGTCGTCACCGACCCCCAGGTCGAGGCAAACGGCTACATCGCGGACCTCGAAGACGCGGCAGGAACTCCGTTCAAGCTCGTGACGGCACCGGTGCAATTCAACGAGCAGCCCAGCCAGGTCACCCGCGCTCCCGAACACGGTGAGCACACCGACGAGGTGCTGGAGGAACTCGGACTGAGCATGGACCAGATCATCGAGTACAAGGTGAGCGGAGCAATCCTCTGACCCCGACGTTGTTGTCGAACAACTGCATGTGACGTGGAGAGGGTGCCGAACAGCGGCACCCTCTNCCACGTCTCTGCGGTCTGCGCCGTCGACGTCCCCCTCTCGGACATTCGACGGCTCCAGGAAAGGCGGACATGGCCACTCGAGACGTGTGGCACACCCGAAGACGTTCACGCTCGGCGACTTCGGAGGACACCCGGGACCCGATCCGAGATGCCGCGGTGCACCCGCACAGCCGGCAGGACCGGATGCTCGCGCTGACGGGCACCCTGCTCGGTCTCGTACTCGCGGCACTGGCCTCGACGACCGTCCTCACCTCCCTGCCGGTGATGATGCACGAACTCGGCGGGGATCAGACCGCGTACACCTGGGTGGTCGGTTCTACTCTGCTCACGACCACGGTGAGCCTCGCGATCTGGGGAAAGCTCGCCGACCTCTTCTCCCACAAGAAGCTCATGTTCGCTGCCATCGCCGTGTTCGTCGTCGCATCCCTGTTCGCCGGGCTCGCACCGGACACCGCCGTGCTGATCGGGTTCCGATTCCTTCAAGGAATCGGGGCCGGAGGTGTGATTGCCGTCGGGCCGGTCCTGCTCGCGGATCTCCTGAGCCCGCGCGAACGCGGGCGCTACGCCGGCCTGATCAGCGGGGTCATCGGCATCGGCACGATCGGCGGCCCCGTCATCGGGGGGATCGTCACCGACACCATCGGCTGGCGCTGGAACTTCTACCTCGGCATCCCCTTCGCGATAGCGGCCGTGGTACTCCTTCAGCGGTCCCTACACCTGCCCGTCCACCATCGTCCGATCCGGATCGACTGGGTCGGCGCCGGCCTGATCTCGGTGAGTGCATGCGCGCTCATGGTGTGGGTCACGTTGGCGGGCAGTCAGTTCGACTGGCTGTCACCGACGTCGTATGTCGTGTTGGGTGGTGCGGTCGTGTGCGCCCTCGCCGCGGCGGTGGTCGAGGCGAAGGTCCGCGAGCCTGTCATCCCCCTCGCGCTGCTCAGGAATCCCTCGATCTCCCACGTCGTGATCGCCAGTACGGCATTGGGTGTCACGATGCTGGCAGTACCGACATTCATGAGTCAGTACCTGCAGATCGCCCGAGGCCTCAGCGCCTCGGTGTCCGGAATGTTCATGCTGTCCATGTCGGTCGCGACGTTTCTGGCTGCCTCCGTGGTCGGACACCGGATCAGCCAAACCGGATTGTGGAAGCGCTGGGTCGTCCTCGCCAGCGTTGCGCTCGTCTGCGGGCTCGCCGGTCTGTCGACCCTCACCGTCTCGTCCCGGCTGGCTGCGGTGTCCGTATATCTTCTGTGCATCGGGTTCGCGATCGGAGTCCTGATGCACAATCTTCTCGTCGTCGCGCAGAATTGCGCGCCGCCGCACCAACTGGGTGCCGCCAGCGCGCTGCCCGCGTTCTTCCGTCAACTCGCGAGCGCGATGAGCGTCAGCATCCTGGGTGCTGTTCTCGCCACGAGAATCTCCGCATTTCACACTGGCGGAGACGAATCGGAGTTGGTGAACGCACCTGTTCCACGCGTGGCCGACCTCGCCGAACCCCTACGCGGACAGCTTCAGACCGCGTACGCCGACGGCATCGGCGACCTCTTCCTGCTGTGCACGCCGCTCGGACTCCTCGGACTCGTCGCCGCACTCGTGCTACCCAACACTCCCCTCAGCAGCAAGACCGCAGTGGAGACCCAGGCGCTCGATCCACTCGACACGTGATCTGCCCCGTGAGGTGTTACGTGATGGTCGGCCGCGGACGAACGCGATAGTGGTACCGGTGCGGATGTCGTGGAGGGCACCGATTGCCACAAGCCTTCTCGCGCGGTCGCTCTAGACGTCTCGGCGCGAGGATCGATTTCTGTCACCGCAGGGCTGACGGACAGTTCTGAAATTGACCGGACGGCATCTTGATACATCGCGTACGGATCCTCGACTCCACCGCGTAACCCAAAGTCCGCGGGATCGGCATCGCAAGTCGAAACCCCCGAGGGTGCGGACGAAAGCGGCTGCCGCGGTCGCGGGCCTACCGTATGGGAACTCTCGTTTTGCCGACCGACCCGGATCGACTCGACGAACCCGGACGACCGATGAGCCCGTCGGCCGCGGCACTGCTGACGCTGGCGTGGGGAACGCGATTCGGCGGTATGGCGCCTGAATCATATCCCCAGGTGTCCGCCCGCTTCACCCGTCGCCATCCAGGACCTACAATGCGTGTGTTTCAGCGATCACGCATCCGCCGCGGGGTAGCGGAGGACTCCGCGTATGTTGCGGCCGCCGCGCATGTCGTCGTAGCCGTCGTTGACCTTCTCGAGGGGGTAGTCCCTCGTCACCATCGAATCGAGGTCGACGCCGCCCGAACTCCAGAGCTCCAGCAGCTTCGGGATGTCGGCACGCGGATTGGCCGAGCCGTAGAGACTTCCGACGATCTGCTTCTCCGTGAGTGTCAGGTCCATCAGGCTGACCGAGATCTCGCGTTCCGCCATCGGGTGGATGTTCGTCACCACCAGCCGGCCGCGCTTCGCGGTCATGGCAAGGGCCTTCGCCACCAATCGGCCCTCCCCCACGCCCATCGCGCAGATGAACTTGTCGGCGCCACGATGCCATGTGGCCTCGGCGACGACCTCCGGGGCTTCCTCCCACGACGCCGCCACGTGGGTAGCACCCATCCGCTTGGCTTCCTCACGCTTGAATTCGGAGGGCTCGATGACCGTGATGGTTCGCGCCCCAGCGATTCTCGCTCCCTGCACTGCCGCGGCACCGATACCACCCACACCCGCGACGACGACGGTCTCGCCGGGCCGGACATCTGCCGAATACACGGCCGAACCCCAGCCGGTGACGAAGCCACAACCCAGGAGGCAGGCACGGTCGAGCGGATGATGCGGTTCGATCTTGATGCAACTGGCCTCGTGGACCACGGTGTGGTGCGCGAAAGACCCGATACCGCACGCAAGCGCGAGATCTTCGTCCCTGATGTGGTGGCGTGCGGTGTCGTCGAAGATTTGACGCCCGCTGTAGATCTTGGCTCCGAGGTCGCACAGACTCTGGTGACCGTTCGAGCACGACGGACAACGACCGCACGAGGGAATGAACCCGAACACGACGTGGTCGCCCGGTTGCAGCCACGACACGTGGGAACCGACTTCCTTGACGACTCCGGCGCCTTCGTGGCCACCGATACACGGAAGCCGGAATGGCATGTCTCCGGTCACGATGTGCTCGTCCGAATGGCACATCCCGGACGCGTGCAACTCGACCAGAACTTCTTGTTCCTTGGGCGGGTCCAGCTGAATGGTTTCGATAGACCAGGGAGAGTTGCGCTCCCACAGGACTGCTGCCTGCGTCTCCATGTAATTCCTTCCATCGGCGCGGCACCGGCAGGTGTCGACGCGAGTGAGTGTCCTGGGGGTCAGAGAATGATCGACTGCGGCTCGAGGTACCCGGCGATACCTTCCGGACCACCTTCCCTGCCGACGCCCGACTTCTTGAAACCGCCGAAGGGGCTGCCGAAGTCGAGTGGTGCGGGTGAGTTGACCGATACCGATCCCACGCGGAGGCGAGCGGCCACGCGCGCCGCCCGGGCGGCGTCCGCGGACCACACCGCCCCTGCGAGTCCGTAGTCGGAGTCGTTGGCGAGAGCCACGGCCTCGTCCTCTCCCTCGTACGGGATCAGGACGCAGACGGGCCCGAAGAGTTCTTCGCGCGCAATGGCCATGTCGTTGTGGACATCCGCGAGCACAGTGGGCGCCACAAACCAACCGGTGTCGAGACCGTGGGGACGAGAGCCGCCGGCGACCACCCGCGCCCCGTCCTGCACCGCGCGCTGGATGTGGGCTTCGATCCGATCGCGCGCGGCACTGTTGATCACCGGCCCGACGTCGGTCGAACGATCCGCCGGGTCCCCGACCGTGAGCGCGGCGACGGCGGCGGCGATCGCGTCGACACACTCCTCGTAGCGACTGCGCGGCAGCAGGATACGAGTCTGTGCGGCACAGACCTGACCATTGTTCGCCATGACGCCGGTGACGAGACCCGACACGACCTTCTGGTCGAGAACAACGTCGTCCAGGACGACGGCAGCGGACTTTCCGCCGAGCTCGAGGCCGCACCGGCGAATGTCTGCCGCGCAGACGGCGCCGATGCGTTTGCCTGCCGCCGTCGAACCGGTGAAACTCACCTTGTCGACACCGGGATGTGACACCAGAGCCTCGCCCGTCTGCACGTCACCGGACACGATGTTGATCACACCCGCCGGAATCCCGGCGGCCTCCACTGCCGCCGTCAACTTCGACAATACGAGCGGAGCCTCGGGCGACGGCTTGAGCACCAGCGTGCAACCCGCGGCGAGGGCGGGGGCCAGCTTCAGGAAGGCGGTGAACAGCGGCGCGTTCCACGGCAGAATCGCACCGACGACACCGACCGGGAGCTGCCGCACCAGGACCTCTCCGCCGATCACCGACGGCCGACGGCCCTCGAAACGGTATTCGGGCGTGATCTTCTCGAAGGTGCGAAGAACTCCAAGCGCGGTTCCGATCTGCCCGAAGGACGTCCACTTCCGAGGCGAGCCCACTTCGGCAGAGACCAAATCGGCGTAATCCCGCGACTCCGCCTCGATCGCATCGGCCAGCCGGCCGATCGCGGCTGCCCGCTCGGCGGCGGTCGTCGTGGCCCACGGACCGCGCTCGAGCGCATCACGGGCCGCGGCGATCGCCGCTCCGACCTCTTCCGAGGTGGCGGCGGTGACGTGACCGAGCACCTCACCCGAGGCGGGCGAGGTCACCGCTATTCGTGCGCCTGCGCTCGGAGACCATTTCCCGGAGACGTAGATGCCCTCGTAGTTGTGCACTGATTCCCTCTCGTCCGGAGATCACCCTCTGTGGCGATCGACGCGCCCCGCACCGAGATACGTAAACCTCGGGTAGCGCGTATAGACATCGAATTCTGGCAGTAATGTCACGTTAGGGCAAGGTCGATTCAGGCGCGGTCACGACTTCGCCCAATTGGTCCGGCGTGCTGCCGTGCAAAACCAACTCGTCGGCGCCCGCCTCGCGATACCTGTCGAACATCGACCGGCACTCGCTCGGCGAACCGAGCGCTGCCGCGCCTCGAACCCATTCGGCGGGCAGAGACTCCGCCGCTTCCGTCAGCTGCGCGCGAGTGCGGACCGAATCCGCCGCGCCCTTCACACCGGCGAGCTGTGGGTGGGCGCGGAGGGCTGCCAGTAGGTCAGGGTCCCACCCATTCACCTTCGCAAGCTGCTCCCCGAATGTCGGGATCTGGTAGTAGGTGACGGCGCGCCCGCCGACGACCGCAGCTTCCTCGTCCGCGTCCAGGCCGGATGCGACCACCACAGTCGCGTAAATCCGCACAGAGTCCGGGTCACGGCCCGCATCGACAGCGGCAGCCCTGACCGCCTCGGCCGATCGCCGGACCGCATCAGGTGTGAGGAAGGGATGCAACAGAACTCCGTCGAAGTGGCGGCCGGCGAGCTCGAGCCCCTTCGGGCCGATCGCAGCAAAGACGAGCGGAGGAACAGGCTGGTCAGGGATGTCGTTGAGGCGAAGAGCGGGGTAGACGCCCGCAGGCCCGTCGTAGGTGACCTTCTCGCCGCGGCACAGTCGACGGAAGATGTCGGCGGCGTCGACCAGGGACCGATTCGTGGATTTGGGGAGGCCGACAGCGCTCCACATCCGGTCGACCGAACGCCCGACTCCGATCATGATCCGGCCGTCGGAGAGACCCTGTGCCGTCATCGCCAGCGAAGCCAACATCGCGGGATGCCGAGACTGCAGATGGGTCACGCCGGCCGCGATCTTGATCGTGCTCGTGACCTGACTGAACGCTCCGGCAAGCACGCCGAAGTCCTTGGTTCCCCACCGCTCGCTCAGCCACAGCGTGTCCAAGCCGAGCCGTTCGGCTTCGACTGCCTGGGCGATGGCGGGCCGGGGGTCGGGCACCCGGCCGGGGAGGGCATACGCACCGAGACCGAGCCGATCGCGGACCGCTACGGGAGCCCCACGGGGGACCGCGCCGGGCCCGGGGGTGGATTTCTCATCATTCATGGGCCTATTCTGACAGTATTGGTCACATAATGAAATGGTCGTGAACGACGGACCAGCCGTCGTGCCGGATCTCCCCGTCACGACAACCGGCACGACGACTCGAAGTAGAAGCATGGAGGGACCCACGTGGCCTACACGGCAACAAGAGGCGAACTGGAGGGCGATGTGCGCGACGTCCTCGCGCGATGGCTGCCCCCGCGACTGGTTCCCGAGACGCACAGCGACTTCGAGATATCGGAGTTCTCCGCTCCCGACGCGGGATATTCCGGCAAGACGGTGTTCTTCACCGCGTCCTGGTCGGATATCCACGGCGTCCGCCGGCGTGCCGACCTCGTGCTGCGCATGCAGGCGTCGAACCACCAGTTGTTCGTGGAGCCCGATGCCGTCCGGCAGGCGGAAGTGATGCACCGACTCGGTCGCCACCCCGGCGTCGGCACCCCGGACATCGTCCTGATCGAACCGGACCCGAGCGTTCTCGGCGCGCCCTTTTACCTCATGACGAGGGTGCACGGCCGCACTCCCTCCGACGTCCCCAGCTGGCACAAGCGCGGCTGGACGGTGGAACTCACCGAAACTGAACGGGAAACGCTCTGCGACAACGCGATCAGAGCACTCGTCGCCGTGCACCGGATAGCCGACGAGAGCGATCTCGCATATCTCCGGAACGGTTCCGGCACTACGGGGGGCACGGCACTACACCGCTATCTCGACCGCCTTCGCGAATGGTACGAATGGTGCCGCGGCGATCTGGTCGTGGGCTCGGACGTCCTCGCGGAAGCGCTCGCCGAACTACTCGACCACGCGCCCGAAACGGACGCCGAGGTACCGGTCTGGGGTGACGCACGCGTCGGGAACATGTCCTTCGCCGACGATCTCTCCATTGCCGCGCTGTTCGACTGGGAGACGGCCACCACCGGGCCACCCGACATCGACCTGGGCTGGTGGCTGATGTTCGAGCGGTACCTGTGCGAGGCTCTGGGCTTCACCCGGCTGCCGGGAGTACCCGACGACGACGAGACCGTTCGTCGCTACGTGGAATTCGGCGGGCGACCCACCGGGGACATCACCTACTACACGATGCTCGCCGCGTTCGTGCTGGCACTGATCACGAACCGACTGGCGCTGCTCCTCGCTCGCGACGGCCTGGACGAAGCGACGGCACGAACCTATCCGACTACCGCTGTCGAGCTCACTCGGCAGTATCTCGCCGACCACATCGCCAGAAGGAGCACGACATCATGACGATCCCGTCGACCGAACCCGCGCCGAAGGGCGCTGTCAGCGAGGACTGGGAGGTGTTCGTCGAGCGTGGCAAAATTCGCGAGTTCGCCACCGCCATGCAATCGGACAATCCCGACTACGCCGGCGCCCACGCGATCGTCCCGCCGACCTTTCTCATCACAGCGGCGCAGTGGGCTCCGCCGGGAGTGCGGTTGACTCTGGGGTTCGAGCGCAAGCGCCTCCTGCACGGCGAGCAGGAGTACATCTTCCACGGTGCGCTCCCCACCGCCGGAGACCGACTGCTCGCCAGGGAAAGGGTGGTCGACCGATTCGAGAAACCCGGCAAGAAAGGCGGTCTGATGAGGTTCGCCGTGATCGCGACCGAATTCCACTCCCCCGAAGGCGAACTGATCGCCGAAGCGCGCGGAACCTTCATCGAAACCGCCGCCAAAGAAGGTGCCAAATGACAACGACAGCTCCGCTCGTGGTCGGCGCGCAGGCCGAACCGCGCCAGTTCGGTCCGCTGACCACCCAGATGTTCGTGCGGTACTCCGGCGCGTCGGGAGATCTCAACCCGATGCACTACGACGACGTGCTGGCTCGCGCCGCGGGAAACCCGTCCGTGTTCTCCCAGGGAATGCACCAGAGTGCTTTGCTGGCAACCTTCGCCACCGACTGGCTCGGTGCCCGAAATGTCCGGAGATTTGGTGTCCGATTCCGCGAGCAGGTGTGGCCCGGAGACATTTTGACGTGTACCGGAGAGATCACGGGCATCGATACGGCGCCCGATGGAACGAAAGTCGCCACCGTCGCCCTGACCTGCACCCGCCAGACGGGCGGAATCGCCATCAGCGGTACCGCGGAATTCGGTGTTACCGATGCGTAGTAATTCCGGCCACTCCCCTGTCCTCGTCCTCGCAATCTGCCTCGACTCCCCATAGACTGTCCACTGATGTCAGAAAATTCGATCACCCGCCGAGCAAGTTACGGCCCGTCGAGCCCCGAAGTGGGCAGTCGGGGCGCAAGCACGCGCAACAAGATCGTGGAAGTGTCACTGGATCTCTTCGCCGAGGTCGGCTTCTTCAACACCTCGGTGGAGGCGATCGCCAAGGCCGCCGACATTTCCCGTGCCACGCTCTACCAGTACTTCCCCGGCAAGGACGAGATCTTCCTCGAACTCCTCGAAGAGTGCGGCCGTGCGCTGTTCCGCGTCGCGCGCCGCATCGGCCCCCTGGGCCCCACCGAGGTGGGGTTCGACAACCTCAACTGGTGGCTGGGCGAGTGGAGCTGGGTCTTCGACAAGTATTCGACGATGTTCGTGCAGTGGACGCAGGTCGCCGCGTCCGACACCGCCGTGCGGCCGGAGATCACCCGGTTCATCGAGGGCTACAACAAGCGGATCTCCGAACGCTTGGCCACATCGGGAATCGAGGGCATCGATCCTGACGCGGGTGCCATGATGATGACCGCAATCGTCCACCGGATGAACCTGTTCATCCACACCGGACGGGCCTACGGTCGCGACACCCAGTCCGTCGTCGACGCCGTATCCGTCTTCATTCAGTTGGTACTGTTCCCCGAAACCCCGCCCGAGGTCCTGAACAGCCTCTCGTTGCGCACGTCGGGCACCGGGTCGATCGACATGCCCGAGCCCCCGAACACCCAGGGCCTGTCCACCCAGGACCGCGTGGCAGGCCTCAGCAAGCGAGCAGTGAAGACCGTCGAGACCCTGGTCGAAGCAGGTGCGATCCAGTTCCGCGAAAAGGGGTACCACCGCACGAGCGTCGACGACATCGTCGAGCAGGCTGGATTCGCGCGCGGAACGTTCTACAAGTACTTCAGCGAGAAACAGGATCTGCTCATGGCGCTGAGCGTGGAGGCCACCGGGTGCGCGATCGAACAGGCCGAGCGGGTCCGGAAGATCGATCCGATGGCAGAGGACGACACCGAGTTGCGAGAATGGCTGGTGGGGTTTTCGCGGTATATCACTCGATACGCGGGATCGATCGACGTCTGGTCCGAGCGCAACAGTGGGAACGACATGGTGGTGGACCTGGGCACCTATGGGCAGGCATGCATGGACGACGCCCTCCTGGCGGTGGTGACGAGCCGCAAGCGCGACTACCCGTTCGACCCGGTCATGGCGGCCTTGATCTTCCGCGCTCTCGTCGGCCGGGTGCCGCAAGCGTCGCAGGAGCTTCCCGAACCACTGTCGCAGGACGACTTCGTGTCGCTGCTCGTGGCGTGCATCAAGCGCGGGTTCTTCAGCCACGCCATCTGATAATCATCCGACCGTCGAGGACAGTTCGAGCCCTACCGCATGGCGCGGTAGGGCTCGAACTGTCTATGCACCAGTCGCTTTCGCACACGCGCGCGGGATCAGACATCTACCCCCTCCACGCTATTGAACTTTTCTGACAATTGTGTCATTTTTGAATGAGTGCACCAGTCAACGGCTCGCGGCTCGTTTCGTGGCCAGGAGAGGAACAACGAAGATGGACATCAGCAACGCGTCCGCGCTCGTCACGGGCGGAGCGGGAGGCCTCGGAGAGGCCACCGTACGTCAGCTCGCCGCTGCCGGAACCTCGGTGATCGTCGCCGACCTCAACGACGAGCGCGGTAAGGCACTGGAAGCCGAACTCGGCGAGAAGGTTCGGTACGTCAGCACCGACGTACTCGATGAAGCCAGCGTCGTCGCAGCCCTCGCCGCAGCAAACGAGATCGCTCCGCTCCGCATCGTCGTCAACGCTCACGGCGGCGGCGCCGGGGCTTCACGCGTGGTCGGACGGGACGGGGAGCCCGCTTCGTTCGAGCAGTTCCAGTGGTACGTCAACCTTTTCCTCAACGGCACGTTCAACGTGCTTCGCCTGGGCGCGGCAGCCATGGCCAAGAACGACGCCGACGAGAACGGCGGCCGTGGCGTCATCGTCAACACCGCGAGCATTGCGGCATTCGAGGGCCAGATCGGACAGACCGCCTACTCCGCCGCCAAGGGCGGCGTAGTAGGTCTGACCCTGCCGGCGGCTCGTGACCTCACCAAGTTCGGCATCCGCGTGATGGCCATCGCGCCGGGCACCTTCTTCACACCCGCGTTCAAGATGGAACGCGAAGAGGCCGAGAAGTTCTGGGGTTCGAATGTTCCGTTCCCGAACCGCATGGGAAGCCCGTCCGAGTACGCCGGCCTCGTGCAGCACATCGCGGAGAACGATTACCTCAACGGCGAGGTCATCCGGATCGACGGTGCGCTGCGTTTCCAGCCGAAGTAGACGCCAAGGCCTCTGCCGGCCCGTCGAACGCCGCGACCCGCCATGGGCACGACACCTCAACGGGTGTCGAGCCCATGGCGGGTTTCTTCGTGGTCATTTGCGTTTCCGGGCGTTCCCGTCAGGGAACGACGCCGAGGAACTCGCCCAGCTGGGCGGCTGCTCGCCGGCCCTGATCGCGCCCCGCGAGTGCAGCCGGAGCTCGAGTCGCCGGCGCCAACGGGTTCGTCCCGAATGCCCCGACCGCGGCAGCGTCGGCAAAGACGGGAAGCACGTCGGAACCGGTCATCGAGGTGATCTCGGTGAGCAGACTCCCTCCGAGCAGATAGGGACCGGGCTCGGGTGCGGGAACAAGGACTACGACTCGTCCGCACTCTCCCGCCAAGAACGCGTTGGCGCTACTTTCCACACCACCGTCCATGAACTTGCGTCCGCCGATCGTCACCGTCGGCCAGATTCCCGGTACCGCGCAGCTCGCGGCCACGGCGTCGACGAGCGAGACACCGTGACCCTGTTGGAAGACGACGAGCTCACCGGTCGACGCGTCGATTGCGGTGACACGCAGCACCCGCTCCGGCCATTCGTGCGAGGGGAGCCGAGACTCGATGACTGCCCTGCGCGTCTCCTCACTCACCGTGGTGGCCCGGAGCGCCGCCGCCCCGATGCGGCGTAACCGTTCCCGGGGCGGGGCGTCCTCGTCGCCGAGTCCCGCCGCGAAGACCGTCATCAGCTGCTCGAGGTCCACACCGGGATCGATTTCGGTGGTCTCCGCCGCGAGTTGCGTGTGGAACAGGTCGCTCAGGCCGACGCCACTGGAGATCTGAGCCGCGACGGTGGCACCGGCCGAGGTGCCCACGAGATGTGTGGAATCGAGCAACGCCCGAGCCACGTGCTCCGACTCGTCCTGCACTCCGAGGAGGAAGCCCAGTTCCCACGCAATGCCTGCGACTCCTCCGCCCGCCAAGACCAGCGCCAGATCTTCCACGTGAAACTTCCTCTCGTCAGATGATCGCCTTCGACCTCAGCTGTGCGATGTCGGTGCCGGACCGTCCGAGACCGGTGAGGATCGCGGCCGAGTGCTCCCCGACCGCCGGGACCGGATCCATCCGTGGTTCGACGCCTGTGAACGACGCCGGCGGCACGAGTGCCTGGATAGTCCCGTGCGGCGTCGTGACATCCCGCCATCGCTTGCGCTCGGAGAGTACCGGGTGGGCCCAGAGCTCGGCGACCGTGTTCATCCGCGCGTTCGCGATCGACGCCTCCTCCAGTTGCCCGGCGAGTTGGTCTGCGGTGAAGCATTCGATGGCATCGGTGATGATCTGCTCCAATACCTCTCGGTTGGCCACTCGGTCGGGATTGGTGGCGAACCGAGAGTCGGTGACCAGCTGGGGCTGTGCCAGTATCTCGACACACAGCCGCTCCCACTCACGTTGATTCTGGATCGCGAGGAGCACCCGCTCGCCGTCACCTGCCGTAAACGGCCCGTACGGTGCGATCGTCGCATGCCGAGCACCGGTGCGCCTGGGACTCTCGCCGCCGTACTGCGCGTAGTACGCCGGAGAACCCATCCACTCGGCCAGCGCGTCGAACAACGACACACTGACCGAGCGCACTCGGCCCGACACCGCCCGCGTGTACAGGGAGGCAAGGATTCCCGAGTAGGCGAAACTTCCTGCTGCGATGTCGGCGACCGAGATTCCGGCCTTCGCGACCTCGTCCGGCGACCCGGTGATGGACAGCAGCCCTGCCTCCGCCTGGACCAAAAGGTCGTACGCTTTACGCGTACCCCACGGTCCGTCGGCACCGTAACCCGAGATGTCGCAGACGATCAGCGTCGGGAAGCGGGCGGCAAGATCCTCCGCGCCCAGGCCCATGCGGCCGGTGGCTCCCGGTCCCAGGTTCTGCACGAAGACATCTGCCGTCGCGAGAAGCTCGAACAGGATCTCCCTGCCTTCATCGGCCTTGAGATCGAGTGACAGCGATTCCTTGGACCGATTGAGCCAGACGAAGTAACTCGACTGCCCGTGAACCGACACGTCGTAGCCGCGGGCGAAATCCCCGTCGCCAGGTCGCTCGACCTTGATGACGCGGGCTCCCAAATCTGCCAGTTGACGCGTCGCGAACGGTGCCGCGACAGCCTGTTCCAGACTGACCACGGTGACACCCGCGAGGGGAAGGTCATTCACGTGCAATTCCTTTCGTCCGTCATCGCTCAGCGGACCAGCGGATCGCGCGGCAGCCCCAGGATCCGTTCGGCGATGGTGTTGCGCATGATTTCCGACGTTCCACCCGCGATCGTCAGGCAACGGGTGAACAGGTAGGGGTAGGAGACGTCCGGAACCTCACCCATCACCCCCGCCGGTCCGGCCAGAGTCATGCCGAGGTTGGTGATGCGCTGCGAGTGTTCGGCTTTGACGAGTTTGGTGACGTTGGCCTCGGGACCGGGACCGGCGCCGGCGATCGCCCGGGCGGCCTGGCGGAGGTTGAGCAGACGCAGCGTGTGCTCCTCCGCGAGGATCTCCCCCACCTCGTGCTCCGCGCTTTCCCTGGCACCGGGAGACCCGTCGAGCAGCTTGACCAGTTCCTTCCCGGTGAACGCGATGGAACCACTACCGCCACCGATGGAGACGCGTTCGTTGCCGAGCGTCGCACGGGCCACCTTCCAGCCCTCTCCCTCGCCCCCGACCACGTCGGTGTCCGGCACGAAGACGTCGTCGAAGAACACCTCGTTGAACAGTGCGTCCCCGGTGATCTCCCGCAGCGGACGGATCTCGACTCCCGGTGAGTCCAGCCGGATCGCCATCATCGTCACGCCGGCATGCTTAGAGGCCTGCGGATCCGTCCGGACCGTGGCCAGACCCCACTCGCAACCGAGCGCGGCACTCGTCCACACCTTCTGTCCCGTGATACGCCACCCCCCGTCGACGCGTTTGCCCGCCGTGCGAACCGCGGCCGCGTCGGACCCCGCACCCGGCTCGCTGAACAACTGGCACCAGTTGGTGTGCCCACGGAGGACGGGGTCGATCCACCGGCTCTTCTGCTCGTCCGTCCCGACCTGGGAGATCGTGAGGTTGACCCAGCCGGTGATTCCGAGATCGGGTAGATCGATGCCCGCGAATTCCTCCTCGATGACCAGCTGCTCCACCACTCCGGCTTCCCGGCCCCAGGGCTTCCGCCAGTGCGGAACGAGGTAGCCGCTGTCCACCAGATAGTCACGCTGCTCCGCCTCGGGCAGCGCCTTGTAGTGGGCCACCGCGGCACCGGCCTGCTCGCGGAACGTCTGTGCTTCCTCCGGCAGTTCGAAGGACGCACCATGTGCCTCCCCGGCGCGGAAGGCCTCGACGACGTCGACCAGCGGGTCGCGCCCGTCCGCCAATACAGCCGCCACGGTGTCCGCTCGACGCAGGTAGAGGTGCGCGTCGTGCTCCCAGGTGAATCCGATACCACCGTGCAGTTGGATGTTGAGCCGGGCCGCTTTCACCTGGGCCCGGGCGGCGTGTGAGGCAGCGACCGCGGCGGCGAACCAGGCGCTCTCGACATCTCCGGCCCGTGCCGCGTCCCAGGTGGCGGCCACGGTCATCTCGATGTCGATCAGCATGTTCGCGCAATGATGCTTCACTGCCTGGAAGGTGCCGACCGGTCGCCCGAACTGCTCGCGGGTCTTCACGTAGTCGGTGGCGGTCTCGAGGCAGGCCATCGCGCTTCCCACGGCCTCGGCGGCGGCGAGGATGCGGAAATACGTGACCGCGGCGCGCGCTGCGCCCTTCAGGATGCGCTCGGCGGGAATCGCAGCACCGTCGACCCTGACATTGCCGATCGTCCGAGTCGTGTCCAAGCCCGCTCGCGTCGACACCGACACACCGGCCTCGCCGGTTTCGACCACCACGACGTCATCTCCTACGACCAGCACGAGCACAGCCGCCTGGGGCGCGCCGATCACCGCGCGGCTCTCGCCGGTGAGGCCACCGTCCGAATCGAGCGTCAACCCCGGTGACAGGCCGACGGCGCCGATCGCCGAACCGTCGGCCAGTCCCGGAAGCCACCGAGCCTGAACCGATTCGGGTGCGCTGTGCGCCAGGATCGCCGAGGCCGTCACCGTCGGAAGGAACGGCCCCGGGGCCAGTTCGTGTCCGAGGGCCTCCGATACCACCGTGAGTTCGGGGAGACCGAAGCCCGACCCCCCGTGTTCTTCGGGCAGGTGCAGTCCGAACCAGCCGAGCCCTGCCGTCGCGGACCAGAACGCGGGAAGGTCCGCGACGGTGCCGTCGAGAGTCTGACGTGCAGCCTCCCGCACGTTCCCCCGCGCGAGATGGGACGCGGCCACGTCGGCCAGTTCCTTGTGTTCTTCCGAGATCGCCAACGCCATGGCGGAGTACCTTTCGATTGAGTGGAACGGCAACGTAGCCGCGTCGGAGCTGCAGGATCTCGATGTGACCTGAGCTGTCAGATAGAAGAGTATCCAATGATCCCGCCGCGCAACAGAGCCGATCGCGAATAACCGATGTTCCCCGTCGACATTGTGCGGATAGCGCAGATATCCCCAGGCCGAACCCTGCCTCGGGCCGACTCGGGACCGGCTTCAAAATTTCATAGACAAGATGTCAGAAGATGGCATATGGTTCTGGACAAGTTGAGTTAGGTCATCGTCAGAGCTAGGAGTCCGACCCGCCGTGCCGTACGTAATTGCCGAACCCTGCGTCGATGTACTGGACAAAGCCTGCATCGAAGAATGCCCCGTCGACTGCATCTACGAGGGCGGACGGATGATGTACATCCATCCCGACGAGTGCGTCGACTGCGGAGCCTGTGAACCGGTCTGCCCCGTCGAGGCCATCTTCTTCGACGACGACCTGCCTGATCAATGGTCCGGATACGTCAGTTCCAACGCGGAGTTCTTCGACGAACTCGGCTCTCCCGGCAGTGCCGCGAAGACCGGGCGAACCGAGAACGACCCCCCATCGATCGCGGCCCTGCCAGCCAAGGACCCCCACTGACGGTTCCCTCGACACTCACCTGATCGGAAGACAACCATGAGCATTTCGCTGATCCTGGAGATGGCGATCTCCGGCAACCCGGACCGCACCGCGATCACCGTCGGTGACGGTTCGCTCACCTACCAGGAGTTCGGCCGGCTCGTCGCGGGCGCGGGAAGCGCCGCGATCGAGTCGGGCGCGCGCAACGTCGTGTTCCTCGGGGGCTCCGGACTCGAACTTCCCGCGCTGCTCTTCGCCTCCGCCTACGCCGGTGTCCCGTTCACCCCCGTCAATTACCGGCTCGGTGCAGCGCAGTTGCAGCAGTTGATCGCGAGAGTCGACGACGCACTCGTCGTCGTCGACCCGGTCTACCTCGCACCGGTCGCGGACGCCGACGCCACCCGCGTCGTCACCACCGACGACTTCTTCGCCCGCGCCGAGGAGCTGGCCTCGGATCCGGTACCGCCCGCGGACGTCGACCCGGACGCACCGGCGATCGTGTTGTTCACGAGCGGTACCACCTCCGCCCCCAAGGGCGTCGTGCTCCGGCACAGCCATCTGCTGAGCTACGTGATGGGGACCGTCGAGTTCGCCTCCGCCGAGGAGACGGACGGCGCGCTCATCAGCGTTCCGCCCTACCACGTCGCAGGCATGGGCACGATTTTGACCAACTTCTACGCGGGCCGGAAAATGATCTACCTCCCGCAGTTCGACGCCGCGGACTGGGTCGAACTCGCGCGCACCGCGAAGGCCACCTCGGCGATGGTCGTCCCGACGATGCTCGACCGCATCGTGGATCACCTCGGCGGCAGTGATGCCGACGTCCCCACGCTGCGGTCACTGTCCTACGGAGGTGCGCGCATGCCGCGCCCCACATTGGAAGCCGCCCTCCGCGCGTTCCCGAACGTCGGTTTCGTCAATGCCTACGGACTCACCGAGACCAGCTCCACGATCGCCCTGCTCGGCCCGGAGGATCACCGCGCCGCACTGGACTCCGAAGATCCTGCGGTCCGCGCCCGGCTCGGATCGATCGGCCGGCCGGTGCCCGGCATCGAGGTCGAGATCAGAGATGCCTACGACAAGCCGGTCGCACCGGGTGACGAAGGCGAACTGTGGGTCCGCGGACCCCAGGTGTCCGGCGAATACATAGGTCGCGGTTCGGTACTCGACGCCGACGGTTGGTTCCCCACCCGGGATCTGGCGTTCGAGGACGTCGAGGGCTTCCTCTTCGTGGTGGGTCGCAACGACGACACGATCATCCGCGGCGGCGAGAACATCGCGCCTGCCGAGATCGAGGACGTCCTGGTGGAGCACCCACGGGTGCGCTCGGTGGTGGTCGTCGGCATCCCGGACGACCACTGGGGTCAGGCCATCGTCGCGACGGTGGTTCCCGAGCCCGGAGAGGTCCCCGACGCGGAGGAGCTTCGACAGTTCGTGCGCGCCCGTCTGCGCGGTTCCCGGACTCCCGATCGGATCGTCTACCGCAGCGAACTGCCCACGACCCTGACCGGGAAGATCCTGCGCAAAGACATCGTCGCGGAGATCGTCGCGGGCGTCATCGACTGCGAACCTCAGAAGTCCGCCGTCTAGCCATCCACCCTCGGCCCGGGGAGCACCGGGCCGAATACCACAGCAAGAGAGGGATTCCCATGTTGAAGACCGGAGCACGACTGCGCAGCCAGGTGTGTAGCACCGAGGTCATCGTCGTCCGGGGCGGGAGCGGTGACGTCACCCTGACGTGCGGCGGGCAGCCGATGATCGATACCTCCCAGCAGCCGGCAGACGGACTCGCACCCGCAAGTGACCTGCGGGACGGAACCATTCTCGGCAAGCGCTACACGGACTCCGCCAATACCGTCGAGGTCCTCGCAACCAAGAGCGGCGACGGCAGCCTGGCGCTGGGTGACGAAGTGCTCGCGCTCAAGAGCGCCAAGCCGCTTCCGTCGAGTGACTGACCGAGTCACCGACCGCACTTCACACCACTTCGACTCAGGAGCAGCCGTGCCCACCGAAGACGTCGGCAGCGGTCCCCTGGCGGGTATCCGCGTACTGGAACTCGCCGGAATGGGACCCGGACCGCATGCCGCGATGCTTCTCGCGGACCTCGGAGCCGACGTAGTTCGACTTCAGCGAGTCGGCGGTCTGCCGGCACCCGATCGCACGGCGAGCCAGCAACTGCGCGGACGCACCATTGTCGAAGCGGACCTCAAGCGCCCCGAGGACATCGAAATGGTCCTGGGCCTCTTGGAACGCGCAGATGTCCTGATCGAGGGATTTCGTCCCGGAGTGACCGAACGTATGGGGCTCGGACCGGACGAGGCCCTCACTCGCAATCCACGCCTGATCTACGGTCGGGTCACGGGGTGGGGGCAGAACGGACCACGCGCGATGCAGGCCGGCCACGACCTCAACTACATCTCGGTGACCGGGTTGCTCCACGCCGTCGGCCGGAAGGGCGAGCGCCCGGTTCCACCCCTGAATCTGTTCGGCGACTTCGGCGGTGGGTCGATGTTCCTCGTCGTCGGGGTACTCGCTGCTCTCGTGGAACGTCAACTGTCGGGCCGGGGACAGGTGGTCGATGCGGCGATGGTCAACGGCGCCCCCGCGCTCGCCCATCTGCTGTGGTCGATGCGCGGCACCGGCCAGTGGTCGGACGACCGGGGCACCAACGTCTTCGACGGATCCGCACCCTTCTACGACACCTACGAGTGTTCCGACGGCAAGTACGTCGCCGTCGGTGCGCTAGAGCCCCAGTTCTACGCAGAGCTGCTGCGTGTTCTCGACATCGTTCCGGCGACGCTGGGGCACCAGCGTGATGTCGAGGGCTGGCCCCTCGTGCGCAAGCTGTTCACCGAGAAATTCGCGTCGCGCACTCGCGACGAGTGGGCAGCGCGGTTCGCCGACGTGGACGCCTGCGTCACACCGGTATTGGACTTCGACGAGGCCGCACGGGACCCGCAGATGATCGACCGGAAAGTCTTCACCGACCTCGACGGTGTCCTGCAGCCCGCACCGGCACCGGCGTTCTCGCGTACCCCGACGGCCACACCGACGGCCCCCTCGCGGGTAGCGGTTCCGGCGAACACTGTGTGGAGCTGATCGAGGGTGAGCAGGAGCGGGCCCTTGATCGGGCTGCGGGTCGTCGAGTTGGCGAACATCGGACCGAGCGCCCACGCGGCGATGGTTCTCGCCGATCTCGGTGCCGATGTCGTCCGCGTCCAACGCCCCGGTCTTCTCCCCGAGGACCACACCAGCGCCGAGCACCTGCACCGCGGAAAGCGGGTCGTGGAGGTCGATCTCAAAGATTCTCGAGGAGCCGCCGACGTCCTCGCCCTCGCGTCCGGTGCAGACGTCCTCGTCGAGGGCTTCCGTCCCGGCGTCGTCGAACGCCTCGGATTGGGGCCGGCGATCGTGCTCGAACACGTGCCCTCCCTGGTGTACGCCCGCGTCACCGGATGGGGTCAGGACGGCCCCCGAGCCGACAAGGCCGGACACGACATCAACTTCATTGCACCGACGGGTATCCTCCACTCGATCGGCAGGGGCGAGGAGCGGCCCGTGCCACCACTCAACGTGGTGGCCGGGTTCGCTGGTGGGTCCATGTTCATGGTCACCGGGATCCTCTCGGCCCTCTGGGAGCGACAGCGATCCGGACTCGGTCAGGTGGTCGACGTCTCCGCTGCCGAGGGGGCGGCGGTCCTGACCCAGCACGCGTGGTCGATGCGGGGGCAGGGAAGCTGGTCGGACGAGCGCGGCGCGAACCTCGTCGACGGTAGCTGCCCGTTCTGGGACACCTACGAGTGCTCGGACGGCCACTATATGGCGGTCGGTGCGTTCGAACCACAGTTCTACGACAGGCTGATCGCCGTTCTGGGGCTCGACCCGAACACCCTTCCAGACCGCAACGACCGCAGTCGATGGCCCGAGCTCCGCGTCCTGTTGGCAGCGAGGTTCACCACCCGCAGCAGGGCCGAGTGGGCGGCCGCTTTCTCCGACGTGGACGCGTGCGTCACCCCCGTATCGAGCTTCGCCGAGGCCCCCACCGATCCTCATTTCTCCACCCGCGGGTCCTTCGTGGAGATCGACGGCGTCGTGCAACCCATGCCGGCGCCCCGCTTCTCGCGGACACCGCCCTCTACACCGACCTCCCCACCACGGGAGGCCGCGGACCTCGATCGGGTGTGGGTATGACCTGCGCCCACCGAACTCATCTCCCCACTGCGAAGGACAGAGTATGACCGTCACAGAATCGACCGCCTCCACCACGCCCCCGGCGCTCGTCGAAGTGCGTGGCCACACGATGTTGATCACGTTGAACCGTCCGGAGGCGCGCAACGCGGTCAACGCCGACATGTGTATCCGAGTGGGCGACGCCCTCGAGGAAGCGGAAGCCGACCCGAACGTCCGCGTCGTGGTGCTCACCGGCGCAGGCGACAAGGCGTTCTGCGCGGGGGCCGACCTCAAGGCGCTCGCTCGCGGTGAAAGCGTCATTCCAGCGGGCCGCGAAGCCTGGGGGCTCGCGGGCTACGTCGGCCACGCCATCAGCAAGCCGACCATCGCTGCGGTCAATGGGCCCGCGCTCGGTGGTGGAACCGAATTGGTCCTCGCGAGTGATCTCGCCGTCGCAGCCGACAGGGCGACGTTCGGACTACCCGAAGTCAAGCGGGGCCTGATCGCAGGTGCCGGTGGTGCCTTCCGTCTCCCCGCCAAGCTGCCCGCCACGGTCGCGATGGAACTCCTCCTTACCGGTGAACCGGTGACGGCCCGGCAGGCACTCGAATTTCATCTGGTCAATCGGGTCGTACCTGCCGAGCGTGTGCTGGACACGGCGCTCGCACTCGCCGAACAGATCGGGTCGAACGCCCCGCTGGCCGTGCAGGCACACAAGCGGATTGCCCTCGCACAGCGAGCGAACGGTGACCGGCCCGACGAGCACGCAGGCTGGTCGATGACGTCCGACGAACTGCCGCGGATCGCCACGTCGGAGGATGCCAAGGAAGGACCCCGCGCATTCGCCGAGAAGCGTGCGCCGGTATGGAAAGGACAGTGAAGGACATGGCACGCACAGCTCTGGTGACCGGGGGAACCGGTGGCCTCGGGTCGTCGGTCACCACTCACCTCCTGATGGCCGGATGGCGGGTGGTGGTCCCGTGGATCAACCGTGACGAACTCGGCCGCCTTCCCGAGCACCCCAATCTGCAGTTGGTGCGCACCGATCTCGCCGACGAGGACGACCTCGAGAACGTCGTCGCCATCGCCGGTGACGACGCGGATCGGCCCCTTTTCGGCGTCGTCAACCTCGTCGGGGGTTTCACTTCGGGGACGCGGGTACACGAAACGCCGGTGGCGACACTCGACGCACAGCTGAACCTCAATGTCCGGACGGCGTACACGGTGACCCAGTCCGCGCTCCCGCACTTGATTCGGGGTGGTGGAGGTTCCGTGATCTGCATGTCCGCCGCCGCGACACGTCGACCGTTTCCCGGTGCGGCGTCGTACATCGCGTCGAAGGCTGCCGTGGTAGCACTCGTCGAGACTCTTGCACTCGAGTACATCGACGACCGCATCCGAGTCAACGCGCTGTTGCCGTTCGTCATAGACACTCCAGGCAACCGTTCCGCGATGCCCGACTCGGACCGTAAGGGGTGGTCGAAGCCGACGGAGATTGCGAAGGTCGTCGACTTCCTGTTGTCGGACAACGGTTCCGCGATCACCGGCGGTTCGATACCGGTCACCAGCGTCGACTAGAGTGTGTCTGCTTAATGTTCGGGAATTGATGCGTGATGCTGGGTATGTGTTGCGCGCCGACGAGATCCCCGATGACCTGTGGGCTGTGATCGAGCCCGTCCTACCCGCACTGGCGGGCAGAAGGGGGCGTCCGTGGAACGACCACCGGTTGACCCTGGAAGGAATCGCCTGGCGGTTCCGAACCGGATCACCGTGGCGCGATCTGCCCGAATACTTCGGCCCGTGGCAGTCGATCTGGGAACGGCATCGCCGCTGGTCCGACGACGGCACCTACATTCGGATGTTCGCCGCGGTGCGGGCGGCAGCCCCCGAACGAGAGGAACAGCTCGAACGTCTGCTGTCGCTCGACTCGACGATTGTCCGCGCACACCAGCATTCGGCTGGCGCCCTGACCGATGCGCACACAGGGGGGCTCGGTCGAATGACAAGAATCTGGCCAACGAACCCGCAGACCACGCACTTGGCCGCTCCCGCGGCGGGCTGAGCACCAAGATCCACGCCCTCACCGACACCTTCTGCTGCCCGCTGACGCTGATGCTCTCGCCGGGACAGGCCGGCGACAACCCCTACCTGGCGTCGCTGCTCGACGCGCACCGCGCCCACGACACCGAAGCGTTCCGCCTGCTGGCCGACAAGGCGTACTCGCACCCGAGTACCCGAAGAACCTGAGGGAACGCAGAATCTCGCACACCATCCCCGAACGCTGCGACCAGATCCGACGCCGCAATACGAAAGGATCGGACGGGGGTCGACCGCCGGCGTTCGACAAGGACCGCTACCGCGAACGCAACACCGTCGAGCGTGGTTTCGGGCGTCTCAAGCAGTGGCGTGGCATCGCAACTCGCTACGACAAGTACGCCACCACCTTCCTTGGTGGCGTACTCTTCGCTGCGCTCGTCATTCATCATCGTGTCCGTAAATAGCAGACACGCTCTGCTAGGCGATCTGCGACGATTGCACCACCGCGGCCCCGGCCCCCTCTCACGGGGGCCGGGGCCGCGAGGCGGTTCAGCTGGGAACTGCCATCCCGTCGCACAGGCGAGACATGACCCGATCGAGTTCGTCCGCCCGGCACACCGCTGCCACGTACCGATCCGGCCGGAGGACGATCACCTCGTCCTGCCGACGTTCGAGTGTCAGGTCGCGGAACGCACCGTCGACGTCGAACAGTTCGGTGCTCGAGCTGCTCCCGCTGCTCCCGCTGCTCGACACCCTGAACCCGTGGCGGCGTGCGGACGGCGGAGCCGTCACGCGGAACAGATTCGCCCCCAGCGCGTTCACGCGTGCTCGAGTGGCCGGCGAGAGCGAATCTGCTGGATCGCTCGTCAGTCCGAGAACAGCAAATCCGCGTCCGACCGCATCGTCCAGCTTCACTCGGTTGCCGTCGGCGAGTTGCACCGACGGCTGGCCGAAGAGCCTGCCGACCGGAGAGCCGGAGTCCTGTCCCGGTTCGGCCACCACCACCCCGTCGGTGTAACGCGGCGCCGGCTTGTATTTCATCTGCAGAATGTATTCGCGCGCGCCGGGAATCAGCTGAACCCCGCGGAACACCGCGTCTCGCACCACCTCGGTGGCGCGATTACGCGGCTGATAGTAGCTCCCGATCCGGGTGGCGAACGACACCATCGCCTCGGCATTCTTCCTGCGCTCGGCGTCGTAGGTGTCGAGCAACCGGTCGCCGGCCCGTCCCTGGACGACCGCCGCCAACTTCCATGCGAGGTTCGTCGCGTCACGGATTCCGGAGTTCATGCCCTGCCCGAAGAACGGCGGTTGCAGGTGCGCGGCGTCGCCTGCAACGAAGACGCGGCCGGACCCGAACCGGTCCGCTGTCCGCGAGTGATGCCAGTACACGCGACGCCGCAGGACGGTGGGCATCGGTATCCCGCGGTAGAACTTTCGCAGCAGCCGATCGACGGATCGATCGGTGACGACGTCCTCCTCGGTCTCGTCAGGTAGGAGTTTGAATTCGAATCGCCGATATCCGTACGGTAGCGGGATCGTCATCGCCGGCCGATCCGGATCGCAGTAGACCGCCGAATAGGGCGCATCGAGGGAATCTTCGGCGACGTCGACGACGAGCCACTTCGACGGCGCCGTCTCCCCGGTGAGCAGCAGACCCGCTGCGTCACGGACGAAGCTGCGGCCACCGTCCGCGCCGACCACGTACTGCGCTTGCACCCGCACTTCACCCGCCTCGGACTTCGCTACCAGGTGCACCGCGTTCGAAGTCTGCAGCAACTCAGTGACCTCGGTGGCAGCATGGAGTTCCACGTTGGCGAAACGGTCGAGGCCTTTCCGGAGCCCGGCTTCCATCAGCGGCTGAAAGAACAGGTTGCGTCGAGGCCAGCCGTACGGTTGCCCGCTGGGACGCACGTGGGCCAACTGCTTGCCGCGCGAGTTGTAGTACCGGATCGGCGCATTCTGGATGGTGTCCCGCACGATGTCGTCGACAATCCCCGCGGTCTGGAACGAGCGCAACGATTCGTCGTCGATCGCCACCGCCCGCGGATGGTCGATGACCGCCGGCTCCTTGTCGAGCACGATCGTCGTCACGCCCTGTGTGCCCAGCAGATTGGCCAGTGTGGCACCGCATGGACCGGCACCCACCACCGCGACCTCGACATCGATTTCCATCAGAAGTGCCTCCTCGCACGGGTGTTGATCGCGTTGGATTCGAATTGCTGTGGTCGATCGAACGTCAGTTCACGCAGCGGCTCACTGGGCGTCCTTCCCGAACAACCGGGCCAGATCCTTTTTCACGACCTTGCCCATGGCATTTCGGGGCAATTGGTCGAGTACCTCGAGCTGCACGGGCAGCTTGCGCTTGTTCAGCCCTCGGACCACGAGGTGCTCGCAGACGTCGGCCAGGCTCGGAGCCACCGCCGAACCCTCGGGTACCACTACCGCACAGACACGTTCACCCGTCTCCGGGTCGGGGAGTCCGATGATCGTCGAATCGACGAGTCCGGGAACGGTGACGAGGTGATCCTCGACTTCCCGGGCGGAGATGTTCTCCATGTTCCTGATGATCACGTCCTTGAGACGGCCGACGATGTTGAGGCATCCCTCGTCGTCGAGGAAGGCGACGTCACCCGTGCGAAAGTAACCGTCGTCGTCGAACGCCTCGACGTCCAGTGCGGCGTCCACGTACCCGACGGTGAGTTGTCGGGCCTTCACTCTCAGTTCACCGCGCTCGCCGGCAGCCACTTCGGCGCCGTCCGCGCCGACGGTACGTATGAATGTGCCGGGTCCCGGATGGCCTTCGGTCACCGCGATCTCGTTCGGGCTGCCCGAGGGACTCCCCCACGCGATGAACGGGCATTCCGTGAGCCCGTATCCGGACACCAGGCCCACCCCGCCGAGTTCGCTCGAGACCTCGCGGTGCAGGGCGACCGGACGCGGCGCGCCCCCGATGAGAAAGGCCCTCAGGTCCGGGAACAGCCGACTATCATGCGCACGCTGTTGCCGGAGAAAGGCTTGCGCGAAGGGGGTTCCGTTGCCTCCCAGGGTGACACCGGTGTCGGCGAGGAGTCGCGCGGTCGCCTCTGGTTCGAAGACGTCGGTGGTGATCAACGCTGCACCGGACATCAGCGCGACGAGCAGGTGCAGGACTCCGCCCACATGGGCGATCGGTGCGAGCGCAGCGATCCTGTCGTTCGGTCCAGGAGCGATGGCTTCGCAGAATGTTTCGGCAGCGGCGAGTAGTCCCGTGTCCACGTGTCGGGCGCCCTTGGGTTGCGAGGTGGTGCCGGAGGTGTAGAACACCCAGCGGACATCGGTCGGCGTCGGCGGCGGTTGCTCGGTGCGAGGTTCGGCTCGAGAGAGGGTGCGGTCGGTGACGAGGAGGTCGATTCCGGGCAGCCGAGCGGCCACCGAACGTGCCATCTCGCCGTGGGCGTAACCGCGGAATTCCTCCGGGACGATTAGAAGCCGGCTGCCGACCTGACGACAGATGAACTCCACCTCGGGTTCGCGCAGCATCATGATCAGAGGATTCTGCACGGCGCCGATCCGTGAGAGTGCCATGGTCAGCACCATGGTCTCGGTCCAACTCGGCAACTGCCAGGAGACCACCGTGCCCGCGGTGACGCCCCGTTCGGCCAGGCCCGCGGCAACCCGCTCGACGGAATCTCGGAACTCCCGAAAGCTCATGGTGCGCTGACGCTCGTCGATCACGAGGGTGTCGTCGGGCGTTGCTTCCGCCCGAGCGATCACGAGGTCGAAGACGGTGTCCGCGCGCAGATGTCCGGGCAGTTCCGAGGTCGGACCCGAGGTCATGCGTGCACCGTTCTCGATGCGGCGTGGCGGCCGGCGAGGTAACCGAACACCATTGCCGGCGCCAGCGTCCCTCCCGCGCCTCCGTACGTCATCCCGAACGGCGACGCCATCACGTTGCCCGCCGCATACAACCCACCGATCACCCCGCCGTCGAGGTCCACCACTCTGCCGTGCTTGTCGACCTTCGGTCCGCCCTTCGTTCCCAATGCCCCGCTTTCGAGCCGCACCGCATAGAACGGCGCCTCGGTCAGCGGACCGAGGGTGCCCTCGACGGCACCCTTCAGGTGCGGGTCGCCCCACCATCGGTCGTGCGCACTTTCACCGCGGTGGAAGTCCGGATCGCATCCCTCCGCCACGTGTCCGTTCCACCGCTCGACCGTCCGTTCTAGCGCGTCGCCCGGAATCCCCAGGGCGGCCGCCAACTCCGCAACGCTGCCGGCCCGTGTCATCCATTCCGGCGCTACCTCTCCCGGTGGCCACGGTCCGACCGTGCCGTAACGCCGCAGATATTCCTGATCGAAGATCAACCAGCACGGAAGGTTGGCGTAGCGGAAGGAGGCCACATCCTCCTGGTGGAATGCCCCGCCGAAGGCGTTGTAGTTCGCCGCCTCGTTCGTGAAACGCCGCCCCGAGCGGTTCACCATGATCGACCGTGGCCGTGTGCGGTCCGCGTTGACCATCACCCGGTTCATCTCGTTCACACCATCCGGTAACTCGGCCACCGGACTCCACCACGCCTCTCTCATGTTCCCGAGCATCGCCCCGACCCGCATCGCCATCGACAAGCCGTCGCCCTCACACGTGGGCATCGAGACCGGATGCTTCAGCGGACCCCGCAGGAACGCCCTCTTGAACTCCTCGTTCCACTCGAATCCCCCCGTCGCCAGCACCACACCAGACCCGGCAGCCACCTCGACGCGCTCACCGCCCGTCGACTCGAAGTGCACTCCCGTCACCGCCACACCACCGCCCACCGTCGACGCGGTCACCAATCTGCGGGCTCGCATGCCCGGGAACACCTCCACCCCGGCCCCAGGCAGGCAGCAAGTAACCGACCCACCAACGACTGACCTCGTCCCCGCTCGTCGCGTACCCGGCGCCGC